>NZ_CP020569.1:5669919-5982405 GCF_002082195.1 Streptomyces gilvosporeus | reverse complement strand
CGTGCAGGGCCGTCGCGACCTCGCGCTGCTCGGGGTCGAGCCCGTCGAGCACCGCATCGGCCGACTCGGGGACCCGCGGGAAGAGGGGGGAGTGCGTTGCTGCTGTCACCCCGCCATGCTGCCAGGTCCGCACGGACGCCCGGGAAAGTTGTCCACAGGCGCCGCGGCCGGTCGTACCGCGGGACGGTGCTGTGGAAGAGGCGGGAATGGTCCGAGGGGCCGGTGCGTTCTCCCACTGGTCGTCCCGGCGCGCACGGTGTCGGGACGGTTGGGAAACCGGGGCCTCGGGACATCGGGGACCTCGGGACATCGAGACGTGAGGAGCGCGGGGCGCATGGCGGGAACTGTGACGATGTACAGCACGACCTGGTGCGGGTACTGCCGTCGACTGAAGGGGCAGATGGACCGCGAGGGGATCGCGTACACCGAGATCAACATTGAGCAGGACCCGGAGTCGGCGGCGTTCGTGGAGAAGGCCAACGGGGGCAACCAGACGGTGCCGACCGTGCGCTTCCCGGACGGTTCCACGCTGACCAATCCGTCCCTGGCGCAGGTCAAGCAGAAGATCGGGCTGTGAGACGGCTCACGTCGCCGCATGCGGTCGGGGGCCGGGCCCGGTGACGGGGCCCGGCCCCCGGCGCTGTGCGGTCAGGGCTTGGGGAGCGGCTTGCCGTACCAGAGCTCGATGAGGCGGGCGGCGATGGAGATGCCGTAGGGCGGGAGGACCTCGCCGGCTTCGAAGGCGGCGCGCAGGTCCTCGCGGGAGAACCAGCGGGCCTCCTCGATCTCCTCGCCGTCCACCTGGATCTCGGAGGACGTGGCGCGTGCCATGAAGCCGAGCATCAGGCTGGAGGGGAAGGGCCAGGGCTGGCTGGCGATGTACTCCACGTCGCCGACGACGACGCCGGCCTCCTCGAAGACCTCGCGGGCGACCGACTGCTCGATGGACTCACCGGGCTCGACGAAGCCGGCGAGGGTGGAGAAGCGGCCTTCGGGCCAGTGGACCTGGCGGCCGAGCAGGGCGCGGTCCTCCTCGTCGGTGACGAGCATGATGACGGCCGGGTCGGTGCGGGGGTAGTGCTCGGCGCCGCAGGCGGGGCAGCGGCGGATGTGGCCGGCGGCCGCGATGACGGTGCGTTCGCCACAGCGGGAGCAGAAGCGGTGCAGGCGCTGCCAGTTTTCGAGGGCGACGGCGTGGACGAGGAGTCCGGCGTCCCGGGGCGAGAGGAGCAGGCCGGCCTCGCGCAGCCCGGCGGGGCGGGCGGACTGGTCCATCCGGCCGGGCAGGGCGTCCTTCTGGAGCGCGAAGTAGCTGACGCCCTCGTCGTCGGTGCCGAGGTAGTAGCGGTGGGCCTCGGTCAGCGGCGCCTCGAAGGACGGCGTCATGATCAGTTCGGTGCGGCCGTCGGGGGTGTCGTCGATCAGCGCCTGGCCGCCGGACACCACGAAGACCCGCGTCGTCGGATGGCTCCAGGCGGCCGCGAGCCATGCCTCGTCGAGGCGGTGGTGGGCAGAGCGGTCGATTCCGCTCGGCGCGCTGAAGGTGATGGGCCGGTCGTCGGTGTGGTGGTTGGTCCAGGTGGTCACTGCTGTTTCCAACTCCCCCTGTGGCGTGGGTGATTGCTACGTACGGGCGCGGGTCGGGACGGCTGACGCGCGGGGACGGGCGGGGCCCGTGGGGTCAGGCCGTGCCGGGCCGCCAGTTCTCCGCCAGATCGCCCCACAGGTGGGCGGCGGTCTCGACGCCCTTCATCAGCAGGTCGAGCTCGACCTTTTCGTTCGGTGCGTGCCAGCCGTCGGAGGGGACGGAGATGCCGAGGAAGAGGACGGGGACGTCGAGGATGTCCTGGAGGTCCGCGGCGGGCCCGGAGCCGCCTTCCCGGGTGAAGCGGACCGTCTGGCCGAAGGCCCGTTCCATGGCGCGGACGACGGACCGCAGCGCGGGGTGGTCGAGCGGGGTCAGACAGGGGCGGGTGGCGCCCCAGAAGGTGATCTCGTGGCGGATGCCGGCCGGCAGGCGGGCGGCGACCCAGTCGCGTACGGACTTCTGGACGGCGTCCGCGTCCTGGCCGGCGACGAGGCGGAAGGAGAGCTTGAGCTGCGCGGCGGCCGGGACGATGGTCTTGCCGCCGGGGCCCTGATAGCCGCCGGAGATGCCGTTGACCTCGGCGGTGGGGCGGGCCCAGATGCGTTCGAGGGTGGTGCTGCCGGCCTCGCCGAGGGCGGCGTGGGAGTGGGCGGTGCGCAGCCAGGCGGCCTCGTCGAAGGGCAGCTCGGCAAAGAGCTCGCGTTCGCGGTCGGTCAGCTCGATGACGCCGTCGTAGAAGCCGGGGACCGCCACGCGGCGGTCGTCGTCGTGCAGGGCGGCGGCCAGCCGGGCGGCCTCGGTGGCGGGGTTGGGGACCGCACCGCCGAAGGAGCCGGAGTGGATGTCCTGGTCGGGGCCGAAGAGGTCTATCTGACAGTCCGTCAGGCCGCGCATGCCGGTGCAGACGGTGGGGGTGTCCGCGGCCCACATACCGGTGTCGGAGACGATGACGGCGTCGCAGGCCAGGCGGTCGGCGTGGGTGCGGACCAGGGCCGGGAAGTTCGGCGAGCCGGACTCCTCCTCGCCCTCGATCAGGAGCTTGAGGTTGACGGCGGGGGCGGTGCGCCCGGTGGCGGCGAGGTGGGCGCGGACGCCGAGGGTGTGGAAGAACACCTGGCCCTTGTCGTCGGCGGCGCCGCGGGCGTAGAGCCTGCCGTCGACGGTCCGCGGCTCGAACGGGTCGGTGTGCCAGCCGTCCTCGCGGGCGGCGGGCTGGACGTCGTGGTGGCCGTAGACGAGCACGGTCGGCGCGCTGGGATCGCCGGAGGGCCACTCGGCGAAGACGGCGGGCAGGCCGTCGCCCTCGGTCTCCCAGATCTCGGCGGTGGGGAAGCCGGTGTCGGCGAGCTCGGCAGCGAGCCATTCGGCACTGCGGCGGACATCGCCGGCGCGCTCCGGGTCGGCGGACACGGAGGGGATGCGCAACCAGTCGGCGAGGGCGTCGAGGAACGTCCCGCGGTGATCTGCGACATAGGCGCGGACGGCGTTGTCCGGGGTGGTGCTCATATGGCCGAGCCTATCGGCCCTCCGGGTGGTGCCGGTCGGCGGTCTCACCGAGCAGGATGCGCTCCAGCCCGGCGCGGCCCGGCAGCCGGCGGGGGCGGATGATCTCCCCGCTGCGGATGTGGACGAAGGCGGCGCCCACGGCGGAGGGGCGCAGGCCGTGGCGCTCGGCCCAGGCGAGGCGGTAGACGGCCAGCTGGAGAGGGTCGGCGTCGGGGATGCGCAGGGTGCCGCCCGGGCCGCGGGCCAGGGCGCGGGTGGTCTTCCAGTCGACGATCTCGAAGCGGTCGCCCTGGGGGCCGTGTTCCTTGTAGACGGCGTCGATACGGCCGCGGATCACCCGTCCGGCGAGGGTGAGCTGGAAGGGGGCCTCGACGCGGTGGGGGGTGCGGTGGGCGTACGGGGTGCGGGCGAAGGCCGCCTTGAGGTCCTCCAGGTCGCGTTCGTCGGCGATGTCCGTCTCGTCACCTTCGGCGCCGGGGAGTTCGTCGGGGCCGAGCAGCGGCAGGGTCAGCTCCTCGAAGCGGGATTCGACCCAGGCGTGGAAGCGGGTGCCGCGGCGGGCGGCGGGCTGCGGCGGGCGGGGCATGGGGCGGGCCAGCTCGCGGGCGAAGCCGTCGGGGTCGGCGGCGAGGTGGAGCAGCTGGGTGGCGCTCAGGGAGGGCGGGAGCGGGACGTCGCGGACCGTCCGGCGGGCGCGGCGCAGTTCATCGGCGAGGGCGTCGAGATCGCGGTCCCAGGAGGCCACGGCGCGGCGCTCCTCGGGGAGGAGGCCGCGCGGGGCCTCCTCCAGGACGGCGGGCGGGGCGGCGCGCTGGGCGATGATGCGGGGGGGCGGGGCGTCGTGGGGGTCCTCGAGGGGGTCGTCGATCGGGTCGTGGTGGGGGCCCTCGAAGGCGTCGTCGTACGGGCCCTCGTACGGATCCTCAGAGGCGCCATCGAAAGAGGCGTCGTCGAACGGATCGGGCTCGTCCGGATCGGGCTCGTCATACGGACCGTACGGCTCCCCCGCCGCCCCGTCCTCCGGGGGCGGCGGCCACTCCGGAGCACAGGCCGGGGCGGTGAACGGGTCCGCGGGCCGCGCCAGATGCCCCCGGACCCTGGCCGCGGCGGCGCGGCGGCGGGCGGTGGCGTCGGGGTCGAGGGGGAGCGGCCAGGCCACTTCGGTGGCGGATTCGGTGAGGGCCGGGTTCTCGGAGCCCTCCTCGGGGGCGTCGGCCCAGGCTTCGATCTCGCCGTGCCCGGCCTCGCAGTGCGCGCGCAGGGCGGTGAGGAAGGCGGACGGGCCGCGGGGGCGCTTCTGGTTCGGGCCCCACCAGTGGCCGGAGCCCAGCAGGAGGGAGCGCGGGCGGGTGAAGGTGACGTAGCCCAGGCGGAGTTCCTCGGTCTCCTGGTGGTCCTTCATCGCCTCCTTGAACGTCTTCAGGCCGCGGGCGTCCCATTCCGCGACGTCGGGGAGGGTGGCGGCGTCGCCGCGCAGGGCGTGCGGGAGGACCTTGGGCTGGGTGATCCAGGACTCGCGGGCCTGCTGGCTGGGGAACTGCTTGGCGACCAGGCCGGGGACGGCGACGACGTCCCATTCCAGGCCCTTGGACTTGTGGGCGGTGAGGACCTTGACGGTGTTGTCGCCTCCGGGCAGGGAGCTGTCGAGGCCCTTCTCGTACTGGACGGCGGTGCGCAGGAAGCCGAGGAAGGCGAGGAGCGAGGCGTCGCCGTCGAGGGCTTCGCCGCCCTGTTTGGCGGCGAAGCCGGCCGCGATGTCGAGGAAGGTGCCGAGGGTTTCGCGGCGGCGGGCGGCGAGGGCGTGGGGGGAGGCGGAGAGTTCGACTTCCAGGCCGGTGGCGGTGAGGACGCGGTGCAGGACGTCCATGAGCGGGTCGCCGAGGCCGCGGCGCAGATCGCGCAGTTCGGTGGCGAGGCGGGCGAAGCGGACGCGGGCCTCGGCGGAGAAGGGCAGACCGTCGTCGGGGCCGTCGGGCTCCAGGAAGGTGTCGAGGGCGTCGGCCAGGGAGATGGTCTCGGCCGGGTCGGTGCCCTCGACGGCCTGGGCGAGGCGCCGGTCGGGGTCGTCGGCCGGATCGCCCGGGGTGCCGGCGTGGTGGACGAGGGTGCGGGCGCGGCGGCCCAGGAGGGCGAGGTCGCGGGGGCCGATGCGCCAGCGGGGGCCGGTCAGCAGGCGGACGAGGCAGGCATTGGCGGTGGGGTCCTGGAGGACCTCGCAGACGGCTACCAGGTCGGCGATCTCGGGGAGGTGGAGGAGCCCGGACAGGCCCACGACCTCGACGGGGACGTCACGGGCGACGAGCTCGCCCTGGATACGGGCGAAATCGCCCGCGGTGCGGCACAGGACGGCGATCTCGCCGGGCGGGGTGCCGGTGCGGACGAGATGAGCCAGGGAGTCGGCGAGCCAGGTCAGCTCCTCGGCGTGGGTGGGCAGCAGGGCGCAGCGGACGATGCCGTCGCGGGCGGCTCCGGGGGCGGGGCGCAGGGCCTCGACGCCGTGGTGCCGGGCGCGCAGGGGCGCGGCGAGGGTGTTGGCGAGGTCGAGGAGGCGGCCGCCGCTGCGGCGGTTCTCGCTGAGGGCGAAGCGGCGGGCGGGGGTGCCGTCGCGGAAGGGGAAGTGCTGGGGGAAGTCGTCGAGGTTGGCGACGGAGGCGCCGCGCCAGCCGTAGATGGCCTGGCAGGGGTCGCCGACGGCGGTGACGGCGTGGCCGGTGCCCTGGCCGAACAGGCCGGAGAGCAGCAGGCGTTGGGCGACGGAGGTGTCCTGGTACTCGTCGAGGAGGACGACGCGGAATTCCTCGCGCAGGGCCGTGCCGACCTCGGGGCGGGTGGTGGCGAGGGTGGCGGAGGCGGCGATCTGGTCGCCGAAGTCGAGGAGGTCGCGGCGGCGTTTTTCGTCGCGGTAGGCGCCGACGAGGCCGAGGAGTTCGCGGCGGGCGCGGGCGGTTTCGGGGACCTTGCGCAGGTCGGCGTTGGTGAGCGGGCTGCCGTCGAGGGCGGCGAGGAGGTCGCCGTCGTGGGTGTGCAGGCGGGCCGGGTCCACGAGGTGTTCGGCGAGCTCGGCGTCGAGCGCGAGGAGGTCTTCGACCAGGGACGGCAGGGATTTGGTGAGCGCCGGATACGGGCCGGGGGCGGCGCGCAGGACGCGGGCGGCGAGCTGGAAGCGGGTGGCGTCGGCGAGCAGGCGGGCGCTCGGTTCGAGGCCGATGCGCAGGCCGTGGTCCTTGAGGAGCTGGCCGGCGAAGGCGTGGTAGGTGGCGATGCGGGGCTCGCCGGGGGGCTGGCCGCCCCCGGGGGCACCGGGCGGGAGCGGGTCGGGGTCGGTGACACCGGCCTTGAGCAGGGCGGCGCGGACGCGCTCGGCGAGCTCGCCGGCGGCCTTGTTGGTGAAGGTCAGTCCGAGGACCTGTTCGGGCGCGACCTGGCCCGTGCCCACCAGCCACACCACGCGGGCGGCCATCACCGTCGTCTTGCCGGAGCCGGCTCCGGCCACGATGACCTGCGGGGCGGGCGGGGCGGTGATGCACTCCGTCTGCTCCGGCGTGAACGGGATGCCGAGGAGCTCCTTGAGCTGCTCGGGGTCGCTGAGGTGAGGCACGTCGAAAACCGTATCCGGCGGCACTGACAATCGCGGCGGGCCGGGTCGCTCCCCGGCCCGCCCCGGGCGGTGGCCCGGCGGACGGGCGCCGCGGGCCGGGCTCATTCGACGAGGTGCCGCCCCTCCGGCTGGGCGCTGCACGCGGCGCGGAAGGCGCAGTGGGTGCAGTGGCTGCCGGAGGTGGGGGTGAAGCGTTCCTCCAGGACGCGGCCGGCGGCGGTGGCGAGCAGTTCGCCGATCCATTCCCCGTCGGGCGGCGGCTGGGTCTGGACGGCGGGCAGGGCGTCGCCGCCCTCCTTCCTGGGCGCGCCGAGGCGCAGATGGACCAGCTCGGCGCCGGCGGGGTCGGGGGTGCGCCCGTCGAAGGCGTCGTCGACGGCGCCTTCGCGCACCGCGAGCTGGTAGACGGCGAGCTGGGGGTGGCGGGCGACCTCCGGGCCGGTGGGCTTCTGCTTGCCGGTCTTGAAGTCGACGACGTAGGCGCGGCCTTGGGCGTCGCGCTCGACGCGGTCCATGGTGCCGCGGATGCGGACCTCGTAGGCGCCGGCGGCGAGGGTGACGTCGAAGCCGTGCTCGCTGGCGACGGGGGCGCGGCCGAGGGTGTCGCGTTCCATGACGTGCCAGCGCAGGAAGCGCTCCAGGGCGGCGCGGGCGGTGTCCTTCTCCTGGCGGGACTTCCAGGGGGCGTCGAAGGCGAGGGCGTCCCAGACGGAGTCCAGGCGTGCCATCAGGACGCCGAGATCGGCGGGGCTGCGCCCGGAGGCGACCTCGTCGGCGAGGACGTGGACGACGTTGCCGAAGCCCTGGGCGGCGGTGGCGGGCGGCTCGGCCTTGACCTCGCGGCCCAGGAACCACTGGAGGGAGCAGGTGTTGGCGAGCTGGTCGAGGGCGCTGCCGGAGAGCACCACGGGCCGGTCGCGGTCGCGCAGCGGGACGGCGTTGTGGGTCGGTTCGGCCAGGCCCCACCAGGTGTCGGGGTCGGCGGCGGGGACCAGCGGGTGGCCGTCGTCGTCGGTCAGCGCGGCGAGCCTGGCCAGGCGGCTGGCGGCGGCGTCGCGCAGCGCCTCTCCGGCGGCCGGGTCGACGGTGGTGGCGCGCAGTTCGGCGACCAGGGCGGCGACGGACAGGGGGCGGCGGGGGCGGCCGGTGACGTCCTGGGGGGTGACGCCGAGTTCGGTCAGGAAGCGGGAGGGCGTCTCGCCGTCGTCGGCAGCGGCCTTGACGGCGGTCACCACCAGGCGCTCGCGGGCGCGGGTGGCGGCCACGTAGAACAGCCGGCGTTCCTCGGCGAGGAGCGCGCCCGGGGTGAGCGGTTCGGCCAGGCCGTCGCGGCCGATGCGGTCGGCCTCCAGGAGGGAGCCGCGGCGGCGCAGGTCGGGCCACAGGCCCTCCTGGACGCCGGCGACGACCACGAGGTGCCATTCCAGGCCCTTGGCGCGGTGGGCGGTCATCAGGCGTACGGCGTCGGGGCGGACGGTGCGGCGGGTGAGGGTGTCGGCGGCGATGTCCTGGGCGGCCAGCTCCTCCAGGAAGTTCAGGGCGCCGCGGCCGCCGGTGCGGTCCTCGGCGCGGGCGGCGGTCTCGAAGAGGGCGACGACGGCGTCCAGGTCGCGGTCGGCGTTGCGGCCGGCCGGGCCGCCGCGGCGGGCGGCGCGCTCCAGACGGCCGGGCCAGGGGGTGCGGTCCCACAGCTGCCACAGGGCCTCTTCGGCGGTGCCGCCACCGGCGAGCAGCTCACGGGCCGCACGGAGCAGCTCGCCGAGCCGCTGTGCGCCGCGGGCGTACGCCGGATCGTGCGCGACGAGGCGCTCCGGTTCGGCCAGGGCGCGGGCGATCAGCTCGTCCGAGGGGCGGGGTACGGCCTCGCCGGCGGCCCGTTCCTCGTCGCGCAGGGCGCGGCCCAGGCGGCGCAGGTCGGTGGCGTCCATCCCGCCCAGGGGAGAGGTCAGCAGGTCGAGGGCGGTCTCGGTGTCGAGGGCGGCGGCCGCATCCGCCGCCAGCACCCCGCGGGCCGCCACCCGCAGCGCGGTCAGCAGCGGGGCGACGGCCGGTTCGTGGCGCAGCGGGAGGTCGTCGCCGTCGATGTCGAGGGGCACGCCGGCGGAGGTGAGGGCGCGGCGCACGGCCGGGATCGAACGGCCTCCGGCGCGCACGAGGACGGCCATCTCGCGCCAGGGCACGCCGTCCTCCAGGTGGGCGCGGCGCAGGATGTCGGCGATGTTGTCCAGTTCGGTGCCGGGGGTCGGGTAGGTGTACACCTCGACGCGGCCGCCCTGGCGACCCGCGGTCAGCTCGCGGTGGGCCCGTACCTTCGCGGCCGGGAGGCGGGTGAGCGGCATGCGGTGGGTGAGCAGCCGGGTGGCGGCCAGCAGGGTGGCGCCCGAGCGCCGGGAGGTGCGCAGGACCTCCACCGGGGCGGGGGCGCCGTCGGCGCGCCGGAAGTCCTCGGGGAAGCCGAGGATGCCGTTCACGTCGGCGCCGCGGAAGGCGTAGATCGACTGGTCGGGGTCGCCGAAGGCCAGGAGCGTCCGGCCCGGGGTACCCGGGGTGCCGGGCGCGCCCCGGTGGCCGACGAGCGCGCGCAGCAGCCGTATCTGGGCGACGTCGGTGTCCTGGTACTCGTCGACGTAGACGGCGTCGTAGGCGGCGGCCAGCCGGGCGGCGACGCGGGGTTCCTCGGCGAGCAGGACGGCGCGGTGCATCAGTTCGGCGTAGTCCAGCACGCCCTGGCCGTCCAGGACGTCGAGGTATTCGGCCAGGAAGGCGGCGGCGGCGCTCCAGTCGGGGCGGCCGGTGCGCCGGGCGAAGGCGCCCAGGGCGTCGGGGCCCAGGCCCAGTTCGCGGCTGCGGGCGAGCACGGCGCGGACCTCGTCGGCGAAGCCGCGGGTGGTCAGGCAGGCGCGCAGTTCGTCGGGCCAGCCGGCCCGGGCGCGGCCGGCGCCGGCCAGTTCGGCCTGGCCCTCCAGGAGCTCGCGTACGACGAGGTCCTGTTCGGGGCCGGACAGCAGCCGCAGCGGGTCGGCGAAGAGCTCGGCGTCCTGGTGGGCGCGCACCAGGGCGTAGGCGAAGGAATGGAAGGTCGTGGCCTGGGGGGCGCGGCCGGCGCCCGTGCGGGCGGCGAGGCGGTCGCGCAGGTCCACGGCGGCCTTGCGGCTGAAGGTGAGGACGAGGATCCGCTCGGGGTCGGTGCCGCCGTCCACCCGGCGGGCGACCGACTCCACCAGGGTCGTGGTCTTGCCGGTGCCGGGCCCGGCGAGCACCAGGAGCGGGCCGTGGCGATGGTCAACCACGGCGCGCTGGGCGGCGTCCAAGGCAGGAGGGTCCACCGGCACCGGCGGGGTGCGCACCAGCCGGTACGCGCCGGGGGCCGTCCGCCGCGCCGCACGGTGCGGCGGCGTCGCGGGGACGGCCGAGGAGGAGGAGCTCACGTGGATCGCCGGTCCTGGTGGGGTTGCTGATCGGGGTGGGATGGGTGCGGGCAGTGCCAGGCGACGCTACGCCAGGCGGCTCACGAGCCGTCCCAGCGGGCCCGCCGCATATCGATCCGGGGTATGTGGCCCTGGGCGCCGCGCGACGCCTCCCGCAGCGGTGTGCCCTCCTCGCGGTAGTGCGCCAGCGCCCGCAGCTCGTGGCCGGGCAGCAGGGCACCGTCCGCGCGCACCACCCGCCACCAGGGCACCGCCCCGCCGTAGAGGGCCATCACCCGCCCCACCTGCCGCGGGCCTCCCTCTTCGAGCCACTCGGCCACATCCCCGTACGTCATCACCCGCCCGGGCGGAATCAGCTCGGCGACGTCGAGCACCCGCTCCGCGTACGCGGGAAGTGCGGCCGCTTCGGGCGGCTCGGCGGCCGCCCGGATGTCGGGTTCGTCCGCCCCCGTGTCTGCCGTCCCACTCATTCGGTCCATACTGCCGCACGGCACCGACAATGGGAGCGGACGCATGGTCCGGGCCGCCGTGGAGGCCCCCGGCCACGGCGGTGGCGACGCGGTGTGAGGGAGAAGGTTCCGCTTTCCGCACCCCCGGAATGCACCCTGATGCCCTCCGCCGGCGGTCGGCCGTGCCACCATCTTCCGGACGGTGACTGGTGATACGAGATCAAGAAGAGACGGCCGAGCAGCAGGGTGCGGCGCCTCCGCGGGAGGCGGGCGCCCCTGACGCGCTGGCCGCCGGCGCCCCACAGCCGACGGAAAAGGCGAGCACGATCAAGAAGGCCGAACCACCCCAGGTGTCCGAGAGGCCGGCAACGGCCGCGGACCCCGAGCCCCGCACGCGGCACGAGGAGGAGCCGCGGCCCAGGGACGAGGAGCCCAAGGACGACGCGCGCACGGATGACGCGCGCACCGACGACAAGCGCACCGGTGGCACGAAGCAGCCCGGCGGCACGCCCCGTACCGGCACGCCCCGTACCGGCTCGCACCGCGCCGAGGTGCACCCCGACGAACACGGCGAGTTCCACGTCGACCAGGTCTTCGGCGACGAACCGCTGCTGCCCGCGCGGGTGCACCGCCCCTCCGACCTGCTGCGGCTGCTGCTCGGCATCGTCGGGATCGCGCTGGTCCTGGGGCTGGCCACCTTCGCCCACGGCACCACCCAGGGCCTGAAGAACGACATCGGCAAGGGCTTCGGGGCCGCCCCGGAGCTGCTGATCAACCTGGCGGGGCTGACCGCCGGCGTCGCGGTGCTGATCGTCCCGGTGGCGTTCGCCGTGGAGCGGCTGATCAAACGGGACGGGCTGCGGATCGCGGACGGTGTGCTGGCGGCCGTCCTGGCGCACGGCGTGGCACTGGGCGCCGACCTGTGGGTGGCCGAGGCGGCACCGCCGTCCATCCGGGCCGCGCTCACCCAGCCGCTGGAGAACGGCTCCCTCTCGTCGCCGGTGCACAGCTATCTGGCACCCGTGATCGCCTATATGACGGCGGTGGGCATGTCGCGCCGGCCGCGCTGGCGGGTGGCGATGTGGGCCGTGCTGCTGCTGGACGCCTTCGCGGTACTGGTCGGGCGCTACACCACCCCGTTCGCCATCGCCACCACCGTCCTGATCGGCTGGACCGTCGCCTACGGCACCCTCTACGCCGTCGGCTCCCCCAACGTCCGCCCCACCGGCCAGAACCTGCTGGCCGGGCTGCGCCGGGTCGGGTTCCATCCGGTCAGCGCGCGGCGGGCCGAGGACATGGCCACCCCCGAGCAGCCCGACCGCGGCCGCCGCTACCTGGTCACGCTGGAGGACGGCCCGCCCATCGACGTCACCGTCGTCGACCGCGAGCAGCAGGCCCACGGCTTCTTCTACCGGGTGTGGCGGCGGCTGTCGCTGCGCGGCATCAACCAGCGCCGCAGCCTCCAGTCGCTGCGCCAGGCCCTCGAACAGGAGGCGCTTCTGGCGTACGCGGCGATCGCGGCGGGCGCGGCGGCACCCAAGCTGATCGCCACCTCCGAGCTCGGCCCGGACGCGGTGATGCTGGTCTACGAGCACATCGGCGGCCGCACCTTCGACCAGCTGGCCGACGAGGAGATCACCGACGCGCTGATGCACAGCGCCTGGCGGCAGGTCCAGTCGCTCCAGTCGCGGCGGATCGCGCACCGGCGACTGGTGGGCGATGCGCTGCTGGTGGATCGTTCCGGCAATATCGTGCTGACCGATCTGCGCGGCGGGGAGATCGCCGCCGGAGACCTCGTACTGCGGATGGACATCGCGCAGCTCCTGGCCACCTGCGGGCTGCGGGTGGGCGCCGAACGGGCGGTCGCGGCGGCCGTGGAGGTCCTCGGCCCGGACGCGGTCGCCGACAGCCTGCCGCTGCTCCAGCCGATCGCGCTCAGCCGCACCACCCGCGCGACCCTGCGCCAGCGGGCCCGCGAGCGCGCCAAGCGGGAGCGGGAGGCCGTCCTGGCCGCCTCGCAGGCCGCCAAGGAGGCCCGCGAGGCCCGGGAGGCGTCGGGCCCCCCGGACCGCAGAACGCTGCGGGCCGAGCGGCATGCCGCGAAGAACGCCGAGAAACGCGCCCTGGAAGAGGCTTCGGAGGAGGCCCGCGAGGAGGATCTGCTGGCCCAGATCCGCCGCCAGGTGCTGCTGATGCGGCCGACGGCCGTGATCGAACCGGCCAAGCTGGAGCGGCTGAGCCCGCGCATCCTGATCAGCTGGATCGCCGGGGCGTTCGCGGTGTATCTGCTGCTGTCGCAGCTGACCAACTTCAACCTCGGCGATGTGATCAGCCGGGCCCAGTGGATGTGGGTCCTGGTGGCGGTGTTCTTCTCCGCGCTGACCTACATCGCGGCGGCGATGAGCCTGCTGGGCTTCGTCACGGAGAAGGTCTCGTTCGTCCGGACGGTGATCGCGCAGATCGCGGGCAACTTCGTGAAGCTGGTGGCGCCGGCGGCGATCGGCGGGGTGGCGCTCAACACCCGCTTCCTCCAGCGCGCCGGGGTGCGGTCGGGCCTGGCGGTGGCCAGCGTCGGCGCCTCCCAGCTGTTCGGCCTGGGCAGCCACATCCTGCTCCTGCTGCTCTTCGGCTATCTGACCGGCACCGAGCACGCACCGCAGATCTCGCCGTCGCGTACGGTCATCGCGGGGCTGCTGACGGTGGCCGTGCTGGTGCTGGTGGTGACGGCCGTCCCGGCACTGCGCAAATTCGTCTCCACCCGGCTGCGGTCGCTGTTCGCGGGTGTGGTGCCGCGGATGCTGGACATCCTCCAGCGGCCGCGGAAGCTGATCATGGGTATCGGCGGGATGCTGCTGCTGACGGCGGCGAACGTGATGTGCCTGGACGCCTCGATCCGGGCGTTCGGCGGCGGCGACAAGCTCAGCTATGCGAGCGTCGCGGTGGCCTTCCTCGCCGGTAACGCGCTGGGCTCGGCGGCTCCGACGCCGGGCGGTGTGGGCGCCGTCGAGGGTGCGCTGTGGGGTGCGCTGACGTTCTCGGGGCTGGCCGCCGACACGGCCCTGCCCGCCGTCCTGCTGTTCCGCCTGATGACCTTCTGGCTTCCGGTGCTGCCAGGCTGGCTGGCGTTCAACTACCTGACGCACAAGGGCGAGATCTGAGCCGGGCGGTACCCGGGATACGCAAAGGCGCCGGTCCGCACGGGACCGGCGCCTTGTGCACGCACCACGTCGTGCGCGTCACCGCGTCGTACGCGTCACCCTCGCCTAGTAGACCGGCTTCTCCGGCTCGACGGTGTTGACCCAGCCGATGACGCCGCCACCGACGTGGACGGCGTCGGCGAAGCCCGCGGACTTCAGGACGGCCAGCACCTCCGCCGAGCGGACGCCCGTCTTGCAGTGCAGGACGATCTTCTTGTCCTGCGGCAGGTCCTGGAGGGCGGTGCCCATCAGGAACTCGTTCTTCGGGATCAGCCGCGCACCGGGGATGGAGACGATCTCGTACTCGTTCGGCTCGCGGACATCGATGATGTCGATCTTCTCGTCGGCGTCGATCCACTCCTTGAGCTGCCGCGGAGTGATCGTCGAGCCGGCGGCCGCCTGCTGGGCCTCCTCGGAGACGACGCCGCAGAAGGCCTCGTAGTCGATCAGCTCGGTGACGGTGGGGTTCTCCCCGCAGACCGCGCAGTTCGGGTCCTTGCGGACCTTGACCTGGCGGTAGGTCATCTCCAGCGCGTCGTAGATCATCAGGCGGCCGACCAACGGGTCGCCGATCCCGGCGAGCAGCTTGATGGCCTCGTTGACCTGGATGGAGCCGATGGACGCGCACAGCACGCCCAGGACGCCGCCCTCGGCGCAGGAGGGGACCATGCCCGGCGGCGGGGGCTCGGGGTACAGGCAGCGGTAGCAGGGGCCGTGCTCGGACCAGAAGACCGATGCCTGGCCGTCGAAGCGGTAGATCGAACCCCAGACGTACGGCTTGTTCAGCAGCACGCAGGCGTCGTTGACCAGGTAGCGGGTGGCGAAGTTGTCCGTGCCGTCGACGATCAGGTCGTACTGGGCGAAGAGCTCCATGACATTGGTGGAGTCCAGGCGCTCTTCGTGCAGGTTGACCGTGACGTACGGGTTGATGCCCAGGACGGTGTCCTTGGCGGACGCGGCCTTGGAGCGGCCGATGTCCGCCTGGCTGTGGATGATCTGGCGCTGGAGGTTCGACTCGTCGACCTCGTCGAACTCCACGATGCCCAGGGTGCCCACGCCGGCCGCGGCGAGGTACATCAGCGCCGGCGAGCCCAGGCCGCCGGCGCCGACACACAGCACCTTGGCGTTCTTCAGCCGCTTCTGCCCGGCCATCCCCACGTCGGGGATGATCAGGTGGCGGGAGTACCTGCGGACCTCGTCTACGGTGAGCTCGGCTGCGGGCTCGACCAGGGGTGGCAGCGACACGGAGACCTCATCAAAGGGGTTGGTCGGTATTTCGGTACGGGGACCGTCCCCGCCGATGCGGGGAGCATCCCTGTAACACTGCCACGCGCTTCTTCATTCCGAGACACCTGTTCCGATGCGCGAGACGAATGCGTCCCAGTGGCCGGGCAGTGACTCCCAGGCATCCCCGACGGTGCCCGTCGGCACGGCGGACCGGCGGTCGGTGAGGTACACGGTCCCTGCGCCCTGCCAGCGGGCGATGCGCAGTGCCTCGTCCAGATGGGTGCGGGGCACGCCGTGCACCAGATGGCAGAACCGCTCCGGCGGATAGTCGGCGGTCCACTCGGCGACCTGCGAAAAGCGGTAGTCGGACCAGGCGCCGGCGAAGGTGACGAGCTGGTCGGCGGACTCGGCGTAGCCGGGGCACGGGTGACTGCCGTGGGCGAAGACCAGATAGACGTCCTCACGCAGGGCCCGCAGGCAGGTGGCGGCCTTCCGGATGGCGGGCAGCAGTGTCCGGTCCGTGGGACAGCGGTCCAGCCAGAAGCCGTCGACGCGGTACCACTCCAGGAAGCGGTGCGCATCGGAGATCAGTTCGCCGAAGGGACGGGCGCCGCGCCCGGTGTCCAGGTGGCCGAGCACCTGGACACCGGTTTCCCGCAGGCGCGCGACGGCGGGCAGGCAATGCGGGTCGGGCCGGGCCCCGGGGCCGTTGGCGACATCGAGCACCGCCCAGTGGACGGGCGCGACGCCCCGGGTCCCGGCGCCCCGGCAGCAGCGCAGCAGCTCGGCCCATTCGGTGGGCGCGAGCAGCGGATGGGCGAAGCCGGGGACGCCGACGCCGAGCGGGGCGGGCCCGGTGGGGGCGCGGGTGAGGCCGGTGGGAGTGGTCAGATACGACATGCGGCCTCCATCCAGATGTCTGCGAGGGACTCCTCCAGCCCGATCCGCGGGCGCCAGCCGAGCCGGTCGCGGGCGGTGCGCACATCGGCCTGCTGCCAGGTGCCGCAGCCGTCGGGGTAGGGGTAGGTGGCCGGCGGCCGCTCCACCGGGTGGTCGGGGCCGCCCTGGGGGCCGGGGATGACCAGGCGCGCGGGCGGGGAGTCCAGTTCGTGCAGGGCGCCGCCGAAGCCGGCGACCCGCGCCAGGACGGAGGCGGCCTCGCGCAGCCGTACGGCGCGGCCGGTGCCGATGTTGACCACGCCCTGGGCGGCGGACAGCGAGGCGGCGTGCACGGCGCGGGCGATGTCGCGGACGTCGACGAAGTCTCGCTGGACGCCGAGTCCGCCGAGTTTGAGCTCGCTGTCGCCGGACTGCATGGCGCGGCGCATCGCCTCGGCGAGCCGGCCGAGCGGGGAGCCGGCCGGGGTGCCGGGGCCGACCGGCGAGAAGATCCGCAGGACGACGGCGTCCAGGCCGGAGCCCAGGACCAGTTCGGTGGCGGCCAGTTTGCTCACGCCGTAGGGGCCTCCGGGGCGCGGCACCGCGTCCTCGGCGGTGGAGGAGCCGGGCTGGGAGGGCCCGTACTCGGAGGCGCAGCCCAGCTGGACCAGGCGGGCGCCGCAGCCGCTGCGGCGCAGGGATTCGCAGATGGTGGCGACCGCGACGGTGTTGTGCCGGGTCAGTTCGCGGGCGCCGCCGCGGGTGGCGCCCGCGCAGTTGACGATCACGCCGGGGTGGACGGCGTCGAGGAAGCGGGTGAGCGCCCCGGGGCTGCCGGTGGCCAGGTCGAAGCGGACGTCGGCGTCGTCGCCGCGGCCCAGCGCGGTGAGCTGGACGGCGGGGTCGGCGAGCAGGCGGTCGGCGACGAAGCGGCCGAGGTAGCCGTTGGCGCCGATGAGCAGCACCCTCATCGTGCGGCCTCCTGGTGCCCGTGGTGTGCGGTGGGCTGGAGGTTCATGGTCGTGCTCCTAAGGCGGATCGAGGGAAGTGAACCGGCTTCGGCCGCGGGATCGGCGTCCGCCCGCAGGGCGGGGGCCACGTGGGGGTGGGGGGGTGCGGCGAAGAGGACCGGGCGGCCGTGTCGGGGTGCCGCTCCGGGCGTGGTGCGTGGGGTGAGGGGGCTCGGTGGTGCGGGCGGGGAGACGTCGGGAGGGTCACGGCCGGTCCGCCTCGGTGGCCGCGGCGGGCGAGTGCGCCCAGGCTCCGGTCAGCGCGCGCAGGCCGTACGCGAGGAGGCCGGCGGCCGCGACGGTGCAGGCGAGGGCGGGGACGGCGGCGGGTCCGGCGTGGCGGATCAGCGTCTCCACCGGGGCGCCGGCCGGGCTCAGACGGGGGATCCGGGCCAGCAGCACCGAGGCGCAGGCGAGCGCCTCCAGGACGGCGGCGGTGGCCAGGCCCGTCGCGGCGGCGCCGCGGAAGCCGTGGACGGCCAGCAGCCGGGCGAGGAACAGCAGCGTCCCCAGGGCGGCGGCCGCGGCCAGGTCCCTTGCTCCGGTGCCGCCGAGGACGGCCCGGGCGGCGGCCAGCAGCGCCACCTGGGCGACCAGGAAGGCGGCGGTGGCACCGAGGAGCAACGGCCGTACCCGGGAGGCGAGTTCGGCCAGGTCGCGGCTGGCGGCCAGGCCGCGCCGGCCGCGCACCGCGAACCAGCGGGCGCACCCGGCGGCGGGCGCGACGGCGCAGACCAGGCCCAGGACACTCGCGGCGGCGGCCCGGGGGTGCAGCGGCAGGTGGGGGCCGCCGCCGAGCAGTTCGGTCAGCAGCCAGTGCCCGTAGACCGCCTGGCCGGTGGTCCAGCAGACCAGCAGCGTCGGCAGGCCCGCCTCGCGCACCCGCAGCGGGCCGGTGCGCAGGGCCAGCCGCAGCGCGAGGGCGACGAGCAGCACACCGGCCGCCTCGACGGCCGGGCGGGCCAGGGGAGTTGCGGGTGCGGTGGCGGCGAACGCGGCGAGGGCCGCGGCGCACACCGCGCCGGGCAGCAGCTGGAGCGCGGTGCGCACGCCCCGGGAGCGCGGTACGGGCGCGTGCCCGGCGGCCACCGGGCACGGGCCGGTCTCGACGCGCGGTACGCGGGCGTAGAGCTCCTCGGCCAGGGAGAAGACGTCGCGGTGGCGGAAGCGGGCGGCGGTGCGGTCGGTGACGCCGCAGTCCTCCAGGGCGGCGGCGATCTCCAGCGGGTCGACGGCGTGTTCGCACAGCTCGCGGTGGCGGTGCATCAGGGCCCGTACGGGGTCGGCGGGGCCCCGGCGCCCGGGGCGCGCGACGGCCTCCTTGCGGGTGGGCACGGTCATGATCCCTCTCCTCTCCCTGCGGACGGGACGGCGGTCGGGGCGGCGGCCGCCCCGGCCATCTCCTCGTCGTCGGTCCGTTCCTCCCCCGCCGCCCAGCTGGGCGTGTGTCCCACGGGCGCCGCGGCCCAGCGGCCGGGGACGTGGGATTCGGCGGGGCTGTCGAACGGCCGCGGTGCGCCTTCGGCGGCGGCCGGGCGCCCCGGGGCGTGGGAGATCAGCTCCAGGTAGATGCCACGAAATGCCGCGATGTTCTGCTCCACGGTGAACAGTTCGAGCGCCCGCGCACGCGCCGCCGCGCCCAGCCGGGCGCGTCTGCCGGGGTCGGCCAGCAGGGCGCGGCAGGACTCGGCCAGGGCACGCGGATTGCGCGGCGGGACCACCAGGCCGGTGCCGCCGATCACCTCGCAGACCGCTCCGGCGTCGGTGGAGACCGTGGCGCGACCGGCGAACATCGCCTCCACCAGGGAGCGCGGGAAGCCCTCGACGACGCTGGAGAGCACCAGGACGGCACCGGCGGCGTAGGCGTCCGCCAGCGTGGGCACGTCGGGCTCGCCGACCTCCTCGAAGCTGACCGGGTTCTCGCCGGCCGTGCGGTCGTCGGCGGCCTCGTCGGGGAAGAGCTGGGCGGCCAGCGCCTGGCACTGGGCGCGGTAGGCGGGCGAACGGGGGCCGCCGGTGGTGCCGATGATGCGCAGGGCGGCCTCCGGTTCGGCCCGGCGGATGTCGGCGAAGGCGTGCAGCAGGCCGACGATGTCCTTGTCGGGGGTGAGGGCGCCGACCCATACCAGGGTCTTGGAGTCGTGGGCCGCGGTGTCCCCGACGGCGGCGAAGGCGGTGGCGTCCATGCCCTCGTAGACGGTGCGCAGCCGGGCGGGGTCGGCGCCGCAGCGCAGCTGCCAGCGGCGGGCGTGGGTGTTGCCGGGGGTGATCAGCGCCGCCTGGGCGTAGATCTCGGCGGCCAGCGCCCGTTGGAAGGCGGCGAGCAGGGCGCGCACCGGCGCGGTCAGGGGTGCTGTGGCGCGTGCGAGGTAGTGCTCGCGCAGCCGTACGCCGTACTCGGTGACCAGCAGCGGGGTGCCGAAGAAGCGTTTGGCCAGCAGCCCGGGGAGGGCGGCCGCGCCACCGGCGGCGGCATGGCACAGGTCGGCGCCGTCCAGGCCGCCGGGCGCCGGTCCGTACCAGTCCAGGGAGAGCGGGCGCAGGGCGCGTTCGAGGTGTTCGGTGACGGTGAGCAGATCGCGCAGCGGGGCGCCGTGGGCGGCGGGCAGGGCGCGGGGGCCGCGGCAGGCGGCTTGCAGGATGCGTACGGCGTCCTCGGAGCGCAGCAGGCGGGGCAGCCGGCCGTGGCTGCGGGCGAGGTCGGCGAGGCCGTAGAGACCGGCGGCGAAACGGTCCGCCTTGTCGATCATGGGACCGTCGCCGGGGCCGGTTCCGGGCGGACGCTCCCAGGTCAGCGCCGCGGCGAGGGCGCCGAAGTGCTCGGCGAACAGCCGCCGTTCGCGGCGTTTGCAGAGGCGGCCGCGGCGTTCCTCGGCGGCCCGGCGGTGCGCCTCGGGGAAGGCGCCCCACAGCGGCGCGGTGTGCGCCAGGCGCGCATGGGCGGGCAGCGCGGGCGGGTGTCCGGTCTCCTGGCGGGGGTGGGTGGTCAGGGCGTACACCGCGAAGTCATGGCTGGTGAGCCCGCGCACGAGCCGGTCGCACCACGCGTGCGACGCACCGGTCGCATACGGGTAGCCACCCTCGGTGAGCAGTGCGATGCGCACGAGTGCACCCCGCCCTTCCTGTCGGTGTCACTGGGCCGACGGCATGGCCGTCACCTGCAGGAAGAAGCTATGCAACCGGCCCGGTGGCGTGATGGACGGTTGTCCATCGCGCCACCGGAAGGGGTGAACGCGCGTGACTTTCCACCCCTAGGGGCGTTTCGCCGCGCTATGTGCCTGTCAGGCGGCGGCCCGCGGTGCGCGCCGATCTGCGGCGGGGCCGGGAACGCGCACCGGCACGGCCGCCGGCAGCCCCTGGGTGCAGGGGTGTTCGGGGCGGCCGTACACGGTGTCGACCGGATCGCGCTCCACCGGGCGCCCGGCGTGCTCATCGCGCCGGGCTCACCGGGCGGCCGGATACGGCCAGGAGTTGGGCCGGCAGGTCACCCCGTCGGTCGTCAGGAACTTCGTCTGCTGCATCATCACCGGCGCGAGCGCGCCCTGTTTGCGGCACGCCTCGTGGTTGTGCCCGAGGCGGTGGCCGACCTCGTGGTTGATGAGCATCTGGCGGTAGGCGAGCATCTTGTCGGGGCCGTAGGTCTTGGCGCCCTGCGCCCACCGGTAGGCGTTGATCATGACCCGGTTGGTGGCCGCCGAATCGCAGGAGACGTTCTCCTCGGCGGTGTCCAGACCGGACTTGGCGCACCACTTGGCCGTCGTCCCGGGACTGGCCAGCGTGATGACGAAGTCGGCGGGGCCGGACGCCACCCGCTGGAAGGTCCGCACCCCGCCGTGCGCCCAACTGCGGTCGTCGTTGAGGGTCTTGTGCACCGCCTCGGCGAAGAGGTCGCCGTCCAGCGGCAGCCCCTGCTCCACATCGACGCGGTAGCGCAGCACCTTGCCGTGGCCGGGCGCCTTGGCGTCCCCGCCCACCGGCTGGAACTTCCCGCTGGCCGTCAGCCGGGCATCCAGCGGGAAACGCTGCGCCATCTGCGTCGTGTACGAGGCGGCCTTGGCGTCCTGGGCGGGCCGGTCGTGCGAGCGCGACGCCTCGCCGTCGGCCCCGTCGCCGTGGTCCGTGCCGACCGGATGCTGCGGCGATCCGTCGTCCTTGTGCCGGTCGGCGACCTGGCCCGCGATGACCACGGCGAGCACGGTCGTCACCGCAGCGGCGGCCGCGCCGGTGACGGTGCGGCCCTTGGTGCCCGGACGGGCGCGGTCCGGCGCCCCGGGATCCGCCGGATCGTCCGCGTCGTCCCCGTCGTATCCGGGCTCCGCGTCCAGCGCATCGATCTCGTCGCGGTCGAAGACCACCGACCGTCCGGTGAAGCGGCCGCCGGCCGGTATCCCCTCGGTCCGGGCGCCCGCCGCGGGGGCGGGGGCGCCGGCCCGGAAGACGTCGTCGTCGAAGGCGTCGACATACTCCGCCCGCGGCCCCGGTGCGCCGTACGGCCCGCCGACGACGCCCCGGACCGCGCCCGGCGCGGCGCGGCCGCCCATCGGAGTGCCCGGCGCCCCGGCCGTCCGCGGGCGGGGGATGCGCGGTGCGTCCGGCGGCTGCGGCGCCGGGAGATCACCCCAGCCGCCGCCGGGCTCGCGCTGTTCGGGGTGGCCGCTGCGGACCTCGGCGGCCGGGTCGCCAGGGGGCTCCTGGCGGCGACGGCGGCCGGAGCCGGAGCCCGGCGCGGGGGCCGTGCCGTGCGGCGGGCCCGAGGGGCCGGACGTCCCCGGAAAATCGTCTGCGGCCTCCGGCCGGCCCCGGCGGCTATGGCGTCCCACGGCGCGTGTCAGCTCCTGCCCGCATCGGCGGTCTCGTCGGGGTGGGCATCGAGCAGTTCGCGCACCGCCCGCGCCACCGCTTCCGGGTACTCCATCATCGCCACGTGCCCCGCCTCCGGCAGCATCAGCAGCCGCGAACCACGGAACGCCGTGGCCGCCCGCCGCGCCATCCGGGGCGCGACCAGACGGTCGCGCCCACCGTAGACGAGAAGCGTCGGGGCCAGTACCCGTTCGGCCTGACGCCATGGATTGTGCTGCCCGCCGAGCGTGTAGGAGTTGACCAGCCCGCGGGCGGAACGCTCCATCACCTCCCAGAAATACGGGAGTTGGAGCCGCCGCGCATACTCGTCGACGGCGTTGCGCAGCCCCTCGGGGGTGACCCGCGCGGGGTCGCCGTAGCACAGGGCCATCACCTCGCGGGTGCGGCGCTCGGGGCTCCAGTCGCGGGTGAGCCGGGAGAAGAGCCGGGCCACGCCGGGCACCGCGAGCAGCGCGGTGGGCACCGCCGTCAGCTGCGGCCGCAGCTCGGGCAGCGCCGGTGAGATCAGGGTGAGGGTGCGCACCAGATCCGGGCGGGCCGCCGCCACCCGGGCCGCGGCGGCGCCGCCCATGGAGTTGCCGATGAGGTGGACCGGGCCGCGGCCGGTCGCGTCCAGATAGCGGATGACCGCGCGGGCCTGCGCGGCGACGGAGTAGTTGCCGTCGTCCGGGGGCGGCGAATGGCCGAAGCCGGGCAGATCGAGCGCCTCGCCGTCGAGCCGGTCGGCGAGCAGCGGCATCAGCGCCGACCAGTTCTGCGAGGACCCGCCGAGCCCGTGGACGTAGAGGGCGGGCTCGCGCCCGTCGGATGCCGCCGCGCCGTCCGGTGCCGCCTCGCCGTCGGGCGCGGGAGCGCGCACGGACAGGGAGAGCCCCGACAGGCCCACGGAGCGCACCGTCTCCACCGCGCCCGCCCGGGGCCCGGGCCCGGCCGGGGGCACCGTAGGAGCGGTGGCACGGGTGTCCGGCGAGTCGGTCGAAGACATGCAGTCGATGTTACGAGACGATCACGCCCCCGATTGTGTGTTCGCGGTCACACACCGCATCGCGCTGCCGGTGCCCCTCTCCTAGGCTCGTATCAAGGGCAGCCGCCCCGGCCCCTGTGCGAGAAAGGGAGCCAACATGCCCGCCGATCCGACCGAACCGGACACGTTTGAGGACGACAGCGACATGACGGAATTCGACGTGGAAGCGCCCGAGAGCGACGCCGCCGAACAGCACGCCGAGCTCGCACCGCAGCACGACGAACCCCTGACCGGCGCCGACCGCACCGCCGCAAATGAGGCGGATCTCGCCGAACAGGCCCGTGTGGTGGAGATCAACGAAGACGAATACCGATGACCTGGGCCGTTATGTCGGCTTCGACCGGCGGTCCCCGGCAGAAATTCTGGCCTGGGACCACGCACAGCCGCGTTACCCAAAAGTACGATGGCGGGCGCGGTGCACCCTCTTGTGCCGGCCGCGTACGGAACAACTTCTGGGAGGCAGCGTGAGCGCCATCGAGCAGACCGAGGCGGCGCGACCGCGGGGCACACGCCTGCCACGCCGTGCCCGGCGCAATCAGCTTCTGGGCGCGGCCCAGGAAGTGTTCGTCGCGCAGGGCTACCACGCGGCCGCCATGGACGACATCGCCGAGCGGGCGGGCGTCAGCAAGCCGGTGCTCTACCAGCACTTCCCGGGCAAGCTGGACCTGTATCTCGCACTGCTGGACCAGCACTGCGAGGCGCTGCTGCACGGTGTGCGCACCGCGCTGGCGTCGACGACCGACAACAAGCAGCGGGTCGCGGCCACGATGGACGCCTACTTCGCCTACGTCGAGGACCCGGGCGGCGCCTTCCGGCTGGTCTTCGAGTCGGACCTGACCAATGAGCCGGCCGTGCGCGAGCGGGTGGACAAGGTCTCGCTGGAGTGCGCCGAGGCGATAAGCGCGGTGATCGCGGAGGACACGGGTCTGGCGCGCAACGAGGCGATGCTGCTGGCCGTGGGCCTGGGCGGGGTCTCCCAGGTGGTGGCGCGCTACTGGCTGTCCTCGGAGAGCTCGGTGCCGCGCGAGACCGCGGTGCAGCTGCTCACCTCGCTCGCCTGGAAGGGCATCGCCGGTTTCCCGCTGCACGGCGCGGAGCCGCCGACGCACTGACCGGCGGGTGCCGCGCGGCGATGATGTTCGCTGCGGGCGTGTTCCACGGCGTCCTGTACGTCCCCGAGCCGGGCTAATGTGTGCTGGGTACCGCGCGGACGGCCGCGCACCATGTCCCTCCGACGCCGGGGGGACCCCCAGACCGTCGGAGGGACATAAGCCGTGGAGGTCAAGATCGGCGTGCAGCACGCACCCCGCGAGATCGTTCTGGAGAGCGGGCAGTCCGCCGAAGAGGTCGAGAACGCGGTGGCCGATGCGCTCAGCGGCAAGGCGACGCTGCTGAGCCTGGTGGACGACCACGGCCGCAAGGTTCTGGTCCCGTCGGAGCGGCTGGCGTACGTGGAGATCGGCGAGCCGACCGCCCGTAAGGTCGGTTTCGGTCAGCTCTGAGCCTGCGGGCGCCGCGCTGCGGCGCCGAGAAACGCACGAGGGCGGCGCCCGGAGATCTTTCTCTCCGGGCGCCGCCCTTCGCCGTTCTTCCGGTCCGCTCGCATGGCGCACGGGAGGGTTGCCCGCACCGCCCGCTGGGTACGACCGGAAACAACCGACGTGTTCGTCCGGATTGTTCGTCCGGTCGGCGACATCACGCTTGTCGGCCTTGTCACGCGGGAGGGGACTCCATGATCTGGGAAGCGCTCGGCGCCGTCCTCATCGGACTCGTCATCGCCCTGGCCGCCACACACTGGCTCGCCGACCGGTTCCCCTCACGCACCCTGACGCTGGCCACGGGCCCGGTCGCCGCGCTGCTCGGCGCGCTGCTGACCCGCTCCATCCTGGGCCCCGGGTATCCCGTCCTGGTGCTGCTCGCCGCGCTGGCCATGGGCGCGGCGCTGCTCTCGCTGCTGCTGCGCCCGCGCCCGCCGCGACTCCGGGGCCGCGTCAGGCCGGCCCCGCCCCTCAAGGGGCACCGGACGGCCTGACGCGGCCCCGGAGGCCGGCGGTGACCGGGTGCCGCGCACCCGCGGGGCGCGTCCCGCGGGGCGGTGCGCTACGCCGCGAGGCCCAGCGCCGACATCCGCTTGGTGTGCGCCTCGGTGATGCGGGAGAACATCCGGCCCACCTCGGCCAGGTCGAAACCGTCGGCCACGCCCCCGACCAGCATCGTCGAGAGCGCATCGCGGTCCGCGACGACCCGCTGCGCCTGCGAGAGGGCCTCGCCCATCAGCCGCCGCGCCCACAGCGCCAGCCGCCCGCCGACCCGCGGGTCGGCCTCGATCGCCGCGCGCACCTTCTCCACGGCGAAGGAGGCGTGCCCGGTGTCGTCGAGCACGGCCAGCACCAGATCGCGGGTGTCGGTGTCCAGGCGGGCGGCGACCTCGCGGTAGAAGTCACTGGCAATCGAATCGCCGACGTACGCCTTGACCAGGCCCTCCAGCCAGTCCGACGGCGCAGTCTGGCGGTGGAACTCGTCCAGCGCCGCGGCGAACGGCTCCATCGCCTCGTTCGGCTCCGCCTCGATCTGCGCGAGGCGGTCCCGCAGCCGCTCGAAATGATGGAATTCGGCCGAGGCCATCTTGGCCAGTTCGGCCTTGTCGTCCATCGTCGGGGCGAGCTTGGCGTCCTCGGCCAGGCGCTCGAAGGCGGACAGCTCGCCGTATGCGAGCGCGCCGAGCAGATCGATCACGGCGGCCCGGTAATGCGGGTCCTCGGATGCCTGCGCCCAGTCCTGGGCGGCGATCCCGGTGAGTGCGTGCGCGTCGGCGGTGTCAGGCGTCTCCATGACCGGCACAATAGCCCGCCCGGCGGCTCCGGTAAGGCCCTGGTCAGCCACCAAGTGCAGGCGCGCATGAGCGGGCCGCACGGCCCGCGCGCCGGGGTGCGCCGGCGGGTGACGTATTTCTCACTCATACAAGCCTTCGGATGCGGAGCGATATCCGGGGTAGAGTGATAAAGGACCTGCCGAGGAGTCGGTGGGTCTCTCCACGAAAGCGGATGCCCGGTCGGTGGCCCGATCGGCTCCAACCGACCGCCCTCCCCGCGGCGCGTACGAGAGGTACGCACAGCAGGAGGCACACCCGCTCGCGGCACGAACGCCTGAGCGTTGGCAGTGGTCCCGCGCCATCCGGCTCTCTCAGGTCGGCCCCCGTACGAACAGGTACGACGGCACGGTACGACCCCCTTCGCCGCCTCATGCCGCGTCTCACAGAAGAGGCAAGATTCTGTCTACGTTCCGAGAGCTCGGGATTTTCCCCGAGACCGCCGAGGCCCTTGAAGCCGTCGGCATCGTTTCCCCCTTTCCCATCCAGGAGCTCACCCTCCCCGTCGCCCTCTCCGGCAGCGACGTCATCGGCCAGGCCAAGACCGGCACCGGCAAGACGCTCGGCTTCGGTCTGCCGCTCCTGGAGCGCGTGACCGTCCCCGCCGACGTCGAGGCCGGCCGCTCGCGGCCCGAGCAGCTCACCGAGGCGCCGCAGGCCCTGGTCGTGGTCCCCACCCGCGAGCTGTGCACCCAGGTCACCAACGACCTGCTCACCGCGGGCAAGGTCCGTAACGTACGGGTCCTGGCGATCTACGGCGGCCGGGCCTACGAGCCGCAGGTCGAGGCGCTGAAGAAGGGCGTCGACGTCGTCGTCGGCACCCCCGGGCGTCTGCTGGACCTCGCCGGCCAGAAGAAGCTCGACCTCTCGCAGGTCAAGAGCCTGGTGCTGGACGAGGCCGACGAGATGCTCGACCTGGGCTTCCTGCCCGACGTCGAGAAGATCATCCAGCTGCTGCCGGCCAAGCGGCAGACGATGCTGTTCTCCGCGACCATGCCCGGCCAGGTCATCTCCCTGGCCCGCCGCTACATGTCGCAGCCCACGCACATCCGCGCCACCGCGCCGGACGACGAGGGCCACACCGTCGCCAACATCAGCCAGCACGTCTTCCGCGCCCACTCCATGGACAAGCCGGAGATGGTCGCCCGGATCCTCCAGGCCGAGGGCAGGGGCCTGGCGATGGTGTTCTGCCGTACGAAGCGGACCGCCGCCGATATCGCCGACCAGCTCGCCCGGCGCGGTTTCGCGTCCGGCGCGGTGCACGGCGACCTCGGCCAGGGCGCCCGCGAGCAGGCGCTGCGCGCCTTCCGCAACGGCAAGGTCGACGTCCTGGTCTGCACCGACGTCGCGGCCCGCGGCATCGACGTCGAGGGTGTGACGCATGTCATCAACTACCAGTCCCCCGAGGACGAGAAGACCTATCTGCACCGCATCGGCCGCACCGGCCGCGCGGGCAACAAGGGCACCGCGGTCACCCTCGTCGACTGGGACGACATCCCGCGCTGGAAGCTGATCAACAAGGCGCTGGACCTGTCGTTCGACGAGCCGGAGGAGACCTACTCCACCTCGCCGCACCTCTACGAGCAGCTGAACATCCCCGCGGGCACCAAGGGCATCCTCCCGCGCGCCGAGCGCACCCGCGCCGGGCTCGCCGCCGAAGAGGTCGAGGACCTCGGCGAGACCGGCGGCCGGGGCCGGGGCGGCCGCCGCGCCGCCGTGGAGGAGGAGCGGCCGCAGCGCACGCGGACGCCGAGGCAGCGCCGCCGCACCCGGGGCGGGTCCGCGCTGGAGCCCGCCGCCGCGACGCCCGCCGGTGAGCCGACCGATGGCGAGCAGGCGGCCGAGGGCGGCGAGCGGCGGCAGCCGCGGCGCCGCCGCCGGACCCGCGTCGGCGCCGCGCAGCCCGCGGCCGTGACGGCCCCCGAGGCCGCGGAGGCCGTCTCCGAGGCCGCGGTGGCCACCCCGGTCGCCGAAGCTCCGGCCGAGGCCCCCGCCAAGCCGCGCCGCCGCCGCACCCGGGCCGCCCGTCCGGCGGCACAGGCCGCCACCGAGGCCGTGGAGACGGCCGAGGGGACCGCCGAGGCCGAGGCCGAGGCCGTCGCACCGGCCGCGCCGCGCAGGCGCACCCGTGGCGCGGCGAAGGCCGCTGCGGAGGCACCCGCCGAGGCCGCCGCCGACGTCGCCGAAGGCGCTGAGACCGCTCCGGCCAAGCCGCGCCGCCGCACCCGCAGCGCCGCCAAGGCCACCGCGGAGGCACCCGCCGAGGCCGCCGCCGACAGCGCCGAAGGCACCGACGCCGCACCGGCCAAGCCCAAGCGCACCCGCAAGGCCGCCGCCGCCAAGGCCGTGGACACGGCCGAGGGCGCGACCGCCGCGGAGGCACCGGCCGAGGCCGCGCCGCGCCGCCGCACCCGCGGCGCCGCCAAGGCCGCCACGGACGCAGCCGCCGACACCGCCGAAGGCACCGACGCCGCACCGGCCAAGCCCAAGCGCACTCGGAAGACCGCCGCCGCCAAGACGGCCGAATCCGAGGCCGAGGCGAAGCCGAAGCGGACCCGCAAGGCCGCCGCGGCGAAGCCGGCCGCGGACATTGCCGACGGCGCGGAGGCCGCATCGGCCAAGCCCAAGCGCACCCGGAAGACCGCCGCCGCCAAGACGGCCGACGCCGGGGCCGAGGCGAAGCCGAAGCGGACCCGCAAGGTCGCCGCGGCCAAGGCCACGCCGGAAAGCTGACGCATCCACCACCACGGCCCGGTCCCCGCACCCCGCGGGAGCCGGGCCGTCGTGCATCCCGGGCCGTCGTGTCGTCCGGACCTGCCCGTCCGTTAGCCTCGCGGCATGAGCACGCCGCCCCTCCTGAAGCTCCCCCCGTGCGCTCGTGCACTCCGGCTCGAGACCGAGCGCGGGGTCTTCGCCGTGCACGACGCCCGGCCCGAGGCCGCCCCGGTCGGGACCGCCCTGCTGGTGCCGGGGTTCACCGGGAGCAAAGAGGACTTCATCGCGCTGCTCGAACCGCTGGCGGCGGCCGGGTTCCGGGTGGTCGCGGTGGACGGCCGGGGGCAGCACGAGTCCCCCGGGCCGCGCGAGGAACTCCCGTATGCCCAGGGTGAGTTGGCCCTCGACGTCCTGGCCCAGGCCCGGGCCCTCGGCGGCCCGGTCCATCTGCTGGGCCATTCCCTCGGCGGCCTGATCACCCGTGCGGCGATCCTCCTCGACCCGTCCCCGTTCCTCTCGTTCACCCTCCTCAGTTCGGGCCCGGCCGCCATCACCGAGGCCCAGCAGACGCGCGTACGGATGCTGATCGAGGCGCTCGGCACGCTGGAGATGGCGGACATCTGGGAGGCGATGCGCGCAGCCGATGCGCCGGAGGCGCCCAACCCCCCTGAGATCGACGCGTTTCTGCGCCGCCGTTGGCTCAATACCGTCCCCGAGCAGCTGATGGTGACAGGCCGTCAGATACTGTCGGAACCCGACCGGGTGGCGGAACTGGCGGCCGTGCCGCTGCCCAAGCACGTGGTCTCGGGAACCACCGACGACGCCTGGCCGGTGCCGCTGATGGACGATATGGCCCGTCGCCTCTCCGCCCGACGCACGGTCATCGAGGGCGCCGGCCACTCCCCCAATGCGGAACGCTCAGCCGCCACGGCGGCTTCGCTGACCCGTTTTTGGCTTTCCACGTAGTCGGCCGTCCGTCCCGCCGTCGGGGTCTTTCGCCGTTGCGCCTGCGGCGGGCTGGGGTGGTTTGTCGGCCGCGGTGCCGCCCCTGCAGACTTCGTCCTCCGGTGCGGCCCCTCCCGACGGTGGGGGGAAGAAGGCCGGTGGTCCACCCCCACCGTTTTTCCCCACCACCAACGGGGAGGTGCCGGGCCGTAGCGGCGGAGCCGTGTAGGTCCGGTACCGCAGCCGAACAGCCCCGCGCAGCGGCAACCAGCTCGCCGCAGGCGCAACGGCGAGGACCCCCTACGGCGGGAAAGACAAAAACGTGGGGCCCAGGCAAAGCGCAGCGGACCGGTGCGGCTAGTACTGACCCTGCACGTGGTCCCAGAAGCCATCCCGCAGCACGCGCCGCAAATCGGCATGGCCGCGCAGCGAGTGCCGCAACAGGGCCTCCGCGGCGGTCAGCAGTTCCTGGTCGACGGTGCCGGGCAGATACGGATGGCCGGGCAGCAGCGTCGCCACCCAGTCGCGGCCGCGCTCGGAGAGCCACTGGGCGGCCACCCGTGCCCCCACGAAGCGGACGTCCTCGCGGGCCGGTACCGGCGTCTCGCACAGGGCCGGGCCGTCGCCCTCCACCCCGGCCCGGCGGGTCACGTACGGCTTGCAGAAGTCCAGGTCGAAGGTGCGCTGGCTGTCGACCTCCCACAGCAGCGGCTCGGCCTGGTTGCGGCCGCCCGCGGCCTCGATGCCCCACAGGTGCACCCGCGCGCCGTATCCCTGCGCCGCCTCCACCGCCGAGACCAGGTCCTCGTCACCCCCTATGAGCACCGCATCACTGATGGCGCGATGCCGGGCCAGCGACTCCAGGTCGGTGCGGATCAGGGAGTCGACGCCCTTTTGCTGGTTGTTGGCGTTGAGGTTGCCGAGCCGGACCTTGACGTCGGGCAGCTCGGCGATGTGCTGCTGCTCCTGGGTGTGTATCCGTCGGCGGGCGCCGTCGTACCAGTAGACGCGCAGCAGCCGGCTGTCGGGGAAGATCGTCCGAGCCTTGTCGATGAAGGCTTCGATGATCCCTTCGGCGTCGAGTTCGATGGCCCGGCGGTCCTCCGTTTGGGCGACCAGCCGTCCCGCCGCGGCGTAGACATAGCCCGCGTCCACGAAGACCCCGTGGGTGGACGGGGTCGTGGAGACCTTGGCGAGCACTCGGGTGAGCAGCTCGTTGGTGCGCTCGATACCGGAGGCGAGCGCGGCGAGGTCGGCGGGGGCCGGGGGGCCTATGTCGTTCATACCGGACTCATTGTCCGGGCCGTCACTCGATGGGCACAACCGCTCCCCCGAGCAGGTACTTAGTTCCTCGAAAATTTTCTTTAGCGTAGGGAATGATTGCGGGGTGCGGGTCGTTGTACCCGTACGGAGCGCGGCAACGAAGCCGCGCCCTCCGCACCACTCACGTTCTCCGCAGGAGGATCAGACGAAGGGAGAAGCGTTGATGCGCTTCGAGATCATGCGACTGGACGATGCGGACGGCTCCGCCGTGGACAGCACCGTCGTGGACGCCGCCTCCGTCAACCGGATCGTGCAGCAGGCCGCCGCAATCGGCCAGCGCATCTACATCCGCCCGGCCGACACCGCCGCCCGGTGACGCCGTAGCTGTTGCGCCCCCGTACGGACGGTCCGTACGGGGGCGCCGTGCGTCTGCGGTCCCTGCGGGGGTCAGGACGCCTGGATCACCTGGGTCACGCCGTTGATGATCTGCTGCACGGCCAGCGCGGAGAGCATCATGCCCGCCAGCCGCGTCACCAGGACCACACCGCCGTCCTTGATCACCCGGATGATCACCAGCGAGAACCGCATGACCAGGTAGAGCACCACATGGATCGCGGCGATGGCCGCCCAGACCGACACCTGCGCCGCGACGCCGTGCGCATGCTGTACGGCCAGGATCACCGACACGATCGCCCCGGGCCCGGCCAGCAGCGGCATGCCCAGCGGCACCAGCGCCACATTGACGTCCTTGGTCTGGGTCGGCTCCTCGGACTTGCCGGTGAGCAGGTCCAGCGCGACCAGCAGGAGCAGCAGCCCGCCCGCGATCATCAGCGCGGGGGTGGAGATGTGCAGCCGGCCCAGGATCTGCCGGCCGAAGAGGCCGAAGACGGCGATGACGCAGAAGGCGACGGCGGCCGCCTGCCAGGCCATCCGGCGCTGCACCTTGGCCGGGCGCCCGGAGGTCAGGGCCAGAAAGATCGGGGTGATCCCAGGGGGATCCATGATGACGAAGAGGGTGACAAAGAGCGTACTGAAGACGGCGACGTCGAACACGGTGATGGCCTTGCGGGGTAAGGGGGTGGTGCTACGAGCGGATCACGGGCGGACGCGGCGCGCGACGGGCCCGTGCGGGGTATCGGGGGTACGGCGGTGGGCTCGGGGGCTCAGCCGCCCGCGCCGGGCACCGGGAAGGCGCCGGTCGCACGGCGCACGATCTCGCCGTAGATCTCGGGGTCGGTGGTGTGGTCACCGAGGCGGCAGGTCTTGCGGCTGCCGTGGTAGTCGCTGGACCCGGTGGGCAGCAGTCCCAGCTCGGCGGCCAGGCCGCGCAGCCGGGCGCGGGTGGGCGCGTCGTGGTCCATGTGGTCGACCTCGATGCCGTCGAGTCCGGCCGCGGCCAGTTCGCCGATCACCCGCTCCGGTACGCAGCTGCCGCGCTTGACGGCCAGCGGGTGCGCGAAGACGGTGACCCCGCCGGCGGCCTTGACCAGCCGGATCGCCTCGAACGGATCCAGCTCGTGCTTCTCGACGTAGGCCCGGCCGTCGCTTCCGAGCCACTCGGAGGTGAAGGCGTCGGAGACGGTGTCGATCACGCCCAGTTCGATCAGCGCGGTGGCGAGATGCGGACGCCCGACCGCGCCGTCACCGGCGATCTCCGCCACCCGCTCCCAGGTGACGGGCACACCGAGCTCGCGCAGCTTGCCGACCATGGCGCGGGCCCGCGGTACGCGGTCGTCGCGGACGAGCTCCCGCTCGCGGGCCAGCTCGGGCTCCTCGGGGTCGAAGAGGTAGGCGAGCATGTGCAGGCTCACCCCGTCGATGCGGCAGGAGAGCTCGGCCCCGGTGACCAGGGTCAGCCCCTCGGGCAGCGCGGCGCGCGCCTCGGCATGGCCGGCGACGGTGTCGTGATCGGTCAGCGCGACGACGTCGAGCCCGGCCGCCGCGGCGTTGCGCACCAGCTGGGCGGGGCTGTCCGTACCGTCGGAGGCGGTGGAGTGGGTGTGCAGATCGATGCGCACGACGCGGACTCCAGACTGCTGCGGGACGGACGGGGATCACGGGCGGCTCGGAAAGAGCGCAGGGCGGTGCCCCCAGAAGGATACCGGCCGCCCGGACACGTCCCTGTCGGGCGGGACAGGGGCCGCCGCCGGCCCGGCCCGGGGCGCGGTCAGCTCAGGCTGCGTTCAACTCAGGATCCGCGGCGAGAGCGCACCGCACGGCAGCAGGTCCACCTCGGCGCCCGCCTCGCGCAGATCGGTCAGCACCAGTTCGTCGTACATCAGCAGGCCCGAGCTCTCGGGCCAGGCGATGGCCCACAGCCACAGCCCGCGCGCCTCGCCGGCGAAGACCGCGCGGTCGTCGGGCGAGCCGACGACCTGCCACATCGGGGTCGGGCGGCCGGCGGCCAGCACCTTGGCGTTGGGGGGTTTGTCGACGGACAGCCGGAGGCCGGGATCGGGACCGTCTATCCCGGCGTAGCGGGCGCCGAGGCCGACGCCGAGCTCCTCGGCGATCAGCAGGAGTTCACCGGGGCCGCCCAGCGGTCCGGGCCCCGAGCAGGCCACCGCGGTCGCCCGGCCGCCGCTGCGGTCGTCCCCGGCGCAGGCGACGCCGGTGAACAGCCAGCCCACGGGGAGGGGCCAGGGCATCCAGACGGGTACCTGTGCGCGGTGCACGACGACGCCGAGCGCCTCGACGCTGGGCGGAACGACCGGCTGGAGCGGATGCACGATGCCGTGCACGCCGCACTGCCAGGAGTCGGAGAAAAGACCGGGCGCCCGCACCCGGCCTCCGCACTTCGGGCAACTGGGTTCGCCCCTCATAAGGACCAACGGTCCTCCAGGGCCGCGTCCACGTCAAGGACGATCACCCGTCCGGTGTGCCCGCCACCACCTGCCCGGAGACCGTTCCGGCCGCCGCCGCACCGGGGGCACGAGGCGTCGGACCCGTACGGCCGAACGGCCCCCGCCCCCGCCCCCGTTCAGTCGTCCAGCGGTACGCCGCTGCGCAGCGGGTCGCGCAGGTCCGTGCCGTGCCGCAGCCAGCGCTCCTGGAGGGCGTCGGCGCCGTGCACCCGCTTCCAGGCGGCCTCGTTCGGCGTCATCGGCAGCAGGGGCAGGAACCGCACCGGGTCGAGCGGCTCGTCCAGCTCCAGATCCTCGACCAGCCCTCCGGGCTCGGCGACCAGGACCGAGGTGAAGGGCGCGCCGGGCCACAGCGGATCCCCCACGTCCAGTGAGGCACCCGGGGCCACGATCACGCCTTCGACCTGCGGGGATGCGGCGAGCACGGCGAGCGGGCGCAGGACCTTGTCGGTGTCGGCGCGGCCGCCGCGTACGGTCAGGACGAGCTCGGCGCGGGGGCCGCGCAGCGGGTCGGCGACCACGGCCGTGGGGTCGGACATGGGCTGGGCGGACATCCCGAGTGTGGCGTAGCGCACCACCCCGTCGTCCGCGAAGCGGAGCACCTCGATACGGTCGGTGCCGAGGAAGGTGACGGCGGCACGCGCGTCCGGTGCACCCAGGGCCGTGCGCAGCCGGGCCTCGACCAGCTCAAGAACGTCAGACATGCGGCGAGCATAGGACGGGGCCTTGGCACGGACCGCCCCGGAGTCCGTGCGCGCGGGCACCACCGCGACGGGTCCGTTCTTCGTATGGAACAGGCAAAGCGGCGCCGTTGCGCTTCAGACGGCTGATAGCCTTGCCGTCTGGTCAGGGAATGACGTCGTCCCCCAACGGGGACCGGCCGGAGGAGGTGGGGCTGCGGTGGATCCGAGTCGACCGTGCAGTACCGATAGTTCTCCCGTCGTCCCGCTCGCGCAGCGAATCTCCTGATCCGAGAGCTTCCGTACCCACCCGCTCAGCGGTGAAACACGGATCTTCCTTCGCGCCGGATGTAGATGACGGAAGAGCGCCTCCGACTCTTCTTTTCCGTGTTCTGCGAACTGCCGTCAGTGTCACCGCACGGAGCGCCGCCCGCTTTGCGGACGTACAGCCAAAGATGCCTCGTACGTCCACGTTCCGGGCAGCGTTGCGCCCCGCGCCCCTCTCTGGCGGCCGGCCCGTGAAGGAGCCTGCCATGTCGATGATCCGTGACCTGCGTGCCGCCGTCCGTCCCTCCCGGCGCCGCGACGAGACCCCCTACCGCTACGAGTCCGCCGCCCCGGCCTGCCCCAACAGCGCCGTCGTCGACTGCGGCGTCTACCGCGAGGGCCGCCGGGTGAGCGAGCCCGTCACGCCCGCCCAGGCCATGGCGTCGGTGCGCGACGGCGGCGGCTTCGCCTGGATCGGGCTGCACGAGCCCACCGAGGCCGAATTCGCCGGTATCGCCCAGGAGTTCGGGCTGCACCCGCTGGCCGTGGAGGACGCCGTCCACGCCCACCAGCGGCCCAAGCTGGAGCGCTACGACGACACCCTGTTCACCGTCTTCAAGACGGTCCACTACGTCGAGCACGCCGAACTGACCGCGACCAGCGAGGTCGTGGAGACCGGCGAGGTGATGTGCTTCACCGGGCGGGACTTCATCGTGACCGTCCGGCACGGCGGCCAGGGCTCGCTGCGCGCGCTGCGCCACCGGCTCCAGGACGACCCGGAGCTGCTGGCCAAGGGGCCGTCGGCGGTGCTGCACGCCATCGCCGACCAGGTGGTCGACGGCTACATGGCGGTCGCGGGGGCGGTGCAGGACGATATCGACGAGGTGGAGATCGACGTCTTCAGTTCGGGCACCAACGGCAAGGGGACCGGCGGCAAGGGCTCGACCGCCAAGGGCGGCGACGCCGGGCGGATCTACCAACTCAAGCGTGAGGTACTGGAGTTCAAGCGCGCCGTGTCGCCGCTGCTGCGGCCGATGCAGCTGCTGAGCGAGCGGCCGATGCGGCTGGTCGACGCGGACATCCAGAAGTACTTCCGCGATGTGGCCGACCACCTGGCCCGCGTCAACGAGCAGGTGCTGTCCTTCGACGACCTGCTCAACTCCATCCTCCAGGCCAATCTCGCGCAGGCCGCCGTCGCGCAGAACGAGGACATGCGCAAGATCACGGCCTGGGCGGCGATCTTCGCCGTACCGACGATGATCGCCGGGATCTACGGCATGAACTTCAAATACATGCCCGAGCTCCAGTGGAAGTACGGCTACCCGGTGATGATGCTGGTGACGGTGGCGATCTGCTTCGGCATCCATCGGGGCTTCAAGCGCGCCGGCTGGCTCTGAGCGGTGCGCCCGCGCGGGCGGGGGCCGTACGTCTCAGCGCCTGGGCGGGCCCGGACGCCTCCGGGGCCGCCCATTAGGCTGAGACGTATGACTCAGACCGTGTCGCAGGCCCTCCAGGATCGGGCGCTCATCGAAGAGGCCACCAAGAAGTCCGGCCTGATCTGGGTGCGCGGTACGACCGGCCCGGCGCGGGCGCTGTGGCATCTGTGGCACGACGGCGCCGCCTGCCTGGTGGGGGACGGCCCCGGCGAGCAGCCGCTGGCGGACCTCGGCCTGGCCGACGGTGGCCCGGCCACGGTCACCGTACGCAGCAAGGACAAGGGCGGCCGGCTGGTCGCCTGGCAGGCGCGGGTCGTGGAGCTCGCCCCGGACAGCGAGCCCTGGCGGGCCGCGGTCGAGGAGCTCAAGGGCAAGCGGCCCAACGCCCCCGACGCGGACACCCTCACCGAACGCTGGGCCCGCGAATGCCGGGTGCTGCGCCTGGAGCCGGCCGAGGGGGAGGCTCTCCAGCGCCCCGGCCGCATGCCGGAGGAGTCGCACGCCGCGCGCCCGCCGGCCTCTCCCGCGCTCACCCGCCGCCCCATCCCGGCGGCCCTGCCCAAGCTGCTGCGGCGGGGACGCAAGGGGTAGGGCCGGTCCGGCGGGACGTCGGCGGTGGACGGCGCGGGCGCTCAGCCGCGGCCCGAGACCCGCGAACCGTAGTCGACGACCTGGTCCTTGGGCGGCAGGGCGAGGTCGACCTTCTTGCCCCAGTCGGACAGGCGGAGCACGCCCGCGCCGCCCGCGCGGCGCATGCGCAGGGGATACGGCGTCCCTTCCAGCGAGACGTCCAGGGTGCCGCCGGAGCCCGCGGCCGCGGTCAGGCGTACGGTGCGGACGCCGCCGACGTCGCCGTGGTCCCCGGTGGCGAGCTTGCCGTGCAGCCCGAGCAGGCCGGACAGCAGGGTGTCCTTGTCGGTGAAGCCGCTGAAGCGCTTGTAGACCGGGTCGGCGGCGGGCACCTTGACGTACTTGCCGCCGAGTTTCGCCGCCGCGGACTCGCCGCCCGCAGCGGACTTGCCGTTCTTCTCGCCGGCCCAGAAGGCGGAGTCCGCCTTGAGGTAGAGCGCATGGCCGACCCGGAGCAGCGAGAAGGACGCCCCCTTGGTGCCCAGCTCGCCCTTCGCGCCGTCGGGGGCGAGCCGCATATCGAGCGTGTAGGTGCGGCCCTGGGAGCCGATGGTGCCGGAGAGATGGACCGTGTCGGCCCGGCCGGCGGCCGCCCGGGCCTTGGCCTGGATCGTGGCGGCGGGCAGTTTGCCGACGCCGTTGGTGCCGGCGTCCGGGTCGTCGCTGCCGCAGCCCGCGAGCGCCGCGGCCAGTGCCGCGCACACCGCACCGACGAGCGCCGCCCGTCCCGTGCGACGGCGGCCGGTCAGCGATCGGGGGCGCGGGCCCGGGGCGGTTGCAGTCACGTCGGTTCTGCCTCCTGATGCGGGTGACCTCGACAGCAGAACGGCAGCGTACCTGGGACGTGCGCGGATTTCGGCGGGGTGTGGACAGCACACCCGTACGGCCGGACGGGCGGTGTGCGCGGCCGCGGTGAGCGGCCGCCATCCGGCCGTTCTCCGCGGGGCACCGACGATCCGGGCGCGTTAGCCTGAAGCCTCCGCGAGGTGACGTAACGGGAGAAAACGGGAGCAAGGGAGGCACTGCGCATGGCGGTGGTCACTCCCCGGGTCTTTGTCTCCCATCTCTCCGGCATCGCCGTCTTCGACCCCAACGGCGACCCCGTCGGCCGGCTGCGGGACCTCGTCGCGCTGCTGCGGGTCGGCGCGCGCCCGCCGCGGCTGCTCGGGCTGGTCGTCGAGGTGATCAGCCGGCGCCGGATCTTCGTCCCCATGACGCGGGTGACGGGCGTGGAGTCCGGCCAGATCGTCATCACCGGCGTGATCAACATGCGGCGCTTCGAACAGCGCACGTCGGAGACGCTGGTGCTCGGCGAACTGCTGGACCGCCGGGTGCGGCTGGTGGAGACCGGCGAGGACGTCACCGTCCTGGACATCGGCATCACCCGGCTGCCGGCCCGACGCGACTGGGAGATCGAGAAGGTCTTCGTCCGCAAGGGGAAGGGCGGGGCGCTGCGCCGCAAGGGCGAGGCGCTGACCGTCGAGTGGTCGGCGGTCACCGGCTTCTCGCGGGAGGAGCACGGGCAGGGCGCGGAGAGCCTGCTGGCGACCTTCGAGCAGCTGCGCCCGGCCGACCTCGCGGGCGTACTGCACCACCTCTCCCCCAAGCGCCGCTCCGAGGTCGCCGCGGCGCTCGACGACGACCGGCTCGCCGACGTCCTGGAGGAGCTGCCGGAGGACGACCAGGTCGAGATCCTCGGCAAGCTGAAGGAGGAGCGCGCCGCCGACGTCCTGGAGGCGATGGACCCGGACGACGCCGCCGATCTGCTCTCCGAGCTGCCGGAGGAGGAGAAGGAGCGGCTGCTGGGCCTGATGCGGCCGGAGGAGGCCGCGGACGTGCGGCGGCTGATGTCGTACGAGGAGCGCACCGCGGGCGGGCTGATGACCACCGATCCGATCGTGCTGCGCCCGGCCTCGACGGTCGCCGAGGCGCTGGCCCGGGTGCGCGACCCGGATCTCTCCCCCGCGCTCGCCGCCCAGGTCTATGTGTGCCGGCCGCCGGACGAGACGCCCACCGGCAAGTACCTGGGCCTGGTCCACTTCCAACGGCTGCTGCGCGACCCGCCGTTCACCCTCGTCAGCTCGATCGCCGACACCGATCTGCCGCCCCTTCCGCCGGACACCCCGCTGCCGGAGGTGACCAGCTATCTGGCCGCGTACAACATGGTGGCCGCGCCGGTCGTGGACGAGAGCGGCGCCCTGCTGGGCGCGGTCACCGTCGACGACGTGCTGGACCATCTGCTGCCGGAGGACTGGCGCGAGGACGGCCTGCACGGCTCCGGCCCGGCCGGGCTGACCGGCGCCGCGCACCTGGGGAAGGCGGCCGATGGGCGCTGAGGAGCGGGAGGCCAGGGACCGCACGCGGGCGAACGGCGCCTCGGCGGTGCGGCGGGGCGCCGCCGAGCGGCCCCGGGTGCGCCTGGACGTGCCGCGCGCACCGCGCCGGACGTTCCTTCCGGAGTACGACCCGGAGGCGTTCGGGCGGCTGTCGGAGAAGATCGCCCGCTTGCTGGGGACCGGCCGGTTCATCGTCTGGATGACCGTCGCCATCATCGTGTGGATCACCTGGAACATCGTCGCGCCCAGCAGTCTGCGCTTCGACAGCTACCCGTTCATCTTCCTGACCCTGGCGCTGTCGCTCCAGGCCTCGTACGCGGCGCCGCTGATCCTGCTGGCGCAGAACCGCCAGGCCGACCGGGACCGGATCACCCAGGAGCAGGACCGCAAGCAGAACGAGCGCTCCATCGCCGACACGGAATACCTGACCCGAGAGATCGCGGCACTGCGACTGGGCCTGGGCGAGGTGACCACCCGCGACTGGATCCGCGACGAGCTCCAGGACCTGCTGCGGGACCTGGAACTGCGGCAGATGGTCGAGTCGGAGAGTGACGAACGCGACCGCTGACGGCCTTACCGGAGGCGCGCTTCTGCGCCGTACCATCGGGGCATGGCTACCGAGACCACAGGCGCCCCGAGCGAGGACGCGATCCGCGACGCGCTCGCGACGGTGAACGACCCCGAGATCCACCGACCCATCACCGACCTGGGGATGGTCAAATCGGTGGAGATCGCGGCCGACGGCGCGGTGGCCGTCGTGGTCTACCTCACCGTCTCCGGCTGCCCGATGCGCGAGACGATCACCAACAACGTGCGCGACGCCGTCGCCGGGGTCGAGGGCGTCACCGGCGTCAGTGTCGAGCTCGAGGTGATGAGCGACGAGCAGCGCAAGGAGCTGGCGACGTCGCTGCGCGGCGGTACGGCCGAGCGCGAGGTGCCGTTCGCCAAGCCCGGATCGCTGACCCGGGTCTATGCGGTCGCCTCCGGCAAGGGCGGCGTCGGCAAGTCGTCGGTGACGGTCAACCTCGCCGCGGCGATGGCGGCGGACGGGCTGAAGGTCGGCGTGGTGGACGCCGACATCTACGGCCACTCCGTGCCCCGGATGCTGGGTGCCGACGGCAAGCCCACCCAGGTCGAGAACATGATCATGCCGCCGTCGGCGAACGGCGTGAAGGTCATCTCCATCGGCATGTTCACCCCGGGCAACGCCCCGGTGGTCTGGCGCGGCCCGATGCTGCACCGCGCCCTCCAGCAGTTCCTCGCCGACGTCTACTGGGGCGATCTGGACGTGCTGCTGCTGGACCTCCCCCCGGGCACCGGCGATATCGCCATCTCGGTGGCGCAGCTCGTACCGAACGCCGAGATCCTGGTGGTCACCACCCCGCAGCAGGCGGCCGCCGAGGTCGCCGAGCGGGCCGGTTCGATCGCGGTGCAGACGCACCAGAAGATCGTCGGCGTGGTGGAGAACATGTCCGGGCTGCCCTGCCCGCACTGCGACGAGATGGTCGATGTGTTCGGCACCGGCGGCGGCGAGCGGGTCGCCGAGGGGCTGACGCGGACGACCGGTGCGCAGGTGCCGGTGCTCGGCGCCATCCCCATCGACGTGCGGCTGCGCGAGGGCGGCGACGAGGGCAAACCGGTCGTGCTGACCGATCCCGACTCCCCCGCCGGCTCCGCCATCCGCGCCATCGCGGGCAAGCTGGGCGGCCGTCAGCGCGGCCTGTCGGGGATGTCGCTGGGGATCACCCCGCGCAACAAGTTCTGAGGCCGGGCGGGAGGCTTCCCGCCCGACGCCGAAGGGGCGGGCCCGTACGGGTCCGCCCCTTTGTGCGTCGGCTTTCGGCGCCGGTGCGCCCCGGCCCGGTCGGCCGTCGGACGCACCGTCCGTCAGCCGTCGTACTCCGTGATGTCCTTGACGACGGAGAAGCCCAGACCATAGGCGCTCATCCCGCGCCCGTACGCGCCGATGTGCACCCCGGCGGGGCCGTCGCCCGAGGAGCCGGCCAGGACCCAGCCGTACTCGGACTCGCGGTAGCGGAACGGCATCGGCACGCCGTCGACCGGCAGCGTCAGTTCGCTCCAGCTCTCGCCGTCGAGGTCGTCGGCCAGCTCCCAGGCGAGCATGGTCTGCTGGTCGAGCCAGTCGTTGCGCAGCGCGCGGTCCATCTGGGAGGGCCAGGTGCGGGCGAGCAGCCCGGAGCCGGCGAGCCAGGCGGCCGTGGAGACCGAGGTGGCCTCCAGGGTGCCGGTGCCGTCGGCGCTGCGGCGTACGGGGCGGCTGGCGACGGTCACGACGACCGCGAACCGGTCCTCGTCCTTGCCGATCTCCGCCCTTATGGTCGGCTCGTGGCCGTGCCCGGTGGCCCCGTGCTCGACGGTGCCGTCCGCTGCCGCGCCGACCTGCATCAGCCAGCGTGGCCCGGTGAACGCCTCGTCGAGGCCGTACCACGGGAACGCGGCCAGCAGATAGCCGTCGACCTTCCGGCCGACGTCGGCGGACACCTCATCGGTCGGTGTCGGACTCGTCGTCTCCATCTGCGCGGCGCCTCCTTGTTGCCCTGCCTCGTGGGCGGCCCGCCCCCCTCAGGCGACCTCACCCCGGACACCGGGAGCATAGCCATAGGCGTCAACACAGCCGGGCATACGGGCATACTAGGTGGCGTCGGCGTCGAAAGGCGGACGCTCCTGCGACGCGGCCTGTCCGGTCCTCTTGACCAGGTCGGGACGGCCGACGGCGGCCGGTTTCTTCGTGAGGTCGGCGGGTGCGCCGTTCGAGGGGCGCGTCGAGGCATCCGGGGCGCTGTCGCGGGCGTTCACGACGTCACCGAGGTCGGCCATCTCCGAGCGGAAGTCAAAGCCGTTGCGGATCTCCTGCAACTCCTTCAGCCCGTATTCGTCCTTCTCCAGGACGTGTTTGCGCACGAAGTTCTTCGGCTTGAGGTCCTCGAACTCGAAGTCCTTGAACTCCGGGCCGAGCTCGCTGCGGATGTCCTCCTTGGCACTGTCGGAGAACGCCCGCACCTTGCGGATGAACCCCATGACGTCCTGGATGACCTTGGGCAGCTTGTCCGGCCCGAAGATCAGCACCGCAAGGATCACGAGCGCCACCAGCTCGAGGGGTCCTATGTCGAAGAACACCTTGCAGCTCCTTGGGTCAATCCGCGGCCTTCGAGGCCCGGGGCCGGACAGGGGCCGGACCGACTATCACGGTACCTGGCCCGCCGCGTCGGACGGGAGTCGCCCGCGCCAACACGGTGCAAACGATCAGTTGCCGCTGGCGGAGCCCAGCGTCAGCCGAACGGTCCGCTCCTTTCCGCCCCTTTGGAGGCTCAGCGTCAGCGTGTCGCCCGGCCGGTGGCTGCGGACCTTGACGATCAGCTCCTGACCGCTGTGCACCGGGACGCCGTCCACCTGGGTGATCACATCGCCCGCCCGGATGCCGGCCTTGGCGCCGGGGCCGCCCGCGACGACCGCCGCCCGGCCGTCCTTGCTGTGGTCGCTGACCCGCGCGCCGTCCCCGGCGTACTCCATCTCCAGCGTGACGCCGATCACCGGGTGTGTCGCCCGGCCGGTGTTGATCAGCTCCTCGGCCACCCGCCTGGCCTGGTTGATGGGTATGGCGAAGCCCAGCCCGATGCTGCCGCCCTGGGCCGCGCCGTCCGGTCCGCCGGTGGTGTCGGCCGCCCGGATGGCGCTGTTGATGCCGATGACGTGCGCCTCGGCGTCCACCAGGGGGCCGCCGGAGTTGCCCGGGTTGATGGGGGCGTCGGTCTGGAGCGCGTCGACATAGGACACATCGCTGCCGTCGCCCTTCTGGCCGCCCGCGGTGATCGGGCGCTGTTTGGCGCTGATGATGCCGGAGGTGACGGTGTTGGCCAGGTCGTAGGGGGCGCCGATGGCGACGACCGGGTCGCCGACGCGCACCGAGTCGGAGTTGCCGAGGGTGAGCGGCCGCAGGCCCGTGACGCCTTCGACCTGCACCACCGCGAGGTCGTAGCCGCCGTCCTGCCCGACGACCTTCGCCCGTGCGGTCTGGCCGCCGCTGAAGGTCACCGATATCTCGCCGTGGCTCCCGGCCGGCTCGACGACGTGGTTGTTGGTCAGGATGTGGCCCTCGTGGTCGAGGACGAAGCCGGTGCCGGTGCCCTGTTCGACGTTGCCCCGTACGTGGAGGGTGACCACACCGGGCAGCGCCCGCTGGGCGATTCCGGCGACGCTGTCGGGGTTGCGGCTGCCGCTGTCGTCCGCGGCCTGCGGAAGCTTGATGTCGTTGATGCCGCCGTAGCGCTCGACATAGGCGCCGACACCGCCGCCGACACCGCCCGCGAGCAGCGCCAGCGCCACCGCGGCGATCACCAGCGGCGCCCGGCGGCCGCGGCGGGCGGGGGGCGGCACCGGTGCGGCCGGGCCGCCGTGATGGGGCGCGCTCCAGGGGTCGTACTGCTGCCACGCGCCGGTGGGGGCCGGTGCGGGCGCGGGGACGGGGCCGGCGGCCAGGGGCGCGCGGCTTGCGGCGGAACGGGGGCCGCCGTCGCCGGGGTGCGGGACGAAGGCGGTGGTCTCGGTGGCGTCGGGCGCGGCGGGCTCGGGGCCGCCGGGCGCGGGCTTCGTCAGCGAGGGGCCGTCGGGGCCCGCGGGGGCGGGCGGCTGCGGCGGGCCGGGATAGGTCGCGCCCGGGGCCTGGGCCTGGGCGGCCGTCGCGTACGCGGGAAGCGGGGTGCCCTGCGGCGGGGTCGGGACCGGGCGCTGGACGGGGGGCGCGGGCGCCCACGGGCCGGGACCCCCGTACGGCGGTGTGCCGTACGGGTCCTCGGCGTGCAGCGGGCGCGGGCGCTCCGGCGCACCCTGCGGCGCGGCCGTCGCGGCGGCCGCGGTCTCGTCCCGTCCGTCGGCGTTCACCCGGCCGAGCGTCACGGTCGAGGCGCCGGACCGGTCGTGGCCGGGCGCCGCGGTGTCGGGTATGCCGCCTTCGGGGGCGGGGGGTCCGCCGGGTGCGGGCTCGGGGGCTTCTGCCGGGGCTGCGGCTTCGGCTTCGGCCTTAGCTGCGGTTTCGGCCTCCGCTGCGGTCTTGGCTTCGGCCTTCGCTACGGCTGCGGTTTCGGCTTCAGCTGCGACTGCGGCTTCGGCTTCGGCTTCGGTTTTCGCTTCCCCCGCGGCCGCCGGTCCGGGGACGCCCGGCACCTCGGCCGTGGCAGCGTCGGAGTCCGCCGGCGCTCCCGGCGCCCTGTCCGGTGCCGGGAGCGTCCACTCCTCGTCCTCCGCGGTGTCACCGGCCGCCTTCGCCGTACGGTCGGCGGAGGGGGCCGGTGCCTGCGGTCCGGCCTGGGTGGAAGCCGGCGGGACCGGACGTCCCGGGCGGCTCCACCACTTCAGCTTCGGCCCGGCGGCCTTACCGTCGTCCATGTTCTCCCCATTTTTCGCCCGCCTGCGTGCGGGCCACCGCCACTCGCGGCCCGCGCACCGTAACAGCGGTGCGCCGCCCAACAGGGATTCAACCAGTTCCGCGCAAGGCTGCGCAGGGTACGGTCAGCGCCGGTCGGGAGTTGTCGCGGGCGCGGCGGAACCGGCCAGGCCGTGCCGGGGCTCCAGGGGCGGAGACGGGGGGTAGGCGCGGGCGGGCACCGGGCCGGGTCCGTAGTCCACCGGGGAGAGGTGGTACGGGTCGGCCGTATCGGTCGCGGTGACCAGGGGCGAGGGGTCGAAACCGCCCGTCGGGCCCGGGAGCGCGGCATGCGCGAAGGCCGTGCCGGGGGCGTACAGGCGCATCGCGCTGGGGGCCGGGGCCACGGTGGGACCACCGGACCGGGCGATGCCGTCGCGGAAAACCCCCGTCATGAGGAAGGCGCCGTTGTATGCCGGATCGCCGCTGCCCGCCACCGGGGTGGCGCTGAGCGGGGTGACGGCCGTACCGCCGCCGTCGGTGCGGGCACCGGGGAGGTCGACGGCCGCCTCCAGAGGGAGGGCACCGCCCAGCGCGAGCGCCGCGAGCGAGACCGCACCGGCCGCCGCGAAGGCGAACCGGCGGCGCTGCGGCGCGGGCCGCTCCGCCTCGTGGACGCGGAAGCCGCGCTGCCGCGGCTGCCCCGAGATACCGGCCAGCACCCGGTCGGCCCCCCGGCCGTGTCCGGAGGCGGGGACATAGCCGAAGGAGCCGCCGCCGCGGACGACGTCACCGCGCCCGAGGCCCCCGCTGCCGAGCCGACTTCCGGGACCGCCCGGATGATCGCCGCCCGGCAAGCCCTGGAGGCGCGCCAGCAGCCCCTCGGAGGGGCCGGGGGGCGCCGCTTGGGCGAAAACGCTTTTCAGCCGGCGCTGGGCGTCGGCCTCGGCCTTGCACTGTGCGCACGTCGCAAGATGCGCGAGCACCCGCTCGCGCGCATCGTGCCCCAACTCGCCGTCGACCAGGGCCGCGAGGCGGTCGCCGAGATGCTGCTCGGCGGGGGACGGACCGCCACTGAGGCTCACGCGATCCCGACCTCCTCGGTGGCGACCACGGCCGGAGCCAGCTGCCGCCGGCGCTCTTCGGCGCGCGCCGCCGGGGAGCGGTGCGACAGCGCCTTGCGCAGATGGGAGCGGCCGCGGTGGATCCGGCTGCGGACCGTGCCGAGCTTGACGCCCAGGGTCGCGGCGATCTCCTCGTAGGAGAGGCCCTCGATGTCGCACAGGACGACGGCGGCCCGGAACTCGGGCGCGAGGGTGTCCAGCGCGTGCTGGACGTCAGCGTCGAAGTGGGTGTCGTCGAAGTGCTCCTGCGGCGCGGGCTCGTTGCTCGGCAGCCGCTCGTCGGCGTCGTCGCCGAGCGAGTCGAAGCGGATGCGCTGCCGGCGGCGGACCATGTCGAGGAAGAGGTTGGTGGTGATGCGGTGCAGCCAGCCCTCGAAGGTGCCGGGGGTGTACGACGACAGCGAGCGGAAGACGCGGACGAACACCTCCTGGGTGATGTCCTCGGCGTCGTGCTGGTTGCCCGAAAGGCGGTAGGCGAGGCGATAGACCCGTGCGCTGTGGGTGCTGACGATCTCCTCCCAGGTGGGCGGTGCCCACGCCTGCGCATCCGCGTCCTGGGCGAAAGTCGCGGTGGGTGCGGAATCGGCGGTACGGAGACCTGCAGCGGTGTGTGTCACGGATTTCGGCTCGGCAGACGACCTCTTCCAGCGCCTTCGCACCTTTCGGTCACCTGTCGCAGCCGCACCTCCCCTGGTGGCTCTGGTGGTGTCCAGTAGAGCCCCTACCATATCCACCTCGCCCGTTAGCTCCGGATAAGCAGATTTGACCTGCATTTGGTCCTGCTTCCGCCCTTGCCTGCCGTCCTGTGGCACATCCCGCGTGGTCCTCACCGGCGCATCCCCCCGCTTTTCCGCCGCTTTCCTCCCTGCCCTTTATTAACGCGCGGTCCCATCTGCGGGTTCCCGCACACAGCGGATACAGTCACGGTTGCGTCAACTACGGGGACAGGAGAGGGCCATTACCGGCAACCGGCAGACGAACTTGGCATTCGCCGAGGCGTACGGCGCCGGGACCCTCGACGAAACGGCCGAGGCCGCCCTCGGCTGGTGCCGGGAGCGGGCGCGGCAGGCCGGTATCCGTACGGTGACCACCGGCACCGGTGCGGCGCTGCGGATGCTCGCCGCCACCGCCGATGCCAAGGCCGTCGCCGAGATCGGCACCGGCACGGGCGTTTCGGGCATCTACCTCCTGCACGGCATGCGGCCGGACGGGGTGCTGACCACCGTCGACCTGGAACCGGAGCGGCAGACCTTCGCCAAGCAGGCGTTCCGCGAGGCGGGCTTCGCCGGCAACCGCGCCCGGTTCATCCCCGGCCGGGCGCTCGACGTACTGCCCCGGCTCGCGGACGGCGGATACGACCTCGTTTTCTGCGACGGGGACCTGATGGAGTGCCTGGAATACCTCGCTGAATCGTTGCGCCTGCTACGGCCCGGCGGTCTGGTGTGCTTCGCGGGCGTCTTCGCGGACGGCCGCACCGTCGATTCCGCGGTGCAGCCCGCGGAGGTCCTGCGGCTGCGGGAACTGCTGCGGGCCGTACGGGAGAGCAGTGCGCTGGTGCCGGCCCTGCTGCCGGTGGGCGACGGGCTGCTCTGCGCGGTCAAGCGCGGCTGAGGCGGGCGACGGGGCCGGGCCGAGGACACGAGCCGGGCCCGGGCGGCCGGGCAGGGGTGCGGCCGCGACCGGCCCAAGGCAACGAAAACGGCCCCGGCAGGCGGCGCGCCGCATCAGCGCGCCGCCTGCCGGGGCCGGGGTAGTGGGCCGACGGTACCGGGGCCGTGGCCCAAGACACCGCAGCGGTTCCGCCCTCGTCAGACGGTGACCTTCTCCAGGGCCTCGCCAAGCGCCTTGGCTTCGTCCGGGGTCAGCTCGACGACGAGCCGCCCGCCGCCTTCGAGCGGAACGCGCATGACGATGCCCCGCCCCTCCTTGGTCACCTCGAGCGGGCCGTCGCCCGTCCGCGGCTTCATGGCCGCCATGCTCGTTCCCCTTCCTGAAACCAGCTCATCGTCAGCCGACGGCCTCGATAGGCGCGTGTCACCGGCATCGAACACATTGCTTCCAGGCCATTATCCCGCATCGAACGACCCGATGACCAACATCGGTGAGCATCGCTTGTGCAACGCGCTCGGCCAAAACCACCCAATTCGGGGAGGGGGCTGCGATACTTCGCCACTCGCCGCCATCCGACGCGCCCCGGTTGTTTGACGTACGTCACATGCCGACCGCCGATGATCTCCGGCATCCTGAGCGCTGACTGCCTCTGCCGGGCAGTCCAAGCCGCGACGGAGGGGACCCCACCATGGCCGACACCGTGCTCTACGACGTGACCGACGGACTCGCGACGATCACGCTCAACCGCCCCGACGCGATGAACGCGCTGAACATCGAGGCGAAGGTCGCGCTGCGCGACAGCCTCCGGGAAGCCGCCGCCGACACTGCCGTGCGGGCGGTGCTGCTGACCGCCACCGGGCGCGCCTTCTGCGTGGGCCAGGACCTCAAGGAGCACATCGGGCTGCTGGCCGAGGACCGGGCGACGGGGTCGGGCGACACCATGAACACCGTGCGCGAGCACTACAACCCCATCGTGACGGCGCTGGCCGGGATGCCCAAGCCGGTGGTCGCGGGCGTCAACGGGGTCGCGGCGGGCGCGGGGGCGGGCTTCGCGCTGGCCGCCGACTACCGGGTCGTCGCCGAGACCGCGTCGTTCAACACCTCGTTCGCGGGCGTGGCGCTGACCGCCGACTCCGGGGTGTCCTGGACGCTGCCCCGGCTGATCGGCCACGGCCGGGCCGCCGATCTGCTGCTCTTCCCGCGCAGCATCGGCGCCCAGGAGGCGTATGAGCTGGGCATCGCCAACAAGGTCGTCCCGGCGGAGGAGCTGGCCGCCGAGGCGGCGGCCGTCGCCCGCCGGCTGGCCGAGGGCCCGACCGCCGCCTACGCCGCGATCAAGGAATCGCTGGCCTACGGAGCCGGGCACTCGCTCGCCGAGACCCTCGGCAAGGAGGACGAGCTCCAGGTCCGGGCCGGGGCGTCGGAGGACCACCGGATCGCGGTCGAGGCGTTCGTGAAGAAGGAGAAGCCGGTCTTCCTGGGCCGCTGACCCGGCAGCCGACCCCTCGGTCCCCGGACGTCGCTCCGGTGGCCGCCGGTCCGTCTGCCGCCTGCCCCGCTCAGCCGGTCGCCGCCGCCTCCGCCGTCGTCCGTGCATGACAGTCCGCCAGATGGTCGTTGACCAGGCCGCATGCCTGCATCATCGCGTAGGCGGTGGTCGGGCCGACGAAGCGGAAGCCGCGCTTTTTGAGGTCTTTGGCGAGCGCCGTCGACTCCGGGGTCACCGGCTGCACATCGCCGACGGTGCGCGGCACGGGGCGGCCTGCCCGGTCGGGCGCGTAGGACCAGATGAGGGCGTCCAGCTCGCCGGGGGCCAGCGCGGTGGCGACCTTGGCGTTGTGGATCGTCGCGGCGATCTTGAGGCGGTTGCGGATGATCCCCGGATCGGCGAGCAGCCGCGCCGCGTCCTCGTCGGTGAACCGCGCCACCGCGGCGATCTCGAAACCGGCGAAGGCGGCCCGGAAGCCGGGGCGGCGGCGCAGGATCGTGATCCAGGAGAGCCCGGACTGGAACGCCTCCAGGCTCATCCGCTCGAAGAGCGCATCGTCGCCGTGGACCGGCAGGCCCCATTCGGTGTCGTGGTAGGCGCGGTAGTCGGCCATCTGCTCCGACTCCATCCCCCACGGGCAGCGCGGAATGCCGTCCGGAGCCGTCACCACACCACTCGTACTCATGCCCGTCCCCCGTCCGTCTCGTCGCCCTTGTCGTCGCCTACGCCATGCTCGCCGCCCGCACCGGCGGGCCCGGTCTCCGCGCCGTCGACACCGGCGGACGGTGCGGCGGGCCGCGCGTCCGCTCCCCCGCCCGGCCCCGTCTCCCGTATCAGCTCCTTGCCGCCCATCGCGGCGGCGTGCGCCCCGGCCAGCGCCGCTTCCAGCTCGGCGATCCGGGCGTCGCGCTCGGCGAGCTCGGCGCCGAGGCGGTCCAGGGCGTCGTCGACGTCGTCCATCCGGTAGCCGCGGACGGTCACCGCGAAGCGAACGGCGTCCACATCGGCGCGGGCCAGCGGGCGGTCGGCGGGCAGCGGGTCGTGCAGCCGCTGCGGCTCGGCGTCCCGCAGGCCACCGCCCCCGACGCCGTCTCCCCCGCCCACGACGACGAGGGTGACCGCGGCCACCACCACGACCATCGCGATCAGCAAGAACCAGAACACGACCAACTCCCCGGACTTGTGCCTGCCACCGATCGTGCCATGCGGGTCTGACAGTTAGTGTCGCTCCCGGACCACGGAGAGGGAGTCAGGGAATGCTGCGGCTGGGAAATCGCGAGTTCGGTGCGCATGAGCCGGTGATCATGGCCATCGTCAACAGAACCCCGGATTCCTTCTACGACCAGGGGGCCACCTTCCACGACGAGCCGGCGCTCGCCCGGGTGGCGCAGGCGGTGGCCGACGGCGCCGCGATCATCGACATCGGCGGGGTCAAGGCCGGTCCCGGCGAGGAGGTGACGGCGGAGGAGGAGGCCCGCCGCACGGTCGGGTTCGTCGGCGAGGTGCGCAAGCGGTTCCCCGATGTGGTGATCAGCGTCGACACCTGGCGGCACGACGTCGCCGAGGCGGTCTGCGAGGCCGGGGCGGATCTTCTCAACGACGCCTGGGGCGGGGTGGACCCGGCGCTCGCCGAGGTGGCCGCGCGCTACGGCGTGGGCCTGGTGTGCACCCACGCGGGTGGCGTCCAGCCGCGTACCCGTCCGCACCGGGTGACCTACGACGACGTGATGGCCGACATCCTGCGGGTGACGCTGGGGCTGGCGGAGCGGGCCGTGGACCTGGGCGTACGGCGCGACGGGATCCTGATCGACCCGGGGCACGACTTCGGCAAGAACACCCGGCACAGCCTGGAGGCGACCCGCCGGCTGGGCGAGATGACCGCGACGGGCTGGCCGGTGCTGGTCTCCCTGTCCAACAAGGACTTCGTCGGCGAGACCCTCGACAAGCCGGTCAAGGACCGGGTGCTGGGCACGCTGGCGACCACCGCCGTATCGGCCTGGCTGGGCGCGCAGGTCTACCGGGTCCACGAGGTCGCCGAGACCCGTCAGGTGCTGGACATGGTGGCCTCCATCGCCGGCCACCGGCCCCCGGCGGTGGCCCGCCGGGGACTGGCGTAGGACGGCGGCCCGCTCCCGCGGGCCCACGCCGGCCCGTCGGACGGGCCCTGGATCCCGGCCTCCTCAGATCCCGGCTTCCTTGGTGACCAGCGCGACGGCCTCTTCCACGTCGTCGGAGACGTGGAAGAGTTCGAGGTCGTGCGGGGAGGCCTTGCCCTGGGCGATGAGGGTGCCGCGCACCCAGTCGATCAGGCCGCTCCAGTAGGCCGCGCCGAACAGCACGATGGGGAAGCGGGTGACCTTCCGGGTCTGGACGAGGGTGAGCGCTTCGAACAGCTCGTCGAGGGTGCCCAGCCCGCCGGGGAGGACGACGAAACCGCGGGCGTACTTCACGAAGCAGGTCTTGCGGACGAAGAAGTAGCGGAAGTCCACCCCGAGGTTCACATACGGGTTCATGCCCTGCTCGAAGGGCAGCTCGATACCCAGGCCCACGGAGATCCCGCCCGCCTCGGCGGCGCCCTTGTTGGCCGCCTCCATGGCGCCGGGCCCGCCGCCGGTGATCACCGCGAAGCCGGCCTTCACCAGGGCCGCGCCGATCCGTACGGCGGCGTCGTACTCGGTGGACTCGCGGGGGGTGCGGGCGGAGCCGAAGACGCTGACGGCCGGGCCGAGCTCGGCCAGCGCGCCGAAGCCCTCCACGAACTCCGACTGGATGCGCATCACCCGCCAGGGGTCGGTGTGCACCCACTCGGAGGGGCCTTCGGAGTCCAGCAGCCGCTGGTCCGTCGTTCCGGGCTGCACCTGGTCGTGACGGCGCAGTACGGGACCCAGCCGCTGCTCCTCGGGGGTCGGTGCTCCCTCGGGGTTGGCCATGACGTTCTCCCTCCGCTGGGCGATCGTTGCCGCTTCAGCGTAGATCCACCGATGTTACGCGGAGGGGAATTCCGCCGGTATAAGTGCAGGCGGCGGGCGGTCCCGGGCTCTGTGGCGGTCCCGGGACCGGTGCGGCGGAGGGGGCTCAGCTCGTCAGCCAGGCGCGCAGCCGCTCCTCGCAGTGCAGGATGCGGTCGACCTCGACCCGTTCGTCCTTCTTGTGCGCGAGCAGGGCGTAGCCGGGTCCGTAGTTGACGGCCGGGACGCCGAGCGCGCTGAAGCGGGAGACGTCGGTCCAGCCGAACTTGGGCAGCGCGCTGCCGCCGACGGCCTCCATGAACGCCTTGGCCGCCGGGTGGGACAGGCCCGGCAGCGCCCCCGGGGAGTGGTCGTCGATGACGAACTCGTCCACCGGGCAGTCCGCGAACACCTCCTTGACGTGCGCCAGCGCCTCCTCGGGGCTGCGGTCGGGCGCATAGCGGAAGTTGACGGTGACCGTGCAGGCGTCGGGGATGACGTTGTTGGCGACGCCGCCCTCGATGGCCACGGCGTTGAGGCCCTCGCGGTATTCGAGGCCGTCGATGACGGGGCGGCGCGGTGCGTACGCGGCGAGCTTCGCCAGGATCGGGGCGGCGGCGTGGATGGCGTTGGCGCCCATCCAGCTGCGGGCGGAGTGCGCGCGCTCCCCGGTGGTGCGCAGCAGGACCCGCAGGGTGCCCTGGCAGCCGCCCTCCACCTGGCCGTCGGAGGGCTCCAGGATGACGGCGAAGTCGCCCGCGAGCCATTCGGGGTGGGCCTCGGCGACGCGGCCGAGGCCGTTGAGGTGGGCGGCGACCTCTTCCTGGTCGTAGAAGACGAAGGTCAGGTCGCGGTTGGGCGCCGGCACGGTGGCGGCCATCCGCAGCTGGACGGCGACGCCGGACTTCATATCGCAGGTGCCGCAGCCCCACAGGACGCCGTCCTCGTCCAGCCGGGAGGGGACGTTGTCGGCGATGGGGACGGTGTCGAGGTGTCCGGCGAGCACCACCCGCTCGTCGCGTCCCAGGTGCGTACGGGCGACGACGTTGTTGCCGTAGCGGTCGACGGTCAGGTGCGGCAGCGCGCGCAGGGCGTGCTCGACGGCGTCGGCCAGATCCTTTTCCGCGCCGCTGACGGAGGGCATGTCGACGAGCTGCGCGGTGAGCTGCGCGGCGTCGAGCGACAGGTCGAGGGCGGGGCGGTGTGCGGAGCTCTGCATGGATCCGACCCTATCGGCAGCACTCCAGTACGGTGGCCCCGTGTCCGTCCCGTCCAAAGCCCCCGCCTCCCGTAAGCGCCCGTGGCGTATCGCCGCTGCCGTCGCCGTGCTCCTCGGGCTGGCCGCCTATCTGGTGGTGCAGTACATCACCGGCGGCCCCGGTGCACCGCACTGCACGGTGCAGGCCGCGGGCGACGAGGCGCCGTACGAGCTGACCCCGGAGCAGGCCGCGAACGCCGCGACGATCGCGGCGGTGGCGTCCTCCCGGGAGCTGCCGGAGCGTGCGGTGACCATCGCGCTGGCGACCGCGATGCAGGAGTCGGGGCTGCGCAACATCGACTTCGGCGACCGGGACTCGGTCGGCCTCTTCCAGCAGCGGCCGTCGCAGGACTGGGGCACGGTGCAGCAGATCCTGGACCCGGTCTATTCGGCCGGGGAGTTCTACCGGCATCTGGCGAAGGTGCCCGGCTATTCCCGGCTGCCGCTGACGGTCGCCGCGCAGAAGGTGCAGCGCAGCGGCTATCCGCAGGCGTATGCGAAGCACGAGGCGAATGCGGCGCGGCTGACCGGGGCGCTGACCGGCCGGGACGGGGCCGCGCTGGTGTGCAGCCAGAGCCCCCCGGTGGACGGCAAGGCCGGCGGGGTCGCCAAGGTGCGCGAGCAGCTGGTGCGGGAGTTCGGGCCCGAGGTGCTGCCGCGGACCGAGGGCACCGGGGGCAGGTCGGCGGCCGGGGAGCGCAGCATCACGGTGCCGGTGCAGCCGGCCGCGGACGGCGACCGCGTGCGGCGCGGCTGGGAGCTGGCGTCCTGGGCGATGGCCCACTCCGCGGAGCTGCGGATCGAACAGATCTCCTACGCGGGCCGTCTGTGGTCGGCGGCCGATGCGGGGAAGGGCTGGCAGACGAAGCCGGACCCCGCGGGCGCGGGCGCCGACGGCGTGCGCCTGGTCACCGCGCAATAGTCCGCCGCATCCCCCGATCGGGGCGAGACCCTCAACTCCCTTTCCTGGAAGGCGCGTTGCGCGAAAGGCGCATCTCCCGTCCGGCAATTCCCTTGCCCCGCAAGAGGTGTGACGTTTCCGCATTCCCGCGGGCCATGGGCATATCAGCACGCGTCCCTCAGGTCCGATGATGTGAGGGGTTACCAACTCTTTACCTGAGTTCACCGCAACCTTCGGAGATCTGACGCGGTAGTCAGGACGTCCGCCCGGCGGGCCTGGCACATCGCCAGACATACGAGTCTCACGAGTCTCAGTAGCACGCGTCCGAAGTACGAGTCCCTCTCCGTAAAAGGAGCACCATGTCCCTCCCCGTTACGCGTCGGATCGCCCGAGCCGCCCTGCTCGTAGCCGCAGGCGCCGCTCCCGTGGTGGCCGCGGCCGGCTCCGCCGAGGCCGTCGCCCTGCCCCAGGCACCCGGCGTCGGGAGCCTGTCCGCCCTGGACACCGCGGGCGTCAGCCAGCCCCTGGAGCACGGTGCCGTGACGGGCGCCGGCCTGGTGAACGAGGCGGGCAAGGAGACCGCGATGACCGCGGTCCCGACGGTGGTCGGCGCCACCTCCCCGGTGGTTGCGGAGGTCCAGCCGGCCTCGGCGTACGGCGCCAAGAAGGCGGCCGAGGCCGGCGCCTATGCCGCCAAGCACACCCTGTCGCCCGAGGCGCTGGCCAAGAAGGCCCACGAGGCGCGCAAGACCCCCAAGGTCCACGGGGCACCCGTGCCGGCGCAGGCGGGCGGTCTGCTCGGCGGTCTGCCGGCCCACGCGGTCACCCTGCCGGGCCTGAGCAGCTGACGGTCCGCACCACGCGCCGGGGCCCGGGGAGATCCGCTCTCCCCGGGCCCCGGCGCGTTCGGCTGCGTCAGCGGCTGTGGCTGTGGCTCACTCCGCCAGGCGGCGCACCGCGGCGTCCACCCGCTCGTCGGAGGCGGTGAAGGCGATCCGTACGAACCGCTCGCCCGCGGCCCCGTAGAACTCGCCGGGCGCCACCAGGATGCCGCGCTTGGCGAGATCGCCGACGGTGTCCCAGCAGGGCTCGTCGCGGGTCGCCCACAGGTAGAGCGAGGCCTCGCTGTGCTCGATGCGGAAGCCGGCCGCCTCGAAGGCGGTGCGCAGCGCGGCGCGGCGGCGGGCGTAGCGCTCGCGCTGCTCGGCGACGTGCGCGGTGTCGCCGAGCGCGGCGACGGTGGCGGCCTGGACGGGCGCGGCGACCATCATGCCGCCGTGCTTGCGGATCTGGAGCAGCTCGCCGAGGACGGCGGCGTCACCGGCCAGGAAGGCGGCGCGGTAGCCGGCCAGGTTGGAGCGCTTGGACAGCGAGTGGACGGCGACGATCCCGTCGTACGAGCCGCCGCAGACGTCCGGGTGGAGCACCGAGACCGGGTCGGCCTCCCAGCCCAGCTCCAGGTAGCACTCGTCGCTGAAGACCAGGACGCCGTGCTCGCGGGCCCAGGCCACGGTGCGGCGCAGCTCGTCGGCGCCGAGCACCCGACCGGTGGGGTTGGACGGGGAGTTCAGCCACAGCAGCTTCAGGCCCGTGGGATCCAGTTCCGTGGGCTCGTCGTAGACGACCGGCTCGGCGCCCGCCAGCCGGGCGCCGACCTCGTAGGTGGGGTAGGCCAGCCGCGGGTAGGCCACCTTGTCTCCGGGGCCCAGGCCCAGCTGCGTCGGCAGCCAGGCCACCAGTTCCTTGGAACCGACCACCGGCAGCACATTGGTGTGCGCCAGCCCGCGGGCACCCAGCCGCTCGCCGGCCCAGCCGGTCAGCGCGTCACGCAGCGCCGCCGTCCCCCACACCGTCGGATATCCGGGGCTGTTCGCCGCGTCGGCCAGGGCCTGCTGGATCACCGCGGGCACCGGGTCGACCGGGGTGCCGACGGAGAGATCGACGATGCCGTCGGCGTGTGCGGCGGCGGTGGTCTTGTACGGCTCCAGCCGGTCCCAGGGGAAGACGGGAAGGCGTGAGGATACTGCGCCCACGATCGGTGCTCACTTTCTCAGGCGGGGTGGCGCGGGGGCCGGCGGCGCACAAAAAACCGCGGTCCCGTACGGCATCGGGGCCGTACGGGACCGGGTGGCGCCGAGCGACCCGCTGGTGACCGCGGAGGCGGGAGGGAACGGACGGGCGCCCTCCCGGTCCCCGGGCTGTTACTGGTTCTGCGGCGGCAGCGCTGCGATGAAGGGGTGGTCGCGCTCGATCAGGCCGAGCTTGCTGGCGCCACCGGGCGAACCGAGCTCGTCGAAGAACTCCACATTCGCCTTGTAGTAGTCCTTCCACTCTTCCGGAGTGTCGTCCTCGTAGAAGATCGCCTCGACGGGGCACACCGGCTCACACGCACCACAGTCGACACATTCGTCCGGGTGGATGTACAAGGACCGGGAACCCTCGTAGATGCAGTCGACGGGGCACTCCTCGATGCATGCCTTGTCCTTGACGTCGACACAAGGCTGCGCGATGACGTAGGTCACGCTGTCGTTCCTCCTCAGTAGGGCCGGCGGTCCGATAGGCAGTACCGCCGCTGGGCGCGCGGGAGCGCGGCGTCGTCGATGCCCGCCACCTAGTATCTCCGTTCCCTGGCACGAGACGAACAAGAGGGGCGGGAAGAGCGATGGAATTCATGGCCCGCGGCCGCGCGGAAGTCCGGATCACCCATGCTGACGTGGGCAAAAGGGTATCTGTTCGCCGTCTGACCGGGGGTGGGCCGGGGGAGGCCGCGTTCACCGACGCGGTCGGCGTTCTCACATCCTGGGACGAGGGTGTGCTGAGCATCACACGGCGCACGGGAGCGACCGTACGGATCGAGGAGTCCGCACTGGTCGCGGCCAAGGTTGTTCCCGCCGCCCCGGCCCGTAGAAGGGGCCCGGCGGCCGATACCCGCGAGCTCCAGGAGGTCGCCGCCCGCGGTTGGCCGGCCCTGGAGACCGCACGTCTCGGGGACTGGACGCTGCGCGCCTCCGCGGGATTCACGCGGCGGGCGAATTCCGTACTGGCCCTCGGCGACCCCGGGCTCCCACTGGACGCCGCGCTGGAGCGGGTCCGGCAGTGGTACGGCGAGCGCGGGCTGCCCGCGCTGATCACGGTCCCCACCGGCCGGGCGGACGCCGCCGATGCGCTGGCGGACGCCCTGGCGGAGCGGGGCTGGCCCGCGGAGGCGGAGACGGTCGTACGGACCGGTGCCCTGGCGCCGCTCGCCGACGCCTCCCCCGGCTCCACCGGGGACGCGCCTGCCCGCGTCGCCCTGGCCCGGGAACCGGACGCGGAGTGGCTCGCGCTGTACCACCGGGCCGGCGGGGCGGCGGAGACCGCGGCCGCGCTCAAGGTGCTGACCGGCGGCCCCTCGGTGTGGTTCGCGTCCGTTCCGGGGCCGGACAGGCACCCCGCGGCGATCGGCCGGGTGGTGGTCGACGGGCGCTGGGCAGGCTTCGCGGCGATCGAGGTGGCCCCGGCCCAGCGGCGCCGGGGGCTGGCCACACGGGTGATGGCGGCGCTCGCCGAACAGGCCCTTTCGGAGGGCGCCTCGGCCGCATACCTCCAGGTGGAGGCGGACAACGAGGGCGCCCGCGCGCTCTACGACCGGCTCGGGTTCGCCGACCACCACCGCTACCACTACCGGCGGGCCCTGCCGGGCTCCGCCCGCTGAACGGGGATCCCCCTGCTATGGCCAAGGATTTCGGGGCAGAGGCGGACGGCGGCCGCGCCGCGCGGCGGCGGCAGTTCGCCGAGGCCGCACGCGAGGAGAAACCCGATCTCGCCCTGCTGTGCCTGCTGATCGGCGCGGAGGCCGATCCGGAGCTGGACGAGAAGGGCATGGACGAGGCCCAGATCGAACTGGACCGGCTGGCCGGGCTGCTCCCGTACGCGCCGACCGGCGGCCCCGGCGCCTGGGCCCGTAACCTCGCCGGGCTGCTCGGCACCCGCTGCGGCTTCGGCGGCTCCCCCGCCGACTACCGGCGGCTGGAGTCATCCCTGCTGCACCAGGTGCTGCGGCGGCGCCGGGGCCTGCCGATCCTGCTGTCGGTGGTGTGGCTGGAGGTCGCGCGGCGCGCCGGGGCGCCGGTGTACGGGGTGGCACTGCCGGGCCATTTCGTCGTCGGCCTCGGCGATCCCTCCGGCGCGCATGTGCTGGTGGACCCGTTCGCGGGCGGGCGGCTGCTGGGCGAGGCGGACGCGGCGCTGCTGGTACGGGGCACCACCGGCGGAGAACTGACCGCGCCGATGCTCACGCCCGCCGATCCGCGGGAGATCGTGCTGCGCATCCTCAACAACATCCGCGCCTGGGCGCAGGCACGCCCCGAACACAGCGCCGTCCAGCTCTGGGCCCTGGACCTGTCCCTGCTCCTCCCCAGCCATCCGGCCCGGCTACGCCATGAACGCGCCCAACTGCTCGTCCAGCGCGGCGAGTTCCTGGAGGGCGCCGAAGAGCTGGAGGAGTACGCCCGGGTTCTCGACGCCGTCGACCCCACCACCGCCACCACCCTCCGCCGCGAGGCGGCGGCGGCGCGGGCCATGTTGAATTGACCGTCCGCTGCGCTTTGCCTGGGCCCCACGTTTTTGCCTGCGGCGCCGCGGTGTGTTCTCGCCGTTGCGCCTGCGGCGGGCGTTGCCTCCCCCAGCTAACGCTGGGAGGTGCCCCCAGCGCGGGGCTGTCCGGCAGCGGCACCGGCCCTACACGGCTCCGCCGCTACGGCCCGGCACCTCCCCGTTGGGGGTGGAGAAAAACGGTGGGGGCGGACCACCGGCCTTCTTCCCCCCCCACTCACGGGAGGGGCCGCGCCGCAGGACGAAGTCCGGAGGCGTGGCACCGCACCCGTACCAACCCACGCCCGCCGCAGGCGAAACGGCGAGAAACACACCGCGGCGCCGCAGACAAAAACGTGGGGAGAAACCTAGAGCGCCACGGACCGCCGGACGATCAGCGCGGTGGCGTCGTCCTTCAGATCGCCACGCGTAAAGGCTTCGAGGTCGGCCCGGAGGGTGCGGGCCAGGTCGGCGGGCGGCAGGTGGGTCCAGGCGGACAGGCGGTCGCGCAGGGGGTAGAAGGTGCCGTCCCGGCCGCGGGCCTCGGTGACGCCGTCCGTGCACAGGACGACCCAGTCGTCGGGTTCGGGACGTACCCGCGCGCTGCGGCGCCGTTCGGCGACAAGGGGGCCCAGGCCGAGCGGGAGGGCGCCCTCGCCGTCGCGGCGTTCGTGGACCACGCCGCGGCGTACCAGGTAGTACGGGATATGGCCGCAGGACAGGACCCGGCCCTCGCCGGTGCCGCGCACCTCCATCAGCAGCGCGGTCACGAAGCGCTCGTCGGAGCCCTGCGCGGCCGAGCGGGTGTTGTAGCGGGCCAGGGCCTGTTCCATGCGTTCGGCGATGGACTCCAGGGACTCCTGGTAGTGGGCGGCCTCCCGGAAGGAGGCCAGGACGTCCAGGCCCGCGCCGATGGCGGGCATGCCCTTGCCCTGGACGTCCCCGATCATCAGCCGTAGCCCGTGCGGGGTTTCGACGGCCTCGAAGATGTCGCCGCCGACCCGGGCGCCTTCCTGGGCCGAGACATAGAAGCCGTACGCCTCGACCGGCCCGGCGCGCAGCGGCAGCTCGCGCAGGACGGCCCGCTGCACGGTGTCGGCGACCAGGCTCGTACGGGCGTGCAGTGCCTCGCGCTGCAGCCGCGTACGGCACAGCACCAGGGCGAAGACGGCCACCAGGGCCGCGCCGAAGACGCCGACGACGCGGCTGGCGGGGGCCCAGTCCGGAACGGTGAGGATGTCGACGTATGTCAGGCAGCCGAGGTAGACGGCGGCCACGACCAGCGTCCAGCGGAACGAGCAGCGCAGCGCGGCCACCAGGGGGGCGATGCCCATGAAGGAGGAGATGTGCAGCTCGGGGCCGGTCGTGGCGTCCACCACCACGACGGTCACGACGAGGAGGATCAGCACCGCGGCGGCGCGGGCGCCGCCGTCCGGCGGGCGGGTGGCAGGCATAACAGTTCAAGCCTGCAAGACATGCGGCGGCAGCGCACAGGGACCAAGGTCCCCGGGCCGCCGGACCTCCGGACAGGTCCTACAGCCAGCCCTTGTCGCGGGCCGTGCGGACCGCCTCGGCGCGGTTGCGGACGCCGGTCTTCTGGATGGCGAGGGAGAGGTAGTTGCGGACGGTGCCCTGGGAGAGGTGCAGGGCGGCGGCGATCTCGGCGTTGGTGGCGCCGTCGGCCAGGCGCAGTACGTCGCGTTCGCGCTCGGTCAGGGGGCTGGCGCCGTCGGCGAGGGCGGTGGCGGCCAGGGCCGGGTCGATGACCCGCTCGCCGCGCAGGACGCGGCGGACGGCGTCGGCGAGCCGGGCCGCGGGGGCGTCCTTGACCAGGAAGGCGTCGGCGCCGGCCTCCATGGCACGGCGCAGATAGCCGGGGCGGCCGAAGGTGGTGAGGATGACGAGCTTGAGGTCGGGGAACTCCGCGCGCAGGGCGGCCGCGGCGTCCAGTCCGTTGCCGCCGGGCATCTCGATGTCCAGGAGGGCGACGTCGACCGAATGGGCGCGGGCCGCCGGGAGGACCTCGTCGCCGCGGGCCGCCTGGGCGACGACCTCCAGATCGGGTTCGAGGGACAGCAGCGCGGCGAGGGCCTCGCGGACCATCGACTGGTCCTCGGCGAGGAGGAGTCGTACACAGGGCGCGGGCCGCTCGCCGTCCGGATCGGTCATGCGCCCAGCGTAGCCAGCGTGGTGCGGCGGCCGGATGTTGACGTCAGAGGGAGCCGTCATGGTGAATCCGGCGGGCGTAGCGGGTGAATACGGCAACGGGCCGGGGTTCAGGCTTGGCGGCCGGGGGGTTGCCCGGTAGCAAGACTGCGGCGTACCAACCGCGAGGGGCAGGACCACACAGTGATGAATTCGGCACGTGTCAAATCCTTGATCGCAGGTGCTTGCGGCGTGCTTTTGGCCATGGGTGGGGCGTCGCCTGCCTTGGCGTCGGACGGATTCGACGTATGGGGCGGGTCGGGGAACGGCGACACCTGGGTCGAGATGGACTCGATTCTCGTGTGCAAGCACCGGGCCAAGATCTGCGTCAACGGGCCGTTGAACAGCGGAAATCTCAAGAACTCGCAGAACGTCTACCTTTCCGGCAACCAGAGCAACAGTGGCAGCCCGACCAACATCAACGGAGCTTCCGAGGCCGACAACACCGGAAAAGGCAACGAGAACGACAGCGAGAACAATACGCAGAAGGTCCGCTGAGGTAATGCGCGGTGCCGCGGCGAGGCGGCACAAAGAGATCGCCCGGCGGATTCGCCGGGCGATCTCCCTGTCGAGAGATATCAGTGCGGCAGGCCCCCGAGGAGCCGCTGAATATTGTTGGCACTGCCCGTCGTGCTCCCCGAAGCGGAATTCTCGCTATTGGTGGAGCCGTTCGTGCTTTTGAGATTTCCGCTGTTGTTCGGGTTGCCGTGATTGATGAAGTTCCCGCTGTGCACACTGTTGCCGCTGTGCACCGGGCCGTTGACACAAGGGTGCGGCGATTTGATCTGCGGCGATTTGTAATTGAAATCGGCCAGCCGGTTGTTGCAGGTGACATTGGAAACCATGCCGGTCACGTCAGCGAGATCGGCGCCCACCGTGGCCCCGAGCAAGGAGGGTTCCGTCTGGGCCTGGGCAGGTACGGCGCCGAGCAGCATCACACCGCACGCCCCGACGACGCTTCCCGCCTGCACAAGTCTTCTCACGGCGCTCCTAGCCTCTGTCTCACGGGTGTCAGACATATCGTGCTGCCGTTGTCCCTACGCCACGCCGCCGAACCGCAGAAACTCAAACCCTTGTCGGCAAGGTTCAGTCGGGTGGCCTAACGCTTTCAGCGGGTGTCGCGGAGATGTCGCCGCCGGATGGCGCAGGGCCGCCGAGCGGGACGTAGGCCCGCAGGGCGAAGCCCCGGCCGCGCGGGGCGGGGCCGGTCTCCAGACGGCCGTCGGCCAAGGCCAGGCGCTCGCGCAGGCCGGACAGGCCGTTGCCGTCGTGGAAGGCACGGGGCGGGCCGGTGCCGTCGTCGACCACGGCCAGGCACAGATAGCGGCGTTCGTCGGACTCCCACTCCTCGGTGAGCAGCAGCTCGCAGCGGTGGGCGCCGCTGTGCCGTACGACATTGGTGGCCGCCTCGCGCAGGGCCCAGGCCAGCGCGCCCTCCTCGTCGGGGGCGAGCCCGGGCCGCTCGCACTCCAGGGCGGGGTCGACGGTGACCTCGATACCTGCCGTGCGCAGCGCGGCGCGCACACCGGCCAGTTCGACGGCGAGCCGGGGGCGGCGGTATCCGGTGACCGCCTCGCGGACGTCGACCAGCGCCTGGCGGCTGACCCGTTCGATGTCGGCGACCTGCCGGGCGGCGTCCTCGGGCTTGTCGGGGAGCATCCGGCCGGCCAGCTCGCTTTTGAGAGTGATCAGGGAGAGCGAGTGGCCGAGCAGGTCGTGCAGGTCGCGGGCGAGGCGCAGCCGTTCGTCGTTGGCGGCGAGGCGGGCGACCTCCTCACGGGCGGAGCGCAGCTCCTTGGTCGTACGGATCAGGTACTGCACCCCGACCATCATGAAACCGCTGCCCAGCGTGGGCAGGCTGTAGGCGAAGACGTAGTAGTCGCGGATCTCGGAGTAGCGCGCCCCGACGGCGAGCACCACGAGGGTGATCAGCGGGATGAGCCAGCGCGACAGCTTCCAGGGCATGACCACGCCGGTGGCGACGCTGGTGAAGATGAACAGCACCAGCCAGGAGGAGTCCAGCGTCCAGGAGAGCGCGATGGACAGCGCCAGCATCAGGGCGAGCGCCGCGTAGGCGATCGGGCCGGCCAGGGCGCGCCACATGTGCCGGAAGACCAGGACGAAGTAGGAGACGACGAAGAGTGCGAGCCCGAGGAATCCCCAGATCCGCTCTGCGGTGGTGGTCCGGGGCTGCATCAGCTGGGCGACGGGAGCGGCCAGATACAGCAGCCAGACGCCCACCCACACCGTCTTGCTGAGGGCCTGGCGGCGGGTTCGGGCTTCCTGCCCGATCATCACCGGGTTGCGGTCCTCGGACGCGCACGTCGTCTCCACCGGTCTATGCCTTCCGGGTGTCCTTGCGGTACAGCCATGCCGCGCAGGCGGTGAAGACCAGCAGATAGCCGGCCAGGATGGCCATGTCCTTCACCTGAGGGGCGTTGCCGGCCTCGACCGCGGTGCCGAGTGCCGTGTAGGCGTGGGTCGGGAGCCATTCTGCGATGTTCTGCACCCACTGGGGCAGGATCGTCAGCGGCATCCACAGGCCGCCGAGGAAGGCCAGCCCGAAGTAGATCAGCATGGCTATCGGGCGGACCGCGTCGCCGGTGGCCAGATAGCCGATGGCGACGCCCAGGGCGGCGAAGACGAAGCTGCCGAGCCAGGTGCCGCCGCCGATGGCGAGCCACTGCCAGGCCTCCAGCCGGACGCCCTTGACCGTGGCGGCGACGATCATGACCAGCACGATCGAGGGCAGGCTGACCGTGGCGGCGGCGCCCATCTTGGCCGCGACATAGCCGCGGGCGGGCAGGGCGGTCAGCCGCAGCTGGCGCACCCAGCCGCTTTCGCGCTCCTTGGCGATGCGCTCGCTGTTGCCCAGCAGGACGGCCGTCATGGCACCGAATGCCGCCATGGAGACCATGAAGTACAGCCCCATGTCCAACTGCATGCCCGGTATCGGCTTGCTGTCCGCGCCGCCCGCGATGATCAGATACAGCGCCGGCGGATAGATCACCGAGAAGAACATGAACTTCTTGTTGCGCAGGGCGCGGATGATCTCGAGCTTGATCAGGGTGGTCATCGGGCCGCCTCCTCGGCGGTGGCGGACGTCGCGTCGGATGCGGTGGTCAGGGCGATGAAGGCCTGTTCCAGGCCGAGGCCGGAGACCTCCAGATTGCGGGGGTAGGCTCCCAGGCCGTAGAGGGCGTGCACGGTGGCGTCGGCGTCCTGGGACTGGATGCGCACGGTGCGACGGCCGGTGCCGGCGGCGGAGCCGTTGTCGGACACGGACAGGGAGGTCAGGAACGGCAGGGCCGACAGGGCGTCGCGGTCGACCGGTGCGTCGAGGTCGAAGCTGATCCGGCGGGCGCCGGCCCTGGCCTTGATCTCGGCGGCGCTGCCGTCGGCGAGGACCCGGCCGCGGTGCAGCACGATCACCCGGTCGGCTATGGCGTCGGCCTCTTCGAGGTAGTGCGTGGCGAACAGGACGGTGCGGCCCTGGAGGGCCTGCTCGCGCATCGCGCCCCAGAAGGTCTGCCGGGCCGAGACGTCCATACCGGTGGTCGGTTCGTCCAGCACGATCAGGTCGTTGGCGCCGGCGGTGGCCAGGGCGAAGCGCACCCGCTGCTCCTGGCCGCCGGAAAGCTTGCCGACCATGCGCTCGGCGATGTCGGTGATGCCGGCGGTCTCCAGAATCCGGTCGAGGGGGTAGGCGCGCGGATGCAGATCGCGGGCGAGCCCGACCAACTCCTTGACCTTGACGCCCTCCATCAGGCCGCCGCTTTGCAGCATGGCGCCGACCCGGCCGTCTTCTATGGCGCGCTGCGGGGTCATCCCGAAGAGCGAGAGGCTGCCGGAGTCGGGGGTGCGCAGTCCGAGGAGGAGGTCGAGGGTGGAGGACTTGCCCGCGCCGTTGGGCCCGAGGAGGGCCACGGTCTCGCCCGGATGCAGTTCCAGGTCCAGATCGGCCACCGCGCGCACCGCGCCGTAGCTCTTGCTGACCCCCCGGAAGCTGACCACGGGCGCCGGGCCGGCGGGCTGCGCGGCGGTGGCGGTGGTGGTTGCTGTCGTCGTCATGACATTCAGCTTCCGGCATCCGCACTTCGCCCGGCAGTGTCGTGTGTACGGACCTTTGCATGACATCTGTCATGGGTGAGGCCCCCTAGGGGATTTCCCTGAGGAATCCGCCCAGAGGGCCTCCACCTGCGGTTTTACTCCGTGCCACGGCCGGCAGCAGTCACCGGCCGATCACGGACGCCGTCACGGCGCGTCCGCGCCGATCGTCTGTACCCGCTCCGCGGGCGTCCTGCCCTGCAACGCCTTGCTCACCGCGCTCGCCACCATGTTCGGGGTGACCGGCTTCTTCTGGCCGCTGCCCGTGGTGACCGTCTGGCCGTTGAAGGTGTCGCCGTAGAGATGCTCGAGGACCGGCAGGTTGTAGTGGATCGTCAGCTGACCGTCGGCGGTCGGCGTGAAGGACAGGAACTTGGGGATGGACTTCTGCGGGCTGAAGGAGACCGCGTGCCCCGCGTCCGTCCGCACCGTGACCAGCCCCGACATCGCCGGCTCGGCGAACAGCTTCATCGCCTTGTCCACCGCGGCCTTGCCGACCTTGGGCTGCTGGGTGGTGGCCGCCAGATCGACGGTGGTGTCGCTGCCGGTGGAGGCCCGGTCGCGGTAGGCGTCGGCGAGCTTGGTCTGGGACGCCCCGGTGTCGATCGACTTGTACGGCACGCCGTAGTGCGGCACCGCCTTGCCGTTCACGAAGGAGATCCCGCCGTCCTTGGCGGCGGCCGCCGGACCGGCGAGGTTCTGGAGGGCCACGCCCAGCTTTTCGTCGTCGACGACCACCGCGGGATCGGCGACGCGGGTGCCGCCGAAGAGCGAGCCGATGACCGAGACGGGGTTGTAGTCGCGGCCCGCGGCCTTGCGGACGGTGGCCTGAAGGTCGATGGAGAGGCCGGCCTTGGCGGGCTGGAGGGTGACGGGCTTGCCGCCGACGGTGAGCTTGAGCGGCGCGGTGAGGCGGTCGCCCAGGCCCTTCTCCAACTTCTTGACGGCCTCGTCCTTGCTCGTGCCGCCGATGTCGATGCCGAGCGCGGTGGTGCCGTTGGGCACGTCGGCGTGGTCGAGCAGCAGACCGGCGCCGTAGGCGACACCGACCAGGGCCACGAGGCCGACGCCCACCAGGACGATCTTGTTGCGGCCCTTCTTGGGCGGCTTGATCGGCTCCGGGATCGCCCGGCGCGACGGCGGGGCTGCGGAGTCGTCCGCGTCGGCGGGGTGGGAGGCGAACGGCGAGGGGGACGACGGTCCGTCGGACGTCGTCGGGATGCCGCTGACCAGGGTGTCGCCGGAGACCCGGCCGCCGGGGGCGGAGCCGCGCGCGCCGTCGTCCGTACCGACGGCACCGGGGACGCCGCTTGGGCGCCCGCGCTTCTTCTTCGGGGCGCCGGGCCCCGCGGCGGTGCTGCCGGGAGCGCCGGGACCCGCCGCGGCGCTGCCGGGCAGGCCGCCCGAGATGCCTCCGGTGACGCCCATGCCGCGGCCCGGACCGGCCAGCGGGGGCGCCGGAGGCTGCGGGGTGAGCTCGGCGGTGTCGTCGGGCCGGCCGGGCACACCGGGCGCCTCGGGCTCGCTGAAGCCGGGCGGGAGGTTCAGCGCGCTGTCACCGCGCGCCGGGCCGGTCGTCGGGCCGCTGGGGCCCGCGGGGTCGCCCAGCGGGGAGTCGAAGGGGCTGCGCGGGCGTGCGGGCGCGGCGGGCGCATCGAACGGCGAACCGCCGCGCGGACCACCGCCGTCGAACGGGGTGCTCTCGAAGGGCGAGCCGCCCGTGGGCGCCCCGGTGTCGAACGGCGTGCTCGTCTGCCCTGCCCCGGTGTCGTACGGCGAAGCGCCGCCGGGCGCGCCCTGGCCGTCGGAGAAATACGGCAGGTCGGGGCGGTTCGGGGACGTGGCGCCGGAGGTGCCGCGCGGCGGCGTCGCACCGGAGGGGGCGGGCGGGACCTGGTGCGAGCCCGTCGAGGACCCGCCACCGGGGCCGGCGCCCGGCTTGCGCGGGGCGAACCAGTCGCTGGTCTTGTCACCGGGGCCACCGGTGGTCGGCGCGTCCCCGGCCGCCTCGGGCCGCGGGGTGTTCGCGGTGCGCTCGCCGCTGCGTTCGGCGCCACGTGCGGGAGCGGACGGGCCCGGGGATCCGGCGGGGCCGCCGGGCGCGGCCGGAGCGCCCATGCCGGACTCCTCACCGACGGGCTTGCGCACGACGACCGGCGGGATGGGGCGGGACCCCGGAATGTTGATCTTGATCCGCGTCGTCAGCGTGGTCTCGGTCTTCGGCTCCTCCGGCCGGGCCGCGGCCTCGTCGGCGTTTCCCCCGGGCGAGCCGTACGGCTGCGTGCCCGAGGGGTACGCGGCTCCGCCACGGCCCTGGGGGCCGGAGGACGAACTGTCAGATTCACGACTCAAAGCAGGTTCTCCCGGTTGGCTCCGCCGCTCGTCAGCGATGATCCCCGGCCACAGGCCAGGTGGGGGAGCCCCCGGCGTTAGCCGAGGGTGTGCCCCCAGGGCGGCGCGGCGGCGCGCACCACCATACTGGCCGCCGCCGACGGACACCCGAAGAGCGTACGAACACCGCCGCCATGGGCGAACCCCCTGGACACAACCCGTTTAGCGGGCTCGCCGCCGGTTTGGTCCTGCTATGGACCATGTCATCCGCCAACTCGGCCGTGCGGTACGCCCACAGCACGCCGCTGGGCGACGGTGGCGCAGATCACAGCGACCGCCAGGCCACCGGCCAGGAAGAGGTACGAGCTGGTCCCGGCGCCGAAGAGGAAGTCCCCCTCCGGCCGGACCTGACTGAGCAGGAGGAACACGGCCACCAGCCAGCCCGCGCCCGGGATCATCGCACCGGCCAGGGTGCCGGTCGCGGTGGCGCCGCCGTGGAAGAGACCGGCCGCCGCGGCCAGCGCCAGCAGCAATCCGCCCGGGAACCACGCCGCTTGGACGAGCGTCCCGGCCACGGCGACCAGGACCCCCGCGACCAGCAGCAGCACGTACAGGCCGATCCGGCCCGGCGTCACCGGGGCCGACGGCCCGGCGGCGGGGCGGGGCGGGGCGGGGGGCACGGGGCGCGCGGCGGAGGCGCCGCCGCCCGCCCGCGACCGCTGCGGTGCGCCGGGCCCGTTGCCCTTGCCGCCCGCGGCAGCGCCCTTCCCCGCGGGCCTTCCCGCACCCTTGCCGGGCCCCTTGCCGGAACCGCTTCCGGGCCCGTTTCCGGGTCGCTCACCTGGTCCCTTGCCGGGCCCGTTTCCCGCGCTCATTCCGCCGCCTCCTCCATCCGGTCCGCCGCCCGGTGCTCCGTCCGCTCCGCCGTCCGGCTGCCGCTCTCGCCGCCGCCGACGGCGCTGCCCGCGCCCGCCGGGATCCCGGCGAACAGGTCGTCCTCGCGCTCGCCCTCCGGGGCGCCCGCCTCACCGTGCACCAGTCGATAGTGCTCGCTGCCGAACAGCGGCTGGCCCAGATCATTGGAGAGCGCGAAGAACGGTCCGTCGACCGCGATCTGGGTGTAGTGGGCGCGCATCGCCGCGGCCTTGGCCGCCGCGTACACCGGGCCGCCGCCGATCGACGCGGTGACCTCGGCATCCGGCACCACGCCCGGGACGTCGTCCACCGAGGCGATCCCGGGGAAGGAGACCCCGGCGGCCGACAGCCTGGCGAAGCCCTTCTCGACGTCCGAGCGGGCGTTGCAGTTCCAGTAGATCTTCTCGATCGCGTACGCGGGGCCCAGGTCCGGGCGGAAGTCCGCCCGTCCGGCGAGCTCCGCGCCGCGCATCGCGACGCGGTGCGCCTGGATGTGATCGGGGTGCCCGTATCCGCCGTTCGGGTCATATGTCACCAGGACCTGGGGACGGATCTCACGGATGACGGCCACCAGATGCGCGGCCGCCTCGTCGAGATCGGCCTGCCAGAACGCCTGCGGCCGGTCGTTCTGGGGCGCGCCCATCATTCCGGAGTCGCGGTAGCGGCCCGCGCCGCCGAGGAAACGGTGGTCGGTGACGCCCAGCGCGGCCATGGCGGCGGCCAGCTCGCCGACACGGTGCGCGCCGAGGGCGTCCTCGCGGTCGGGTGCCAGATGGGCGAGCTCGGCCGGGATGACCTCGCCCTCTTCGCCGAGTGTGCAGGTCACCAGGGTGACCAGGGCACCCTCGGCGGCGTACCTGGCCATGGTCACACCGTTGTTGATCGACTCGTCGTCGGGGTGCGCATGGACCAGCAGGAGGCGGCGGGAAGGGATGTCACTGCGCTGCGCGGCATCTCCGCCCGGGGCGGTGGTGGGAGACGGGTGGGACATGCCGACAGCCTACGAGCCGTCCTCCGAGCCCTCAGCAGGCGATCCCGGTCGCCGTCCCTGCACCCGATCGGGGGACGGGTGTCCGGGGCGGCACCCTGGGACGGCCGCCCCGGACACCCGGACCCGATCAGCAGGTGCAGTGGTTCGGAACTCGAGGGTGCGGTGGCTCAGAACTTGATGTTGCCGAGCATGCTGGCCACGTTCGTCGTCACCTGCTTGACCGTCGGGGCGATGGACGAGCTGGCCAGATAGAAGCCCAGCAGCATGCAGACAAACGCATGCGCGGCCTTCAGCCCGGACTTCTTGACAAGCAAGAAGACGATGATCGCCAGCAGCACCACCGCCGAAATCGAGAGTGCCACGGCGGCTCACCTCCAAGTACGCACGGACCGGACAGAGTTGGTGGCACACGGGACGCCTCGACGACCCGCACACCGGGTTATGCCATGGGCTCTTTACCCCGTACCCATGACGCGCAAGGGATCATAACTTTCCGTCCGAGTGCATAAGTCGGTGCACGGGTGCAGAGGAGGGGCGCACGCGATCTTCACGAGTGCGACCACCGGTGGCCCACGCCCTTTGGGCCCGCGCCCCTTTAGGCTCGGGCCCATGACGACCGGACAGCCTTCCTTCCCCCGGCAGTACGCCCGTACACAGCGTTTCACCCTGGGCGCCCCGCGCGGCTACGCCCTCTCGCCCGACGGCGCCCGCGTCGTCTTCCTGCGCTCCGCTTCGGGCACCGACCGCGCCCAGCGGCTGTGGGTCCTCGACCTGGACGAGGGACGGGAGTTCACCGCCGCCGACCCCCTGGCGCTGCTGGCCGGGGCGGACGAGGAACTCTCCCCCGAGGAGCGGGCCCGCCGCGAGCGTACCCGGGAAGGCTCGGCGGGCGTGGTCGGCTACGCGGTGGACGAGGCCGTGGAGTTGGCGGCGTTCACCCTCTCCGGCCGGCTGTTCGTCTCGGAGCTGCGGGCCGGCACCACACGTGAACTCCCGGTCCAGGGGCCCGTGGTGGACCCGCGGCCGTCGCCGGACGGGCGGCGGGTGGCGTTCGTGGCACAGGGCGGGCTGCGGGTGGTCTCGGTGGACGGCGGGGCCACCTCCGACGGCGGGGCCGCCCCCGACGAAGAGAGCGCGTCCGACGACGGCGCGGGCGACACCCGTACCGCCAACACCCGTACCGCCGACCGGCTCCTCGCCGCGCCGGACGGTCCGCAGGTCACCTGGGGCCTGGCGGAGTTCATCGCCGCGGAGGAGATGGGCCGCCACCGGGGCTTCTGGTGGTCGCCCGACAGCGACCGGCTGCTGGCCGCCCGGGTCGACGAGTCCCCGGTGCGGCGCTGGTGGATCGCCGACCCCGCCCACCCCGACCGCGAGCCGGTGCCGGTCGCCTACCCCGCGGCCGGCACCGCCAACGCCGTGGTGACCCTGGCCCTGTTGGGGCTGGACGGCTCCCGTACGGAGGTCACCTGGGACCACGTCCGCTACCCCTATCTGGCGCGCGTGCACTGGTCCGCGGGCGGTCCGCCGCTGCTCCTGGTGCAATCCCGCGACCAGCGCGACCAGCGCTATCTGACCGTCGACACCGGGACCGGCGCGACCCGTACGGTGCACGACGACGAGGACGAGGTGTGGGTCGAGCCGTTCCCCGGGGCGCCCGCCTGGACTCCGGACGGACGGCTGGTGCGGATCGCGGACGAGGGCGGCGCCCGCAAACTGTTCGTCGGCGACCGGCCGTTGACGGGTGCACCGCTGCATGTGCGCGCCGTACTGGACGTCGGAGAGGACGACGTCCTGTTCTCCGCGAGCGGTACGGATATGAAGGACATCGGCGTCTACCGCGCCTGGTTCCGCGGCAGCGGCGACCAGGGCGGCTGGGAGCGGGTGGGCGCGCGGCCGTTCCCGACGGTGTCCTCGGCGGTGCGCAGCGGGGAGCTGGTGGTGCTCTCCCAGGCGTCGGCCGAGTGGCCCGGGGCCCGGGTGGAGGTCCTGCGGCTGGATGCGGACGGCGGCGAGAAGACGCTGGCCACGCTCGCCTCGTACGCCGAGGAGCCGCAGCTGACCGCCCGTCCGCGCTTCGTGCTGGCCGGGGAGCGGGAGATTCCGTGCGCGGTGCTGCTGCCCACCGGCTATACGGAGGCCGACGGTCCGCTGCCGGTGCTGCTGGATCCGTACGGCGGGCCGCACGGACAGCGGGTGGTCGCCGCGCACCATGCGCATCTGACGTCGCAGTGGTTCGCGGACCAGGGGTTCGCGGTGCTGGTGGCGGACGGCCGGGGCACCCCGGGACGTTCCCCCGGCTGGGAGAAGGCGATCTCGCGGGAGCTGGCCGCGGTCGTCCTGGAGGACCAGGTCGACGCCCTCCAGGCGCTGGCCGAATCCTTCCCCTTCGACCTGGAGCGGGTCGCGATCCGCGGCTGGTCGTTCGGCGGCTATCTGGCCGCCCTGGCCGCGCTGCGCCGGCCCGATGTCTTCCATGCGGCGGTGGTGGGCGCGCCGGTGACCGATCTGCGGCTGTACGACACCCACTACCAGGAGCGGTATCTGGGGCACCCGGACGAGGAGCCGGCCGTCTACGCCGAGAACTCGCTGGTCACGGACGAGGGTCTGTCGGGGGCGGTGGAGCCGCACCGGCCGCTGATGATCGTGCACGGGCTGGCGGACGACAATGTCGTGGTGGCGCATGCGCTGCGGCTGTCGGCGGCGCTGCTCGCGGCGGGCCGGCCGCACGAGGTGCTGCCACTGAGCGGGGTGACCCATATGACGCCCCAGGAGCAGGTGGCCGAAAACCTGCTGCTGCTCCAGGTGGACTTCCTCAAGCGGTCCTTGGGGATGGCCTGAGCGCTCCGTGGGCGAGGGAAGCGTGAACCGGCGGGTGCGCCTGCCCCGTTAGGCGGTGCGCCCGCCCCGTTACCAGCCCGGCGGGAGCCTGGACGGCGGGGGCGGCGCATGCGGCGGCCGCTCCGCCTCCGGGGAGGCGTCGTAGGCCAGCGCCCCGCCCGCCTCCGGGCGGCCGTCCGGCACTCCGGGCCGGGCCGCCACCACGGCCGCGGCGGTCCCGGCGAGGGCCACCACCACCGCGGTGCCCAGCTCCAGTCGGGCCTGGCCGGGCAGCAGCGGGAACTCGCCGAGCTGCCCGGTCCCGGCGGCGAACACCAGCGCCCCGGCCGCCTGGACGGCCAGCAGCGTCCCGGCCGCCAGGGCCGCGGGCCGGGCCCAGGACGCCCGCCGCAGCGCCGCGGCGGCGGCTCCCAGGGACAGCAGCGCGTACACCGTCATCTGCCAGTGCACCGGGGGCTGGAGCAACGCCCGGAAGACGGAGGCGTCGCCGAGCAGCCCCTTGCGGTAGACGTCCCAGCCCAGCCGCAGCAGCCAGTGGGCCTCCCAGGCGGCGAGCGCCAGTCCGGCCGTTCCCAGGAGGGCGGCGAGCGCACCGGCCTGCCCCTTGTGCGGGCGGCCGGGGGCGTCGTCGGATTCGTCGTCGTGCGGCAGCCGGTGGACCACTCCGTACGCGCGCCGGGTCACCCCGCGCAGATCCTCGTCGGCGCTGTCGTCGGGACGGCGGCCCGCGGCGACCACGACGGCCAGGACCACGGCGAGGGCGAGCTGGGCGCCGGCGGTCAGCCGGGCCCGTCCGGTCAACCCGCTCTCCAGGCCCTGCAACCAGCTCGCGCCCAGCACCCACAGCAGCGGGAGCCGCAGCAGCGCAGTGGCGGACGCCAGGGCGAGCAGCGCGCCGGAGGCGATCGAGGAGGCGGCGCGCAGCGCGGCGGCCGCGGCGGCGAGCGCGCCGAGCACCAGCAGCGGATCGAGGGCGCTGGTGCCCCAGGCGGTGAACTCGCCGGGCCGGCGCACCTCGCCCAGCCAGGTCCACCACACGTCGGCGGGATGCTGGGCGATGTTCAGGTCCCGGATGATCCAGCCGATGTCGGTCAGCGCCATCAGCACACACAGCAGGGCCGCGGTGCCCCGGGCGCCCGCGCTGAGACCGGTGTTCCGTCTGGTGGACACGGCCGCCCCCGTCCGCGTCGATGCGCCGTCTCGTCCGTGGCGCCGCCGGTGTGCGCACGCCTGGTGCAGGTCTACTGCACCCGCGGGGCCGGGACAACACATACGTCGTGGCGGTGCGGCATACCCGCGAAAACGGTGACCGGCCGGGGGCTCCTCTCGGCGTCCCCGGCCGGTCTACGGCACCCGCACGGCCGTACGTTGTTCAGCATCGCGCGTTCGTATATCGGAGTTGCTGCGGCGATATTGCCTTCTTGTTAAAGCGGTTGGGCGCGATATGTCCCCCATGCCGTACATGACCGAGGCCTGTCAAGCACGCCTATGCGTCGATCTGCGTAATCTTCGCTCAAGAAGCAGACGACCTGCACAACGGCACACCGCACACCCTTGACTCCGCCGTAAATAACTTGCGAAAGTCGCGCCATCCAACGGCGCGACTCGGCGCCGCTTCATGTTCCAAGAGAACTCGGCGCGGGGGCACTTCGCGATGACTAGTCCATCCCAGACCGCGGTGACCAAGACCGACACCCCAGGTCTGGGTCCCGACAGTGCGACCTCGGAGAAAAAGGGCAAAAACGGTGCGCTCACGGGGCGTTCACCGGGCCAGCTGATGTGGGCGCGTTTCAAACGCGACCACACGGGCGTCATCAGCGCCTTCATCGTGCTGTTCTTCTTCGCCGCCGGCGCGCTCGCACCGCTGATATCCAACGTCTACGGCAAGGACCCCTGGACCCGATACGGGCAGGTCACCCCGGGCCTGCTGGTCAACCAGTACCCGGCCGGCCCCAACGGCGGCATCTCCTCGGACTTCTGGTTCGGACTGGAACCGGGCCTGGGCCGCGATGTGTTCATGCAGCTGCTCTACGGCATCCGCAACACACTGGGGCTGGCGGTGGGCGTCACGATCATCTCGGTGCTCACCGCGATCGTGCTGGGGGTGACGGCCGGCTACTTCGGCGGCCGCACGGACTACTTCATCGGCCGGCTCATCGACCTGCTGATGGCCTTCCCCAACCAGCTGTTCTATGTCGCGTTCGTCCCGGTGGTCAGCGCCATCTTCGTCGCCCCCGAGGACGAGATGCCCTTCTGGCTGCGCTGCACGATCCTGATCGCGGTGCTGTGGTTCCTGGGCTGGATGAGCCTCGCCCGGCTGCTGCGCGGCCAGGTACTGTCGCTGCGCGAGCGGGAGTTCATCGAGGCGGCCAAGATCAGCGGCGCCTCTCCCTGGCGGATCATCCGGCGCGAGCTGGTGCCCAATGTGATGACGCCGATCCTGGTCCAGACGACCTACATGCTGCCGAACTTCGTGACCTCGATCGCCGGTCTGTCGTTCCTCGGCGTCGGTCTCGTCGAGCCCACCCCGGACTGGGGCCGGATGTTCGCCAACGCGGCCGACTACTACCACAACGACATCACGTATCTGTTCTTCCCCGGCGTCGCGATGGTCCTTTTCATCGTCGCGTTCAACCTGCTCGGGGACTCGGTCCGGGACGCCTTCGACCCGAAGAGGGCTCGGTGAATCCGTTCCACAGGGGGTGCTGCCACCCCAGTGCCGCATCAGTCAGGCAGCAGCAACGGATCAACGACAGGCAGGTGCATTCACAACCATGAGCAATGTCCGTATGCGCAGAGCCCAGGCCGCGATCGTGGCCCTCACCGCCGGAGCACTGGCCCTGACCGCGTGCAGCGCCGGCGCCAAGCAGGGCGCGGGCGACGACCAGTCGCGCAAGGATGCCGAGAAGATGCGCGGGCAGATAGCCTTCGCCGACGCGGCCGCCTCCAAGGGTCCGGCCGCGCCGGTGCCCGGTGCCACTCCGGGCGGCACCATCAAGGTCTACCAGCGCGACACCTACGCCCACCTCGACCCGGCGCAGCTCTACGTCTCCGACCAGGGCAGCCTCTCGACCCTGCTGTTCCGCAGGCTGACGGCGTTCAACGAGGACAACAACGGCAAGTACAACGTCGTCGGCGACCTCGCCACGGACAGCGGCGAGAAGTCCGACGGCGGCAAGACCTGGACGTACAAGCTCAAGGACGGCGTCAAGTTCGAGGACGGCAAGCCGATCACCTCGACGGACCTGCGGCACACCTTCGAGCGGCAGTTCGCGGACTTCATCACCAGCGGACCGACCTACGTCCAGCGCTGGCTGGCCGACTCCAACTCGACCGCCGGCTACCGCAAGCTCCTGCCGGGCGGCCCCTACGGCGGCAAGCACCTGCCCAAGAGCGTCCTGGACACGCCGGACGACCACACCATCGTCTTCCACTTCAAGAAGCCGGTCGGTGACCTGCCCTACGCCCTGGCCCTGGCGGGCTACGGCGTCGTCGAGAAGGCCAAGGACACCAAGGAGAAGTACGACAAGGCCCCGGTCGCCTCGGGCCCGTACAAGATCCAGCCCGGATCGTTCAAGAACGGCAAGGGCATCACGCTGGTCAAGAACGCCCAGTGGGACCCCAAGACGGACCCCACGCGTCACCAGTACCCGGACGAGTTCGACATCCAGTTCAGCGTGTCCTACATCGACTCCACCCAGCGTCTGATGGCCGACAACACGGACAACCAGACGGCGATCAGCTTCAACAACCAGGTGGACGCGGCCAGCCTCCAGCGGGTCGCCAACGACCCCAAGATCAAGGCCCGTTCGACCTCCGGCTACCAGCCGTACGTCGGCGTGATGAACTTCAACATGCGCCGCCTGAAGGACAAGCGGATCCGCGAGGCCATCGCCTACGCCATGCCGATCCAGTCCATCCTCGACGCGTACGGCACCCCGGGCGGCGGTGAGCTGGCGGGCAGCTACATCAGCCCGACGCTGACCGGCTACAAGAACATCGACCCCTACGGCAAGCTCAAGAACCCGCTGGGCGATGTCGCCAAGGCCAAGGCGATCTTGAAGAAGGCCGGCAAGCTCGGCATGAAGTTGACCTACGCCCACAACACGGCGGTCGAGCCCGCGAAGTACTCCGTCGCGGTGGCCGACAACCTCAAGAAGGCCGGCTTCGACGTCCAGAACAAGGAACTGCCCTCGGACACCTACTACGACATCATCGGCAAGACGGACAACCAGTTCGATGTCTACCCCTCGGCGTGGGGCGCGGACTGGCCGAGTGCGCTGACGGTGCTTCCCCCGGTGTACGACGGCCGGCAGATCCAGGACGGCGGCACCAACTACGCGCTGTACAACAACCCGGAGACCAACAAGGAGATCGACCGGATCTCCCAGGAGACCGACCAGAAGAAGGCGGCGGCCGACTGGTTCGCGCTGGGCGAGAAGATCCTCAAGGACGACCTCCCGCAGATCCCGACCTTCTACTACAAGCAGGTCCAGCTGCACGGCTCCAAGATCGGCGGCGTGATGAACAACAACATCCTCAGCGCCATCGACCCGACCAAGCTGTACGTGAAGAAGTAGTCGTCCGGCCGCGCATCCAGAGCGGCCCCCGGCACGGTGTGCCCGTCGCATCCGACGGGCACACCGTGCCCCGCCCCCACCCTCCACACTTCCGCTGCCCCACGAGAGCTGCGATCTGCCATGCTTCGATTCCTCGTCCGCCGGTCTCTCGGCGCGATCGTGATCTTGCTGCTCATCAGCGCCTTCACGTTCTTCCTCTTCTTCGCCGCCCCAAGGGACCCCGCGCTGCTGGCCTGCGGACGGAACTGCGGCCCCGACGCCCTCGCGATCATCCACAAGAACATGGGGCTCGACCAGCCGGTCCCGGTGCAGTACCTGCACTTCATGGCCGGCATCGTCACCGGCCGCGACTTCGCCCAGGGACCGTGCCCCGCCCCCTGCTTCGGCTACTCCTTCGCCACCGGTGACGCGGTGTGGAACACCATCGTCGACCGCTTCCCGATCACGCTGTCGCTGACCCTCGGCGCCGCGGTGGTCTTCCTGTTCGTGGGCCTGGCCACCGGCATGCTCGCCGCCTGGAAGCAGGGCAGCCTGCTCGACAAGTTCTTCAGCTCGGTCTCGCTGGTGCTCAGCTCGTTGCAGATCTATTTCGTCGGGCCGATCGTGCTGACCCTGCTCGTCTACAACACCAATCTGCTGGGGCAGCCCAAGTACGTACCCATCACCGAGGATCCGGCGGGCTGGTTCATGGGCCTGCTGATCCCGTGGTGCGTGCTGTCGATCATCTTCACCGCCCAGTACACCCGTATGGCGCGCTCCGCGATGATCGAGCAGCTCCAGGAGGAACACGTGCGCACGGCCCGCGCCAAGGGCATGTCGGCCGCCACGGTCTTCTTCCGCTACGCCTGGCGCGGCTCGCTGATCCCCATCGTCACCATCTTCGGCATCGACCTGGGCACCCTCTTCGGCGGCGCCATGATCACCGAGGTGACGTTCGCGCTGCCGGGTCTGGGCACCCTGTCGATCGAGTCGGTGCTCAAGACCGATCTGCCCACGGTGATGGGCGTGATGCTCTTCGCGGCCACGTTCATCATCCTGTTCAACATCGTCGTGGACGCGGCGTACGCCCTTATCGACCCGCGCGTGCGCCTCGCCTAGGAGAGCCTGACGTGACCACACTGACCAAGACCGAGGACGCACCGGTCCCGGCCGGACCGGACTCCTTCCTCTCCGTCCGCGACCTGCATGTGCGGTTCTCCACCGAGGACGGCGTCGTCAAGGCCGTCGACGGTCTCTCCTTCGACCTCGAACGCGGCAAGACGCTCGGCATCGTCGGCGAGTCCGGCTCCGGCAAGTCCGTCACCAACCTCGCCGTCCTGGGCCTGCACAACCCCAAGTCGACCGAGATCACCGGCGAGATCACGCTGGACGGCGAGACGCTGACCGGGGCCCGGGAAAAGACCCTGGAAAAGCTCCGCGGCAACAAGATGGCCATGATCTTCCAGGACGCGCTCGCCGCGCTCTCGCCGTACTACACGGTGGGCCGGCAGATCGCGGAGCCGTTCATCAAGCACACCGGCGCCTCCAAGCGCGAGGGCCGGCAGCGGGCCATCGAGATGCTGACCAAGGTCGGCATTCCGCAGCCGAATCTGCGGGTGGACGACTATCCGCACCAGTTCTCCGGCGGTATGCGCCAGCGCGCGATGATCGCCATGGCGCTGGTGTGCAACCCCGCGCTGCTGATCGCGGACGAGCCGACCACCGCGCTGGACGTCACCGTCCAGGCGCAGATCCTCGACCTGCTCAAGGACCTCCAGCAGGAGTTCGGCTCCGCGATCATCCTGATCACCCACGACCTGGGCGTGGTCGCCAACACCGCGGACGACCTGCTGGTGATGTACGCGGGCCGGGCGGTCGAGCGCGGCTCGGTCAAGGAGATCCTCACCCAGCCCCAGCACCCCTACACCTGGGGCCTGCTCAGCTCGATGCCGCGGCTGTCCTCGGACGTCAACGAGGCCCTCAACCCGATCCCCGGCGCCCCGCCGAGCCTGCTCGACCCGCCCACCGGCTGCGCCTTCCACCCGCGCTGCGGCTTCGTCGACGAGGTCGCCGGCGCGAGCTGCACCGGGGACCGGCCGTCGCTGGCGCTCGGCCGCGCCGCCGCCTGCCATCTGAACGCCGAGCAGAAGCAGACCTTCTTCACCGAGCAGATCAAGCCCCGGCTGGGCTAGGGAGCCATCACCATGACCGACAACGTCACCCTCCCCACGCCCCGCGACACCGCGCCCGCCCTGGGCGAGCCGCTGCTCACCGCCGAGGGGCTGACCAAGCACTTCCCCATCTACGGCGGCTTCCCGTTCAAGCGGAAGGTCGGCGCCGTACAGGCCGTCGACGGCCTCGATCTGACCGTGCGCGCCGGCGAGAGCTTCGGCCTGGTCGGCGAGTCCGGCTGCGGCAAGTCGACGACCGGGCGACTGCTGACCCGGCTGATGGAGCCGACCGCCGGCAAGATCACCTACGCCGGGCAGGACATCACCCACGCCAACCGCAAGCAGCTGGCACCCGTCCGCTCCGAGATCCAGATGATCTTCCAGGACCCGTATGCCTCGCTGAACCCGCGGCAGACGGTGGGCACCATCATCGGCGGCCCGATGGAGATCAACGGGATCAACCCGCCCGGCGGCCGGGAGAAGCGGATCCGTGAGCTCCTGGCGACCGTGGGACTCAACCCCGAGCACTACAACCGCTTTCCGCACGAATTCTCCGGCGGCCAGCGCCAGCGCATCGGCGTCGCCCGCGCCCTGGCCCTGGAACCGAAGCTGATCGTCGCCGACGAGCCGGTCTCGGCGCTGGACGTCTCCATCCAGGCGCAGGTCGTCAACCTGCTCCAGAAGCTCCAGCGCGAACTGGGCATCGCGTTCCTGTTCATCGCCCACGACCTGGCGATCGTGCGCCACTTCAGCGAGCGGGTCGCGGTGATGTACCTCGGCAAGATCGTGGAGGTGGGCACCCGCGACGAGATCTATATGCGGCCGCGGCACCCGTACACCCACGCGCTGCTCTCCGCCGTGCCCGAGGCCACGCTGGTCGAGGACGACGAGGAGGGCCGCGAGCGCATCCGCCTCGCCGGTGACGTCCCCTCCCCCGTCAACCCGCCCTCGGGCTGCCGCTTCCGCACCCGGTGCTGGAAGGCGCAGGACAAGTGCGCGTCCGAGGAGCCGCCGCTGGTGCAGCTCTCGGGCAACGGGGACGGCCACCTGACGGCCTGCCACTTCCCGGAGGAGCCGACGACCGCGGCGCGCGGCGAGGACATCGTCCTGGACCCGGCGCTGGCGGCCATCGAGGAGGCGGCCGCGGAGGGCGCCCCGAAAGGCGGCGACGACGGCGGCACATCCGGCAAGACGCCCTGACGTCCCGCACTCCGACACCGCGTACGACGGGGGCCCGGCCACAGCGGCCGGGCCCCCGTCCGCGTCAGTCGCCGGGCACCACGTGCCGTTCCTCCGCGAAATGGCACGCCGACGCATGCCGGGCCGGGCTCTCGGTCTCCCGGAACGCCTCGGGCACCTCCAGCGGCGGCACCACCTGGGCGCACAGCGGCTGGGCCTTCCAGCAGCGGGTACGGAAGCGGCAGCCGGACGGCGGATCGGCGGGCGAGGGGACGTCACCGGTCAGCAGGATCCTCCCCCGGCGGCCGCCGGGAGGTCCCCCCACGCGCTGCTCGCGGGCCTCCGGGTCCGGTACGGGCACGGCCGACAGCAGCGCCTGGGTGTAGGGGTGCGTCGGATGCTCGTAGATCTCCTCGTCCGTACCGGTCTCGGCGAGCCGCCCCAGGTACATCACCGCGACCCGGTCGGAGATGTGCCGGACGACGGACAAATCGTGGGCGATGAAGACATAGGAGAGGTCGAACTCGTCCTGGAGGGCCTCCAGGAGGTTGATGACCTGCGCCTGGACGGACACATCCAGCGCGGAGACCGGTTCGTCGGCGACGATGATCTCCGGCCGCAGCGCCAGCCCGCGGGCGATGCCGATGCGCTGCCGCTGGCCGCCGGAGAACTGGTGCGGATAGCGGTTGATGTACTCCGGGTTGAGCCCGACCACGTCCAGCAGGTCCTGCACCTTCTTGCGGCGGTCCCCCTTGGGCGCCACCTCGGGGTGGATCTCGTAGGGCTCGCCGATGATGTCCCCGACCGTCATACGGGGGTTGAGGGAGGTGTACGGGTCCTGGAACACCATCTGGATGTTGCGCCGTACGGCCTTCAGCGCACGCCCGGACAGAGTGGCGATGTCCTGCCCCTGATAGCGGATCTGACCGGACGTCGGCCGCTCCAGCCCCACCAGCATCTTGGCGAGCGTCGACTTCCCGCACCCCGACTCCCCCACGATGCCCAGCGTCTCGCCCTTGTGCAGGTCGAAGGAGACCCCGTCGACGGCCTTGACCGCGCCGATCTGCTTCTTGAAGAGCACGCCCCGGGTCAGCGGATAGTGCTTGACCAGATCCCGGATCTCCAGCACGGGCTCGCCGAGCGCCGACCCGCCGGGGTCGGCGAGGACACCGGGGCTGCCGTCGGGCCGGTCATCGGGCGCCATCGAGGGTCTCCTTCCAGAAGTGGCAGGCGCTGGTCCGGCCGGGGCCCACGTCGTACAGCGGCGGGCGGTCGGTCACGCAGATGTCGCGGGCGAGCGGGCAGCGCGGGTTGAAGGGGCAACCGGGCGGGATGGCGGTCAGGTTGGGCGGCAGGCCCTTGATGGCGTACAGCTCCCGGCCCTTGTGGTCCAGGCGCGGGATGGACTCCAGCAGGCCGCGGGTGTACGGGTGGGCGGGCGCCTTGTAGAGCCGGTGGACCGGGGCGGTCTCCACGATGCGGCCCGCGTACATCACGGCGATGGTGTCGGCGACATCGGCGACCACCCCCAGATCGTGGGTGATCAGGATCAGGCCCATGCGGTACTCGCGCTGGAGCTCGGCGAGCAGGTCCATCACCTGGGCCTGGACGGTGACGTCCAGGGCGGTGGTCGGCTCGTCGGCGATGATCAGGTCGGGGGCCAGGGCCAGCGCCATCGCGATCATGATGCGCTGGCGCATCCCGCCGGAGAACTGGTGCGGATAGTCGTTCACCCGCGCCCGGGCCGCGGGAATGCCCACCCGCTCCATCAGGTCGATGGACCGGCCCCGCGCCTCCTTGCGCGACATCCCCTCGTGGACCTGGAACATCTCCCCCAGCTGGGCCCCGACGCTGAGCACCGGGTTCAGCGAGGACAGCGCGTCCTGGAAGATCATCGCCATCTTGGCGCCGCGCACCTTGCGCCGCTCCTCGCGGCCCAGGGTGAGCAGATCGCGGCCCTGGAAGAGCACCTCGCCACCGGTGACGAAGCCCGGCGGGGAGTCGAGAATGCCCATGACGGCCTGTGCGGTGACGGACTTTCCGGAGCCGGACTCCCCCAGTACGGCCAGCGTCTGGCCCGCCGCCACCCGGTAGCTGACGCCGTTGACGGCCTGGGCGACCCCGTCGCGGGTACGGAACTCCACCCGCAGATCGCGCACCTCCAGCAGCGGCGCGGCCTCCTGGCCCCTGCCGGCCGGCGCCGCCTCGTCCGTATCGGTCATCTGCCCGCTCCTCAGCGCAGCTTGGGGTCGAGGGCGTCGCGTACGGCGTCGCCGAGCATGATGAACGCCAGCACCGTGATGCTCAGCGCGCCCGCGGGCCACAGCAGCATGTGCGGGGCGTTGCGGATGTAGGTGGAGGCCGCGGAGATGTCGATGCCCCAGGAGACGGTCGGCGGCTTCAGCCCCGCGCCCAGGTAGGACAGCGTGGCCTCCAGGGCGATGTACGTCCCCAGGGCGATGGTGGCGACGACGATGACCGGCGCGACGGCGTTCGGTGCGATGTGCCGCAGCAGGAGGCGGCCGTTGCCGGCGCCCAGGGCGCGTGCCGCCTGGACGTAGTCGTTCTGTTTGGCGGTGACCACCGCGCCGCGGGCGATCCGGGAGATCTGCGGCCAGCCGAGCAGCACGATGAAACCGACCACCGGCCACACGGTGCTGCTGGTGATGACGGAGAGGAAGACCAGGCCGCCGAGGATCACCGGGATGCCGAAGAAGATGTCGGCGAGCCGCGAGAGCAGGCCGTCCCACCAGCTGCCGAAGAATCCGGCCAGGCCGCCCAGGAGACCGCCCAGCAGGGCGGCACCCGTGGTGGCGCAGACGCCGACGGTGATGGAGGCGCGGGCCCCGTAGACCACGCGGGTGTAGACGTCCCGGCCCTGGGTGTCGAAGCCGAACGGGTGGCCGGGTTCGGCGCCCTGCTGTGCCTTGGCGAGGTCGCCGCGGTAGGGGTTGCCGCTCGCGATCAGCTGCGGCCAGATCGCGATGAGCACCAGGAAGACGATGACCAGCGCGGAGAGGACGAAGACGGGGTTGCGTCGCAGATCGTGCCAGGCGTCGCTCCACAGGCTGCGCGGTTTGCCGCCGGGTTCGCCGCCGGGCGGTCCGGCGCCCGGGACCCGTTCCAGCGATTCGGCCTCGCCGATGGCCAGCGCGGCGGGGCCGCCGTCGCCGTGCCCGATGGCTTCCCTGGCGGCGTAGGACTCGTACGGTTCGAGGGGCTCAGGCATAGCGGATCCTCGGGTCGAGGACGGCGTAGAGCAGATCGACGAGCAGGTTGGCGATCAGGAAGACCAGCACCAGAATCGTGACGAAGCCGACCACGGTCGGCGAATTCTGCCGCAGGATTCCCTGGTAGAGCTGGAATCCCACCCCGTGGATGTTGAAGATGCGCTCGGTGACGATGGCGCCGCCCATCAGCGCCCCGATATCGGTGCCGATGAAGGTGACGACGGGGATCAGCGAATTGCGCAGCAGATGGCGGGTGATGACGCGGCGCCGGGGAAGTCCCTTGGCGACGGCCGTACGGACGTAGTCGGCGCGGGCGTTCTCCGCGAGGGAGGTACGGGTCAGCCGGGTGACATAGGCGAGCGAGACCAGCGCCAGCACCAGCCCCGGCAACAGGAGTTCATTGAGCGGGGCTTCGGGGGAGACGGTGGGCGCCGCCCATCCCCACTGCACCCCGAAAAGGAACTGGAGCACATAGCCGCTGACGAAGGTGGGGATGGAGACGACGATCAGCGTGAGCAGCAGCACCGAGGTGTCCACGCTCCGGCCGCGCCGCAGGCCGCTGAACACCCCCAGCACGATGCCCACGATCATCTCGATGACGATGGCGACGAGCGTGAGGCGGACGGTGACCGGAAAGGCGTCCTTCATCAGTTCCGTCACCGACTGGCCGTTGAAAGCGGTGCCGAAATTCCCCTGGAAGATCTGCCCCATGTAGTGCAGATACTGCTTGTACAGCGGCTGGTCGAGATAGAGGTCGGCGCGGATACGGGCGGCGGTGGCGGGGTCCGGCGCCCGGTCCCCGAAGAGCGCGGCGACCGGGTCGCCGAGCGCGTACACCATGAAGAAGATCAGGAAGGTGCTGCCGATGAACACCGGGATCATCTGGAGCAGCCGACGGATCACATAACGTCCCACCGCGGTCTCACTGCACCTTGATCTCGTTGAACACCGGCACGCTGAACGGATTCAGCGCCACGTTCGAGAGGCGCGGGGAATAGCCGGCGCTGCCGTTCTGATACCAGAGCGGAATGGCCGGCATCTGCTGGGCCAGGATCTTCTCCGCCTCCTGGAACTTCGCCACCCCCTCGTGGGTGCTGGTCTGCGCGTTCGCCTCGTTCACCAGCCTGTCGAATTCGGCATTGCTGAACTTCCCGTCGTTGGAGGCCGCATTGGTGTAATACAGCGGCTGGAGGAAGTTCTGGATCAGCGGATAGTCCATCTGCCAGCCGGCCCGGAACGGCCCGGTCATCTGCTTCGCCGCGATCTTGTTGCGGAAGTCCGCGAACGTCCCGACCGGCGCACCGACGCATGCGCTGTCGGTGCCCAGCGTGTTGTTGATGCTGTTGCAGATCGCGTCGATCCAGTCCTTGTGCGACCCGGTGTCCGCGTTGTAGGCGAGCGCCATCTTCCCGCCGGGCAGCCCGCCGCCCTCCTGGATCAGCTTCTTGGCCTCTTTGGGGTCGTACTCGCAGGCCGCGCCGCACACCCCCGCCTGGTATCCGCCCTTCTCCCCCAGCACCGGCGAGGTCCAGTCCGTGGCGGGCGTCCGGGTCTTCTGGAAGATCTCCTTGGTGATCTGGTCCCGGTTGATCGCCATCGAGATGCCCTGGCGCAGCTTTGCCTTCCCCGTGCCGCCCCAGTTGTTGTCGTACATCGGGAAGGTGAGGGTCTGGATGATCCCGGCCGGCTGGTTGATGTAGCGGTTTCCCAGATCCCGTTTGACGTTCTTGAGCTGCGCCGCCGGGATGTCGTCGACCAGATCCAGATTCCCCGCCTGGAGGTCGGTGTAGGAGGTGTTGTTGTCCGTGTAGACCCGCAGATCGATACCGTCGTTCCGCGCGGCATCGGGCCCCTTGTACCCGTCCCACTTCCGCATCTTCATCACGCTGCCCTTGGTGTACGACTCGATCGTGTAAGGGCCGTCGCCGATCGGCTTCTTCAGATAGGCGGCGTGGTCGGTGAAGAACGCCTTCGGCAGCGGCATGAAGGCGGCGTATCCCAGGGTGTCGGGCCAGCTGGAGAACTTCTGGTTGAGCGTGACGGTAAAGGTCTTGTCGTCCTTCACGGCCAGCCCCGACAGCGTTTTGGCGGTCGGTGTGCCGCTTGCCGGGTGCACCTTGTCGAACCCGTCGATGTACTGGAAGAAGGAGGCGTTCTTCTGCTTGTTGGTGAGCAGCGCACCGTAATTCCACGCATCCACGAAGGACTTGGCGGTGACCGGCTGCCCGTTGCTGAAGTTCCAGCCGCCCTTCAGCGTCACGGTGAAATGCTGGGAGTCCTTCGTCTCGATCCTGTCCGCGATCACGTTCTCCGCGGCGCCGGTCTTGGGGTTGTAGCGCTTGAGCCCCCGGAAGAGCATCTCCATGACCTTGCCGCCCTGCACCTCATTGGTGTTGGCGGGCTCCAGCGGATTCTGCGGGTCTCCCCAGGACGCGCTGACCACCCCGGAACTCTCCGTCCCGCCGCCCCCGCCGCCGCAGGCCGCGGCCGCGAGGGCGACAGCGATGGCGCATACGGCCCATTTCGCACGGGTGGCTCCACGCATGGGGTGCTGCCTCCTCAGGTTTCCCGAGACGCCTTGGCCATATAAGAGCGCAAAAGGAGTCATAATTCACCCAGCGCCGAACCCCAGCGCTCCGAAAACCCGAGAAAACCCCCGTCTGCCTTAGAGGGGGCGGGGCCGATGACCCGAATGGGCCAGGGGGCGAACGGCCGGCGGATCGAGAATCTGCGGGCGCAGACCGCCGTGCCGAACGACCGTCATCCGCCGGCTCTTCCCTTCGGCCGGACCGGCGCGGCGGACCGCGCCGGAGCGCTCGCCGCGGAATCGGACAGCGCCCGCAGCACCCGCACAAAACTCTCCCGCTCCGCGGCCGGGAAGGGGGCCAGCAACTCCTCCTCGCCCCGCTGGATATCCGCCTGAACGGCGTCCCGCAGCCGCCGCCCCTCCGGGGTGATCGACAGCAGCCGCACCCGCCGGTCCGCCGGATCGGGCCGGCGCCGGATCAGCCCCCGCTCGTCCAGATCGTCGAGCACCGCGATGATCCGCGTCTTGTCCGCCCCGATGGCCTCGGCCAGCGCCGCCTGCGACCGTACCGGGGTCGCCTCGTCGAGCCGCAGCAGCACGGCATACGCCCACATGGCCAGACCGTGCGCCTCCAGGACGGGCAGCTCGGCGGCGACCAGGGCGCGACACAACGGCACCATCATCGCCGCGAGATCGGGGCGCCGGTCTCCGCCGGTCGCCGCGGCCTTCGCCGCCGCCCGGTCTCGCTCTCCGCCGCCCTTGCCTGCGCCCTTGCTCATGCCCGTACCCATGCCCAGAAAATTACTCCTTGACAGATCGTACGCATGCGCACATCGTGTGCTTATGCCTACGAATCCGAATCGACGGCCGTCCGAGGCCCACGCCGCCCTCGCCCGCCTCACCGCCCTGAACGCCGAGGCCGTCCGCGGCAGCCTGGCCGCCGTACACCGTCTCACCCCCGCCGACCTGCCCCGCCGCACGCCCTGCGCCGACTGGACCCTGGCGGATCTGCTCGCCCATATGACCGTCCAGCACCGGGGATTCGCGGCCGCCGCACGCGGGGACGGGCAGGATCCGGCGCACTGGTCGCCGCGCCCGCTCGCCGAGGACCCGATCGCGGACTACGCCGCCGCGGCCGACGACGTCCTCGCGGCGTTCGCCGAGGTCACCGACCCCGACCAGACCTTCGCCCTCCCCGAGGCCACGGCCGCCCCGGCATTCCCGGCCCTGCACGCCATCGGCTTCCACTTCATCGACTACGTCGTCCACGGCTGGGACGTCGCCCGCACCCTGGATCTCCCGTACGCCCCGGAACCGGCACTCCTGGAAGCCGCCCTTCCGGTCGCCCACGCCGTCCCCTCCGGCGACGACTACCGGCTGGCCCCGGGCAGCGCCTTCGCCCCACCCCTCCCGGACGGCGACGGGGCAAGCCTGCTCGACCGGATCCTGACCACCCTGGGCCGCTCCCCGTCCTGGAGCCCGTCATGCCCCGCCTGAGGTCCGGCGGCACGTTTGGACGGGCCGCCATCTCCCCTGGAAGGGCGGCGAGTTGACCGCCCTCCCGTCACGGTCGCCGTGCTGTCGCCGTCGCCTCAGGCGACATCCTTGCGCGACACCGCCACGTAGGCGACGAACCCCACGATCGCGATCAGCCAGTACAGGCTGACCGGTCCGGTCCCCAGCCCCAGTCCGCCACGGCGGACCGACACCGCCATCCAGTCCGCGATCGAGGCACCGAGCGGCCGGGTCACGACATACGCGAACCAGAAGGACGGAATGGCGCCCAGCCCGAACTTCCACCGCCCCAGCGCCGGAACGGCCATCACGGCGGCGAACAGTCCGATGGATCCGAGATATCCCAACGCCATGGTGCCGGCCGTCATATCACCCGCGGCCGTGCCGAGCGCGAAGGTCGCCAGCACCGTGGCCCAGTAAAAGCTTTCCCGGCGCCGGGTGTAAATGCTGTGAATCGACAGCGTTTTCTCACTCGCATACCAGATCGCGAAAACAGCGGCCAGAACGCCCAGGAATACGAGAGTGGACGTGAGATACGGAACTCCCAGTCCCACATGGGCCACATCGGCGGCCATCGTCCCGAAGACGCTCACCATCACGATGGCGGTCCAGTAGATCCAGGCCACATACCGCCGCACCCAGAACTGCACCACCACGGTGACCAGCAGCGCGACGCCGGCAATCCCGACCGCCGTCACGGGGTCGAGCAGATGCGCCAAGTAGTCCGAAAGCGTTTCACCCATTCCCGTGGTCAGCAACTTGATGATCCAGAAGTACACCGTGACTTCCGGAACCTTGCTCATCGCATTCCGCGCAGGGGCCATTACGGGCCGATCCTGCTGGAGTTGGCCTGTCGTCATGGCCGAAGGATGGCACACCGAATTGGCCGGACGATCATCCCCCGGCCCGTCACGAAAAAGGTAAGAGGGGGGTAGGAGTTGTTGCGGTATCCGGTGTGAAAGGGAGCCATGAATTGCCGTGAATGTTCCCCCATGGGCGGGTCGGGCCCGGTTACCGGTCGCGCTCGCCCTCCTCGCCCGAAAAGGCGAGCGAGGCGCGGCGGTACGGGTGCGCGACGGCGGCCAGGCGGTGCGGGCGCCACAGGTCGTCGTCATCGCTGAGGCTGAGCCCGTCCCCGCGCCGCAGCAGCCAGATCTGCTCCGACTGGAAGTGCAGCACGGCGTCCCCGCGGACGCGGCCCAACAGGCCGTCCACCAGCCGAATCATGTCGTCCTGCTGCGTGGGGGACGGGGTCCCCCGGCCGAGCCGGAAGAACGCCCACACCGTCGTCGTGATCCCGAGGTCGCCGACCACCGGATCCCACGACCGCGGCAGGCCGTCCAGCCGAGGCTCGCCGGCCCGGATCCAGGTGCCCCCCGTCGTCACCACGCCCTCGCCGAGTATCAGCTCGGCGCTGGCCGCCGCGTCGAACAGCCCGGCCGATCGCCCGACTTCACACAGCGCCCCGGCGACCTCCGCCGCGGACATCGCCGTCGCCATGTCGAGGTCGTAGGAAATGGCCATGACGGATGCCGGGTCAGCTTCCCGCGCCCGTGTCGCCGGTAGCGCCCGTAGCGCCCTCGACGATCAGCCGCTTGCTGTCCATGTTGCGCGTACGCAGAGGCGCAATCGCCTGATAGGCCGCCGAGTCGTTCCATGCGTGCGCGGCCTCGACGCTCGGGAATTCGAGCACGACTATCCGGCCGGGCTGCCAGTCGCCTTCGATGACCTCATACGCTCCCCCACGCACGAGAAACCGCCCACCGTAGGGTTCGAGCGTCGCCTGGACGCCTGCGCGGTACTGCTCCACCTCGTCGATGTCGCCGGTCAGTTGGACATCTGCGATTACATAAGCGCTCATGCGGCCAGACGGTACCCGCGCCCCCGACTCACGGCACGCGCATTACGGTGCCGTCCTTCAAGGACCGCACGAGCCCCCGGAGGGCGGCGGCGCTGGTGGCCATCACCGTCGCGGGGGCGTCGCTTTCGCGGAGGTGACGGGTGCCGGATGGCGATGCGGCCACCTCAACACACGTGTCAGCGCCACCCTCACTGAAACTGGACTTCTGCCAGAGGAGTTGGGACATGCGCAGCCCTTCCTACGGTGTGGGCGCATCCAAGTCGCCCGCCTTCACGGCCTGTACGAGGTCCCGGAGGATGGCAGGGGTGGTGGTCATCACGGAGGCCGGGGCATCGCTTTCGCGGAGGTGACAGGTGCCGGACGGGCAGACGGCCACCTCAACACACTGGTCGGACCCCGGTTCGCTGAAGCTGGACTTCTGCCAGATGAGTTGAGACATCTGCACCTTCCTAGAGCAAGGGGTACAAGAGTCGCTGGATCAACCCCAGCGAGTCCTTCGTCAGGTGTGCCTCAGGTTGGACAGCAGCGTCCACCGGAAGCAAGGCCGTTTCGCTCAGGCTAGCGAACCAATCGTTGTACCGAGCCAGTGATTCCTCGTCTCCCAGGTTCAGTGATTTCTCGATGCGCGGCACGACGACGGTGCCCAACTCGGGTACTGCCGGCTCGAGCAGCGTAAAGGGGGTGCCAAACGGCGACGGGCCATCGAACGGCAAGACCTGAATCGTCACGTTTGGCATCCGAGACGCCTCGATTAGCCGCAACAACTGGCTGCGCATGACCTCTGGACTCCCCAAGGTCACGTGGAGTGCGGCTTCGTGGATGATCGCGTGAAACTGAGGCGGGCGCTCGTTGGTCAGCACTTCTTGCCGTCGCATGCGGAACTCGACGTCGAGATCCTGCTCTTCAGGTGACACGCGGGTGTAGCCACGCCTGAATGCGGCCGTCGCGTACGCCTGAGTCTGAAGCAGAACCGGGACGAACGTCGGCTCGTATGTGACCAGTCGCACCGCGCCAGCCTCCAACCCGGCCATATCCAGCAACGACGGCCTGACTCGTCCTTGGTAGGCGCTCCACCATCCCTTACCCGGGTCCTGCCCCATCTCCACCAGCGCGTCTAGATACGTTGGGTTTACCCCATCCACCTCGCGCGAGAGGGCACGCAGCCGCTCCGGCGATAGGCCCGTGCGACCGGACTCGACGGCGCTGATGTGCCCCTGGCGCATCCCCATCACCGCAGCGCCCTCACCCACAGACAGACCCGCACGCTCGCGCAACCTACGAACCTCTGCCCCAAACCGACGCTGACGGTATGTGGGGTTGGCCCTGAGTCCCATAACTCGCCCCCCTGAAGGTTCAGTTGTGAAAACCCAACGCTAGTCGCTACCTTGAGTATGGCGCCAGTCACAGAAGGTACTCAACTGGAGGCTGCCATGCGCACGCCCGCAGAGACCTGGCCCTACGGACTCTTCATCCCCCACGATCCCCGCGCAGTCGGCGTCGTACGAGCCGCGCTACGCCACATCCTCGCCGGGGCGAAGCTCAACTGCCTCGCCGACACCGCGGAGTTGATGGCCTCGGAGCTCGTGACCAACGCCTACCGCTACACCAAGACCGACGCCTACGTCAGCGTCGACCGATCGCCCCACGACCTCACCATCGCCGTATGGGACACCGGAACCGGCAGCCCGGAACAGCAAAAGGCCGCGCCCGAGGACGAGTTCGGGCGCGGCCTCGGCATCGTCGATGCGTGTGCCGACTCGTGGGGCGTACGGGACTGCCCCAACGGGAAGTCGGTGTGGTTCACCTTGGCCCCATAGCGAAAGCCATGGCCATACGGCGACGGGGCGCCCCTCCCGCAGGAGGAACGCCCCGTCACACAACAGGCAGAAGATCAGCCGTGCTTCGCACGCGACGCCGCGCGGGCGCGCTCGCGGGCGTCCAGGTTGACCTTGCGGATGCGGACCGCCTCGGGGGTCACCTCGACGCACTCGTCGTCGCGGCAGAACTCCAGGGACTGCTCCAGGGAGAGCTTGCGCGGCGGGACGATGGCCTCGAATGAGTCGGCCGAGGACGACCGCATGTTGGTGAGCTTCTTCTCCTTGGTGATGTTGACGTCCATGTCGTCGGAGCGGGAGTTCTCGCCGACGATCATGCCCTCGTACACCTCGGTGCCCGGCTCGGTGAAGAGCACGCCGCGCTCCTGGAGGTTGGTCATCGCGAAGGCGGTGACCGCGCCGGAGCGGTCGGCGACCAGGGAGCCGTTGTTACGGGTCTGGAGGGGGCCGAACCAGGGCTCGTGGCCCTCGTGGATGGAGTGGGCGATGCCCGTACCGCGGGTGTTGGTCAGGAACTCCGTACGGAAGCCGATCAGACCGCGGGAGGGGACGACGAACTCCATGCGGACCCAGCCGGAGCCGTGGTTGGACATGTTGTCCATGCGGCCCTTGCGGGTGCCCATGAGCTGGGTGACGGCGCCCATGTGCTCCTCGGGCACGTCGATCGTCATGCGCTCGACCGGCTCGTAGGTCTTGCCGTCGACGTCCTTGGTGACCACCTGCGGCTTGCCGATGGTCATCTCGAAGCCCTCGCGGCGCATCTGCTCGACCAGGATGGCCAGCGCCAGCTCACCGCGGCCCTGCACCTCCCAGGCGTCGGGGCGCTCGGTGTCCAGGACGCGCAGCGAGACGTTACCGATCAGCTCGCGCTCCAGGCGGTCCTTGACCTGGCGGGCGGTGACCTTGCGGTCCTTTATCGCGGACTTGGCGTCCGCGCCCTTGCCCGTGCCGCCGCGGCCGACCAGCGGGGAGGTGTTGGTGCCGATGGTCATGGAGATGGCCGGCTCGTCCACCGTGATCAGCGGGAGGGCGATCGGGTTCTCCGGGTCGGCGAGGGTCTCACCGATCATGATGTCGGGGATGCCGGCGACGGCGCAGATGTCACCGGGGCCCGCCTTCTCGGCCGGCTTGCGGGTGAGCGCCTCGGTCATCATCAGCTCGCTGATGCGGACGTTGGCGACCGTGCCGTCGCGCTTGATCCAGGCGACGGTCTGGCCCTTCTTCAGCTCGCCCTGCTCGACGCGGAGCAGCGCGATACGGCCGAGGAAGTTGTCGGCGTCGAGGTTGGTGACGTGGGCCTGGAGGGGGGCCGTCTCGTCGTACTCGGGGGCCGGGACGTGCTCCAGGATCGTGGAGAAGAACGGCTCCAGGTTGGTGCTGTCCGCCGGGACGGTGCCGTCCTCCGGCTTGGTCAGCGAGGCGATGCCGTCACGGCCGCAGGCGTAGACGATCGGGAACTCGATCTGCTCCTCGTCCGCGTCCAGGTCGAGGAAGAGGTCGTAGGTCTCGTTGACGACCTCGTCGATGCGGGAGTCCGGGCGGTCCGTCTTGTTGATGCACAGGATGACGGGCAGGCGCTGCTGGAGGGCCTTGCGCAGCACGAAACGGGTCTGCGGGAGGGGGCCCTCGGAGGCGTCCACCAGCAGGACGACCGCGTCGACCATCGACAGACCGCGCTCGACCTCGCCGCCGAAGTCGGCGTGGCCGGGGGTGTCGATGATGTTGATCGTGATCACGTCCCCGCCGTCCTTGGGGTGGTACTTGACGGCGGTGTTCTTCGCCAGGATCGTGATGCCCTTCTCACGCTCCAGGTCGTTCGAGTCCATGACGCGGTCGTCGACGGACTCCAGCTGGTGGGCGGCGAACGCGCCGGCCTGCTTGAGCATGGCGTCGACGATGGTCGTCTTGCCGTGGTCGACGTGGGCGACGATGGCTACGTTGCGAATGTCATGGCGCGTGGGCACTAGCGGTGCTTCTCCCGGAATCGTGGTTGGCTACGCGTACGGACCGGTACGCGCGCCCGCCGGGCTTGGATGACGCCACGGCCTCACCCCATGGTACGGGGCTGCGGCGACAACGGCCGCCGCAGCCCGTTTCCACCGCCTCTGACCTGCGGTTTCTCACCGGTTGTTAGCTCTGGCTGCACCTTTACTTCGTGTAGCCGATGTCTTGGAAGCGCGGCGAGGCGAATCCGAACGCACCGATGTTGGCGAGGCCCTTTCTGGTCGCCACGAGCTCCGGGCGCTGATAGAGGGGGATGGATCCGGCCACCGCCCAGATCCGGGCGTCGGCCTGCGCCATCAGATGCTCCGCCGCGTCCTGGTCCAGCTCGGAGGCGGCCTGCTCGAAGAGCTGGTCGATGTGGTCGGTGCCGACACGGGTGTAGTTCTGCTCGACGGTCAGCGAGCCGTCGGCGGCGGGTTCGGGCTTCGCGTAGATGGGACGGGCGTCGGTGGCCGGATAGGCGGTGCCCGGCCAGGAGTAGAGCGCCAGGTCGTAGTCGCCGGCGGCGATGTGGTCCTGGAAGTAACCGGCGTCGGCGACCCGCTGGACGGAGGTCTGGATGCCGACCTTGGCGAGCATGGCCGAGATCCGCTCCCCCACGGTGCGCAGCTGCTCGGAGTTCGCGCCGTCGGGGAGGACGAAGCGCAGGGTGAGCGGTTTGCCGTTCTTGCGCAGGGCGGGGACGACGGCCGTCTTCTTGTGCGGCGCTCCCTTGGCCCGGGAGTCCGCGCCCTCGGCCCGGGAGTCGTCGTCGGCGGGGACCTGCGCGGCGGCCACCGGGTGCGCCGGTTCCTCGTCGGCGCGGCCCTGCTCGGCGCCGATCGGGCGGGCCGCGGCGGGGCCGGTGTCCTGGCCGGTCTCGATCCGCTCGGCGGCGCCCAGCGCCCGCGCGGCGCGCCGCTGGAAGGCGCGGGAGGTCGTGGTGGCACCGGCCTGCTCCTGGGCGGCGGCCTCGGCCTTGTAGAGGGCGGCGCTCTGGTGCAGCAGCGCGGAGCGCTGGACCTCGGCGCCGACCGCGCCGGCGGCGGAGAGCGGGGCGTCGGCGGCGGCGGGCCGGGCGCCGGGGCCGTAGTCCTGCACGGCGGCGCCGGAGGCGGACGCGCCGGCCCGGTCGGCGTGCCCGGGACGCTCCGGATTGCGGCCGTCGGTGGCGCCCCGCTTGCGGGACGGCTCCCTCGCGGCGCCCGAGGCGCTGGGCGCGGCCGCGTGCGGCTTCTGCTTGGCCTGTTGCGTGAGGCCGCCCGGCTTCCAGCCCGCGTCCGCCAGCAGCGACCGGGCCGCGTCGGCGTCCGGCCCGCCGACCGCGTCGCTGTGGTCCTCGTAGCCCTCCTGTCCGGCCAGCAGCAGATGGCTGCCGAGGGGGCTGGCGGGCAGGCTGAGCGGTTTGAGGACGGTGTCGGCGAGCGCCTGGCGGTCGATGGCGCGGGCCACGGCCCGGCGGACGCGTTCGTCGCTGAGCGGGCCGGTGCTGCCGTTGAGGGCGAGCTGGGTGTAGGCGGGCTCCAGGGCCTTGCGGACGGTGTAGCCGCGCAGGGCGGTGCGGGCCGCGGGTTTCGCGTCCGCACCGGACTTGGCTCCGGAGCCCGCGGGGTGGCCAGCCGAGGCGACCTTACGGGCGGCGGCCTGGTCGACCTCGGCGACGTCGACGGCCCCGGCGGCGAGGGCGGCGGCCCGGCGCTCGCGCGGCAGCTCGGTGAAGACGATCCGGTCGAGCTTGGCGCGGGCGCCCCACCATCTGGGGTTGCGGACCAGGGTGAGGCGGTCGCCGTGCGCCGCCCGCTCGGCCATCATGAACGGCCCGGCCGCGACCTTGAGCCGCTCGCGGGTGCCGTCGTTGAAGGCGTCGGCGTCGCCCATCACGCTCTTCGGGTAGAGGGGGGAGAACAGGGAGCGCCAGTCGGCGTAGGGCCGGGCGAAGGTGACCTTGACCTCGTTGCGGTGCGCGCCCTGGGCGACCTTGGCGATCCGGTCGTATCCGGCGTTGCGGGCGGTCCAGTAAGCGTTGTCCCGGCCGCGGAGCGCCTTCCACTGGGCGAGGAAGTCGGCGGCGCCGATCCGGCGGCCGTCGCTCCAGCGCGCCTTGGGGTTGATCTTGTAGGTGACGACCTGCTTGGGGTCGCGGGCGGTGATGTCGGCGGCGTCCAGGTAGTCGGCGTTGCGCTGCGGGCGACCGCGCTCGTCGAGGGTGAAGAGGGTGGGCAGCACCGCGCCGGTGATCCGGGTGGTGGTGGCGTCGGCGTCGGCCTGGAAGGCGTTGAGGGTGCCGGGCATGGTGTCAACGGCCCACCGGAGGGTGCCGCCGTCCTTCAGCCGTTCCCGGGCGGCCGGGGCGATGTCCTGCGAGGCGCCGGCCGCCGCGTCCGAGGCGTCGTCGCCGCTGCATCCGGCCAGGACCGGCAGCGGGAGCAGGACCCCGGCCGCGATCAGCGCGGCACAGCGGCGCCTGCGGCACGCTGAGCTGACTTGGTCGGTCATGGTCGTTACCTCCGAGGCTCGCCCGCGCCGCGCCAACACGTCCGGCCGACTTTGCGGCTCATCACATCTATGGCTCCCCTACTGAAGGCGACCGGTCCCGGCGCGGCCGTACGACACGTCGTCTGCCGTAACAACCTCACCCGTCCGGCCCCGAGCGAGACCCCGGGAAACGGGAAACGCGACCCGAACGGCGGTGTGACACCGGCTACTTCGCCGTCCGCCGTGCCGCCGCGTACGACCCGCCGCCGTACCGGCGTTCGAGGGGTGTCGCGGAGCAGGATTGCCGAAACGCACCGGTTCGAGTCGTAATCGCGCCTGCCCCCTTCCCAACGCCTACTGTGACGCGCGACACTCGCGGGCGCATGAGATCGCCCAGCACACCCTTCGGAGGTGAGGGCTATGTCCCTTCAGGACGCATTGACGGCGGTGGAACGCCATCTGACCGAGCTGATCCGGTCCGTGGCGCGGCTGGAGGAACAGGTCGGCACCGGGCTGGACATGCGACGGGTGCGCAGCGACGCCAACCATCTGCGCGAGAGCCTCGGCCTGCTCAAGGAGAGTGCGACGGGTGCGAAGGCGGCCCGGCCCGGGGCCGGGGACGAGATGGTGCCGATCCCGGATGCGCCCTACGACGCCAAGCTGTGGACGGACGCCGAGGACGAGGGGCTCGGCGCCAAGGACCGGCATGCGCCTTAGGGGAGAAGGCCCTTAGGGGGAATCCCTTAGGGGTCGGGCGCGCCCCACTCAGAGCCCTACCCCTGGCGGAGGCGGAGCACCCGCATCGGGCACCGCCCGCACCGCCCGCCCCGCACCGCCCACCCACGGAAGTACCCACCACGGAGACCGACGTTGGCCACTGGTACCGAACCCTCATCGCAAGCGGGAGCGAGCGGCGTGCACGCCGCCTCGCGGGCCGCGATCCCCGCCCGTCATCTGCGGACCGACAGATGGTGGCTGGCCCCGGCCTGCACCGCCGCCGGGCTGCTCGCGTTCGTCGTCTACTCGACCTGGCGGGCCTTCGCGAACGCGGACTACTACCACGCGCCCTATGTGTCGCCGTTCTACTCGCCGTGCCTGGCGCAGAACTGCCAGACCATGCACGGCGGCCCCAACTGGGAGATCGTCGGGCCCTGGTGGGGTCTTTCCCCCGCCCTGCTGATCCTGATCTTCCCGCTGGGCTTCCGGCTGACCTGCTACTACTACCGCAAGGCCTACTACCGCGGCTTCTGGGCCTCGCCGCCGGCCTGCGCGGTCGCCGAACCGCACAAGAAGTACACCGGCGAGACCCGCTTCCCACTGATCCTCCAGAACATCCACCGCTACTTCTTCTACTTCGCGGTGCTGGTGGCCTGTGTCCTGACGTTCGACACGGTGCTGGCCTTCCGCGACGAGCACTACCGCTGGGGGCATATGGGCCTGGGCACCCTGGTCTTCCTGGCGAACATCGTGCTGATCTGGGCGTACACCCTCTCCTGCCACTCCTGCCGGCACATCATCGGCGGCCGGCTGCGGCACTTCTCCAAGCACCCCGTGCGCTACCGGCTGTGGGGCTGGGTCGGCAAGCTCAACGAGCGGCACATGCTGCTGGCCTGGTGCTCGCTGTTCAGCGTCGGATTCGCCGATCTGTATGTGTATCTGCTGGCCACCGGGGCCTTCGCCGACCCGCGGTTCTTCTGAGCCGCGGCCGTTCCGAGGCAGCCCCCTAATTCAAATCCGTAACGAAAGGTGTGGCGTCTGATGGCGCACGTGGACCGGCAGGCATGGGACGTGGTCGTGGTGGGCGCCGGCGGGGCCGGACTGCGCGCCGCGATCGAGGCCCGCGAGGCGGGTATGCGCACGGCCGTGATCTGCAAGTCCCTGTTCGGCAAGGCTCATACGGTGATGGCCGAGGGCGGTATCGCGGCCAGCATGGGCAATGTCAACGAGGGCGACAACTGGCAGGTGCACTTCCGCGACACCATGCGCGGCGGCAAGTTCCTCAACCACTGGCGGATGGCCGAACTCCACGCCCGGGAGGCCCCCGACCGGGTCTGGGAGCTGGAGACCTGGGGCGCGCTCTTCGACCGCACGCCCGACGGCCGGATCTCCCAGCGCAACTTCGGCGGCCATGAATACCCGCGGCTGGCGCATGTCGGCGACCGTACGGGGCTGGAGCTGATCCGGACCCTCCAGCAGAAGATCGTCTCGTTGCAGCAGGCCGACGAGCGGGAATTCGGCGCGTACGACGCCCGGTTGAAGGTCTTCCAGGAGTGCACGGTCACCCGCGTCCTCAAAGAGGAGGGCAAGGTCGCGGGCGCCTTCTGCTACGAGCGCGAGTCCGGCCGCTTCTTCGTCCTGGAGGCGCCGGCCGTGGTGCTGGCCACCGGCGGGATCGGCAAGTCCTTCAAGGTGACATCGAATTCATGGGAGTACACGGGCGACGGGCACGCCCTGGCGCTGCTGGCCGGGGCCTCGCTGATCAACATGGAGTTCGTGCAGTTCCATCCGACGGGGATGGTCTGGCCGCCGTCGGTCAAGGGGATCCTCGTCACCGAGTCCGTCCGGGGCGACGGCGGGGTGCTGCGCAACAGCGAGGGCCGGCGCTTCATGTTCGACTACATCCCGGACGTCTTCAAGGAGAAGTACGCGCAGACGGAGGCCGAGGGCGACCGCTGGTACGAGGACCCCGACAACAACCGCCGGCCGCCCGAGCTGCTCCCCCGCGACGAGGTCGCCCGCGCCATCAACGCCGAGGTCAAGGCGGGCCGCGGCTCCCCGCACGGCGGGGTCTTCCTGGACGTCTCGACGCGGATGCCGGCCGAGGTCATCAAGCGGCGGCTGCCGTCGATGCACCACCAGTTCAAGGAGCTGGCGGATGTGGACATCACCGCCGAGCCGATGGAGGTCGGGCCGACCTGCCACTACGTGATGGGCGGGGTGGAGGTCGATCCGGACACCGCGGCGGCGAACGGCGTGCCCGGACTGTTCGCGGCCGGTGAGGTGGCCGGCGGGATGCACGGCTCCAACCGGCTGGGCGGCAATTCGCTCTCCGACCTGCTGGTCTTCGGGCGGCGGGCGGGGCTGCACGCCGCCGAGTACGCCGCGGCGGCGACCGCGCGGCCGGTCCCCGGCGAGCGGGAGGTGGACGCGGCGGAGGCGGAGGCGCTGCGGCCCTTCAGCGCCGAGGACGAGCAGCCGGGCGCCGTCCACGACGGGGGCCCGGCGGAGAATCCGTACACCCTCCATCAGGAGCTCCAGCAGGCGATGAACGACCTGGTGGGGATCATCCGCCGGGAGGGCGAGATGGCCGAGGCGCTCAAGCGGCTGGCCGGGCTGCGGGTACGGGCCCGGCGGGCGGGTGTCGAGGGGCACCGGCAGTACAACCCCGGCTGGCATCTGGCGATCGATCTGCGCAACATGCTGCTGGTCAGCGAGTGTGTGGCGCGGGCGGCGCTGGAGCGCGAGGAGAGCCGCGGCGGGCACACCCGCGACGACCATCCGGCGATGGACCGGCGCTGGCGCAACATCAACCTGGTCTGCGAGCTGGCCGACGGCCGGACGGAGGCGGACCCGGCGCTGGGCCAGATCCGGCTGAGCCGTCGGGAGACCCCGCCGATCCGCCCCGATCTCCTCGGACTCTTCGCGAAGGAGGAGCTGGTGAAGTATCTGACGGACGAGGAGCTGAGCCGGTGAGCGTGCAGAACGTGGGCGGCCGGGAGACGGACGGGATGGACGAGGCGGGCGGGTCGGACGTGGCCGGGCAGCGCGGGGAGGCGCGGCCGGCGAACGGGCCGGGGCAGGCGCAGGGCGGGCAGTCCGGCGCGTATCTGGCGCATTTCCGGGTGTGGCGCGGCGATGCGGACGGCGGCGGGCTGGAGGACTTCCGGGTCGAGGTGCACGAGGGCGAGGTGGTGCTGGACATCATCCACCGGCTCCAGGCGACGCAGGCGTCCGATCTGGCGGTGCGCTGGAACTGCAAGGCGGGCAAATGCGGTTCGTGCAGCGCGGAGATCAACGGCCGGCCGCGGCTGATGTGCATGACGCGGATGTCGGTGTTCGACCGTACGGAGACGGTGACGGTCACCCCGATGCGGGCCTTCCCGGTCGTACGGGACCTGGTCACCGATGTGTCGTTCAACTACGCCAAGGCTCGCGAGGTGCCCGCGTTCGTGCCGCCGGCGGAGCTGGGGCCCGGCGAGTACCGCATGCAGCAGGAGGATGTGAACCGCTCGCAGGAGTTCCGTAAGTGCATCGAGTGCTTCCTGTGCCAGAACACCTGCCATGTGGTGCGCGACCACGAGGAGAACAAGGCCGCGTTCGCCGGGCCGCGCTTCCTGATGCGGATCGCCGAGCTGGACATGCATCCGCTGGACGCGGCCCCGCAGGCCGGGCTGGACCGTAAGGGCACCGCGCAGGACGAACACGGCCTGGGCTACTGCAACATCACCAAATGCTGTACCGAGGTCTGCCCGGAGAACATCAAGATCACCGACAATGCGCTGATCCCGCTGAAGGAGCGGGTGGCGGACCGCAAGTACGACCCGCTGGTGTGGCTGGGCAACAAGATCCGGCGCCGCGGCCAGTGACCGGTTTACGTCCCGGGCCGCGGAACGGAACGGACGCCGCGCAGCTGAGCCGTCGCGGGCTTCTGGCGGGTCTCGGCGGCGTCCCGCTGGCCGCGGCCGCCGGGATGCCCGACGGCGACCGCCAGGAGCGCGCACAGGCCCCTGGAGGGCCGCCGCGGCTGCGGGGCGAGCGGCGCACCACCGTGCTGCGCGGCGCGGAGCTGGTGCTGACCATGGACCCCGGGATCGGCAGGGGCGAGCTGGGCGAGCTCGACGGCGGCACCGACGTCCTGCTGCACGACGGCCGGATCGCCGCGCTGGGCAGGGACCTTCCCGTACCGCGCGGCGCGCGGGTGGTGGACGCCACCGGGCAGCTGGTGCTGCCCGGCTTCGTCGACCTCCACAACCATCTGTGGCAGTCCAGCATCCGCGGCGGCTGCGCCACCCAGGACCTGTACGGATGGATGTCCGGCTGCGAGCGCGTCACGCTGCCCCGGATCGGGCCCCGGGACATGTACCGCTTCGTGCATCTGGCCGCCCTCGACGCCCTGACGGCGGGCGTGACCACCGTCGTCGACTGGGTGCACCCGATCCCGTACGAGACCAGCGAGCGCTATGTGCGCGCGCTGGACGACGCCGGGCTGCGGTTCGTCTACGCCGCGGCGCAGGGCGCGGACGCCGTCGCCCTCGTCCCGAAGGTCAAGAAGAACCTGCTCGATCCGCTGCCGCTGGCGTCGGCGCAGGTGGCGGTGCGTGCGGGGATGCCGGCGCTGGCGGAGCTGCGGGAGTTCCGCGAGGTCGCCCGGGACCTCGGGGTGATGGTCAACGCGCATGTCCTGGAGAACCGCAGGGACCGCAGGGACGAGCCGGTCCGCTCGCTGCGCGAGAGCGGCGTCTTCGGGCCGGACCTGCTGATGAACCATGCGGTCCACCTCACCGGCGAGGAGATCGCGCTGACCGGTGAGCATGATGTGCGGGTCGCGCACTGTCCGCTGAGCAATATGCGCCTGGCGTCCGGCATCATGCCGCTGCCCGCGCTGCACCGGTGCGGCGTACGCGCCGGGCTCGGGCACGACGGCGGCACCAATGACACCTCCGACATGTTCGCCCTGATGAAGGCGGCGGTCGGGCTCCAGCGGGCGCGGCACGAGGACGCCGGGATCCATCCGACGATCCCGGCCGTGCTGCGGATGGCGACGCTGGGCGGCGCGGAGTGCCTGGGCATGGCCGACCGGATCGGCTCGCTGACCCCCGGCAAACGCGCCGACGTGCTGGTCCTGGACCCCGCCACCCTCAATTTCGCCCCGCGCTTCGACTGGACCGGCCAGATCGTGCTCAACGGCCAGCCGCCGAACGTCAGTTACGTCTTCGTCGACGGCCGTCTGCGCAAGGCGGCGGGCGAGCTGGTGGACGTGGACACCGCGCGGGTGGTCCGGGAGGCGGAACGGGCGGCGGCCCACGTCCGGGGGGCGTGAGCCGGGCCCCGCGGGGCGTGGGCCGGCCTCCCGGGGGCACGCGACCGGGCCGCCGCCTCAGAACATGCTCAGCAAAGCCTCCGTCGGGTCCGCCGGCGCCGAGTCGCCGTCGGGGAGGGCGAGTTCGAACCAGACGGTCTTGCCGCGGGGGGTGCGGCGGCTGCCCCAGCCGGTGCTGAGGAGGCCGACCAGCTGGAGGCCGCGGCCGCCCTCGTCGGTGTCGCGGGCGCGGCGGCGGCGCGGCTGGGCGAGGTCGGCGTCCCAGACCTCGCAGACCAGGGTGCGGTCCAGCAGCAGCCGCAGCCGGATGTCGCCGTGGCCGTGCCGTAGCGCATTGGTCACCAGCTCGCTGACCAGCAGCTCGGTGGTGTCGACCAGGTCTTGCAGGCCCCAGTCGGTGAGCTGGTCGCGGGCCAGTTCGCGGGCGCGGGCCACCGAGCGGGCCTCCGGTGCCAGGCTCCAGTCGCCCACCGCGTCCTTGGGCAGCCCGTGCACCCGGGCCATCAGCAGGGCGATGTCGTCCTCGCCGTGCGAGGTGTCCAGGGCGCTCAGGACGTGGTCGCAGACGTCCTCCAGCGGGCGGCCGGCGTCCGACAGGGCCCGGCGGAACGCCTGGAGCCCCTCGTCCAGCGGGTGGTGGCGGGATTCGACCAGGCCGTCGGTGTAGAGCGCGAGCAGCGCGCCGTCGGGCAGCTCGACCTCGATCTCCTCGAACGGTTCGCCGCCGACGCCCAGCGGCATGCCCGGCGGCACGTCGAGCAGCAGGGCGTCCTCGCCGTCCTCGACGAGGACCGGCGGCAGATGTCCGGCGTTGGCGAAGGTGCAGCGCCGGGTGATGGGGTCGTAGACGGCGTAGACGCAGGTGGCGAGGTAGACCTCGGACAGGTCGGCGGCGGGGGTCAGGGCGCCGTGCTCGTGCATTCCGGCGGCCGCGCCGGAGCGGGGGCGGGGCGCTCTGGCGCTGGCACGGCCGTCGCCGGTGCCGCCGAGCCCGCGGGCGATCTCGTCGAGGGCGGAGAGGACCTCGGCCGGTTCGAGGTCGAGGAGCGCCAGCGTCCGTACGGCGGTGCGCAGTTCGCCCATGGCGACGGCGGCGCGCAGACCGCGGCCCATGACGTCGCCGACGACCAGGGCGGTGCGGTGGCCGGGGAGTTCGATGACGTCGAACCAGTCGCCGCCGACCTCGGTGGCGGTGGTGCCGGGCAGGTAGCGGCAGGCGATGTCGAGGCCGGCGGCCTCCGGGTCGCCGGGGGGCAGCAGGCTGCGCTGGAGGATCAGGGCGCGTTCGTGTTCGCGGCGGTAGAGGCGGGCGTTGTCGATGCAGACCGCGGCGCGTGCGGCCAGTTCGACGGCCAGGGCGGTGTCGCGTTCGCCGAAGGGTTCGCTGCCCTTCGTACGGGAGAACTGCACCAGTCCGACGACGGTGTCGCGGGCGACCATCGGGACGGCGAGGGTGGAGTGGACCACCGCGCCCAGTTCGGGGCCGTCGTCGCTCTCGCGGCCGGGGACGATCTGCGCCTGGCCGGTGCGCAGGGCGGCCGCGCACGGGGAGTTGAAGGGGTAGCGGTGGACGGCGCCGACGGCGACCGGGCCGTCGGGGGAGCCGTCCTCGGGGGTGCGGCGGCCGGCGGTGGCCAGGGGGGCGTCGGAGACCGCGCTGGAGAAGGCGACGCGGCGCAGTTCGGCGCTGCCGTCGCTCATGCCGGGCGGGGTCTCGTCGCCGGCGAGCAGGCCCTGGTAGAGGTCGACGGAGGCCAGGTCGCAGAACTGCGGGACGGCGACGTCCAGGAGGGTGCGGGCGGTGGTCTCCAGGTCGAGCGAATTGCCTATCCGGGCGCCGGCTTCGTTGAGCAGGGCGAGGTTGCGGCGGGCGTTGGCGGCCTCGCGTTCGGCGCGGCGGCGGCCGGTGACGTCGGCGGCGAGGGCGGCGACGCCGATGGGGCGGCCGCTGGCGCCGTGCAGGCGGTAGAGGGAGACCGACCAGCGGCGGCGTTCCTCCTCGCCGGGCACCGCGCCGACGACCTGCATTTCGGCGACCGGTTCGCCGGTCTCCAGGACCCGGCGCAGGGCGGCGGTCATCCGCTCGGCCTCGGGGCGGGGCAGGAAGTCGTGCGGGGTCAGGCCGCGGTACCGGCCGGCCGGTCCGCCGAAGACGGTGGCGAAGCGTTCGTTGACGCGCAGCAGCTTCAGGTCCGTGTTGAACAGGGTGAAGCCCATGGGAGATTGACCGAAAACGGCCTGCGAGGCGGCGAGGTCGGTCTCGATGCCGCGCATCGCCCGGACGTCGACGATCAGGCAGACCGCGGCGCGCTCGCCGGCCGCGTTCCGGGACGGCATCAGATAGATCTCGGCGAGTCCGTCGGCGTCGCCGCCCTGACTGCGGCGGTAGGGCACCAGGCCGGTCCACTCGCGGCCGTCGAGGATCTCGGAGACCTTGCGGCGGCCGCCCTCGTGCAGCTCCGGGGGGACGAACGCCTCGATGGGGTCCTGGCCCACGGCGTGCCGGGCGGGGATGCCGAGCATGTCGGCGGCGCGTTCGCTCCACTGCTCGATACGGCCGTCGGGCCCCAGGGAGAAGGAGGCGACGCGGATGTAGTCGTAGAGGGATCCGGGCCTGCTGCTCTGCCAGACCGGCAGGCGTTGCGCGCCGTGCGCAGGCAGGTGTCCGCCTGGATCGCCCGGACCGTCCACCTCGCCCCGGCCCTCGGTCTGCGCGGCCTTCGCCCCACCACGTGACATCTCGCTCACGAGCCCCGTCCCCTCCAGCTCATCGTGCCCGGACCGGACCAGGCCGAGTATCCAGCACCTCGGCTATCCGGAACACGGTCTTCACGATCACAGCACAGTCTCGATCGCAGGCCATCCACAGAATGTCGATGAAATGGCAACGATCAGGACTCCACATGTCTCCTAACCAGCCACCGACAGCTCGAACCACACTGTCTTGCCAGTCTTTCCCCGCCGGGTGCCCCAACGCTTGGAACTGCACGCGACCAGCTGCAGTCCGCGGCCGCCTTCGTCGTCGGGGGCAGCGGTGCGTTCCCGCGGGGGATCGGGCAGGGGGTCGGAGACCTCGACGAGGAGCGCGCCGGAGCTGAGCAGCACCATGCGGACGCCGATCGGGCCGGTGGCATGGCGCAGGGAGTTGGTGACCAGTTCGCTGACGAGGAGGACGGCCACGTCGACGGCGCCGTTCAGGCCCCAGTCGTCGAGGGTTTCACGGACCTTGGTCCGGGCGGTGCGCACCGCTCCCGGGTCGGCGGGAAAGCTCCATTCGGCGATCGGGGAACCGGAGGCCAGGGCGCGTCGGCGGACGTGGGGGGAGGACGGCTCGGGGGCCCCTGCCGCTGCGGTGTCGCTCACGCCGATCACTTCCCACGCCGATGGGCCCCCGCCGATGGGCCGGCTCGGTACGGCTGCGGAGTGCACGCCTGGCACATTCGCCTGCTCTGCCGGGGTTAATCAGGACATACCCGGTATCGCGACCTAAGTATCGCCTTCAACCGTGCACTGTGGCACAAATGGCGCATCTTGGCACCGCTAGCGGACCGATGGGTTCCGGTGGGTATCGTCGCACGCTCCGCCCGCCGCCAATACGCCGCCGCGGCCGCGCGCCGGGTTTGCGGTCGCGCACGCCGAACGGGGGGCGCACCGCGTCAGCGTACGCCGCGGGAGGCCGGGGCGGGGCCGTGGCCCAGGCGCCGTTACGACAAAGCGCCGCGCTGCTGCACGGGCACCGCCGACAGCCGGCGCATCGCCTCGGCGACGGCCGGGCGGTCCTGATCGAGCCAGTCGACCTGCTGCTCCTCGCAGGGCAGTAGCCAGCGCAGCTCGTCATGATCCTGGAGCGGGCGCGGCCGACCGGACAGCAGCCGGGCCGTCCACACCTGGAGCACGAAGCCGGGCCGCAGCACCCACTCGCCGGGGATCCGGTCCTGCGCCACCGCCTCGACACCCAACTCCTCGCGCAGCTCACGCACCAGCGCCTGCTCGGGCGTCTCGCCGTCCTCCACCTTGCCGCCGGGCAGCTCCCAGCGGCCTGCCAGGGCGGGCGGTGCGCTGCGCCGCGCGGCCAGCAGCCGCCCGCGGTCGCACACCGCCGCACCCACCACTACGCGCACGGTCGTCATGCGCCGCAGCCTACGTCCCCCGTCGTCGTCCCGCCCCTGCTCCCGTCCCCTCAGGTGGTCGCCCGGTCGACCCGCTCGACCACGTAGAGCTGCCGGCGGCCCCTGGTGTCCAGCCGGTCGGCGACCCGCTCGGCCTCCGCCCGGGTGGCATAACGGCCGACGCGATAGCGGTTGCCGCCTTCGTCCTGGCGGATGACGAGCCAGGGCAGTACGGCCCCAGTGTCGGTCATTGCGCCCCTCCGTCCGCCGCATGGTGCGCCGTCATGCACCCCTCCTGTGCTGATGCCGAAATCGCAATCCGCATATGCCCGAGCGTACGCCCGACCTTTACGCACTGCATTCGAATTGGCACAAAGAGATACCGAACCGGCCACCCGCGGGCCCCCGGGGACCGGGAGCGGCCCGCAAGTGGCCGGTGAGAGACGGGAGCCGTACGCGATGTACGGGGACGGAATCAGGCGCCCACGGGAGCCTTGTCCTTGTCGCCGTCCGCCGCGTCCTCGGCGGCCTCGGCGGCGAGCTCCGCCTCGGTGGCGACCAGCGTCGGGTTGCGCCAGGCGCTGCGCACGCCCCAGTAGTAGAACGCCAGGCCCAGCGCCGCGACGATGGCGAGGTCCACGCCCTCGGGGATGTAGCCCTTGCCGCCGAACTCCTTGCCGCCGGCCCACGAAACGGAGGCCATCACCAGCAGGTACACCACCATCCAGGCGCCGGCCTTCAGGTGCGGGGCCAGCTCGGCCCACGGCTTGCGGCCCTGGGTGAGCGGCTTGCCGATCTCGTACCAGGCCCACACCGGCAGGCCCGCGGCCATGAGCAGGATGACCTTGCCGGTCAGCGGCCAGCGGCCCCAGTAGAGCACCAGCGAGCCGAAGATCATCGCGATCGGCGCGATGACCGGCATCGCCCGCAGCTTGACCGGGCGCACCAGATCCGGCGAGATCCGGCGCAGCGCCATCACGGCCACGGGGCCGGTGATGTACGAGATGACCGTGGCGATCGAGACGATCTCGGCCAGCGAGCCCCAGCCGCGGAAGACCGCGAGGAAGAGGAAGGCGATCACGAGGTTGAGCAGCAGCGCCGGGCGCGGCACACCGGTCTTCTTGTCGACCTTGCCGAAGACGCCGGGCAGATGGCCGTTCTCCTGCACGCCGTGGATCATGCGCGAGGTGGTGGCGGCGTAGATCATGCCCGTACCGGACGGCGAGATGAAGGCGTCGGCGTACAGCAGCAGCGCAAGCCAGTTCAGGCCCCAGGTGACGGCGAGGTCGGCCAGCGGGGAGTTGAAGTTGAGGCCGGCCCAGCCGTGGGCGCCGAGCTTGTCGCCGGGCACCGCCATCAGGAACGCCACCTGGAGGGCGACGTAGATCACCAGCGCGATGATGATCGAGGAGATGACGGCCTTGGGCAGCGACTTGCCCGGGTTGCGGGCCTCACCGGCGAGGTTCAGCGGGGACTGGAAGCCGTTGTAGGCCCAGACGATGCCGGAGACGGCGACGGCGGTGAAGACCGAGCTCCAGCCGTTGGGGGTGAAGCCGCCCTGGCGCGCGAGGTTGTGCGTGTCGAAGTGCGCGAACATCAGGGCGCTGGCGGTCAGCACCGGCACGACGACCTTGAAGACCGTGATCGCGGTGTTCGTCTTCGCGAACAGCGAGATCGCGAACCAGTTCATGAAGAAGTAGAAGATCAGCAGGATGCTGGCGAGCCCGACGCCGGTGCCGGTCAGCTCCTTGCCGTCGTAGAGCGACTGCGCCCAGCCGAACTTCCACGAGCTCATGTACTGGACGGAGGCGGTCGCCTCACCCGGGATGACCGAGACGATGGCGATCCAGTTGGCCCAGGCCGCCAGATAGCCGGCGAGCGAGCCGTGCGAGTACTGGCCGTAGCGGACCATGCCGCCCGCCTTCGGGAACATCGCGCCGAGCTCGGAGTAGGTGAGCGCGATCGTGAGCGCCACGAGCGCTCCGATGACCCAGGCCAGGATCGCGGCCGGTCCGGCGATGGCGGCGGCCCGCTGGGCTCCGAAGAGCCAGCCCGAACCGATGATGGACCCGAGACCAGTGGCGGTCAGGGCAATGGTCCCGAGGGACCGACGGTAATGCGAGCGCGAGCCCTGCTCCGCACTCGGTGTCTTCGTCGTGGTCACGTGCTGGTCTCCTGGTCTTCCCCCGTGCCGTGCACAAACTTCGCCATCGTAAGAGCGAATTCGAAGATCGGGTTCCCGAAGGCAGTAAAAAGACCCGGTGAGTTGAGGCAGTGTGAGGTTTGCAACACCGATATACGGAGCCCGGGTCGGGTGAAATCCGGGCATACCGGATGGTCGGTTGCGGTATTGCGGACCACGGGGCGGCATACGGGATCCGTTGTCCGGGCGTACGGGAGGCGCCAGGGCGGCGTCCGGAACGGGTCCGGAACGCGTCAGGAGGCGCCCGGAAGGCGCCGGAAGGCGGCAGCCGACATCGGGAAGGCCCGCTACCGCACCGGCAGGTGATACGTGACCCGGTGGCGGTCCGCGAGCGTGACCACATCGGCCGTTTCGACCGGTCGGCCGCCGGCGAAGTACGTACGGGAGATGACCAGCACGGCATGCCCGGGCACCCCGCCCAGCGCCATGGCCTCCTCGGCCAGCCCCGGCCGCGCCCCGACCTCCTCGATGACGTTGTCCACCACGACGTCGATGGCCGCCATCCGCTCGACCACTCCGCGCCCGGCCAGCGGCCCCTCCTCCGGCAGCATCACGGGCGTGCGCCCGGTCACCTCCAGCGGCTCCCAGGAGGTGGAGAGCATCGACGGCTCCCCCTCGGCACGGAAGAGATAGCGGGTCCGCATCACCCTGCCGCCCGCCGGGATCCGCAGCCGCGCCGCGACCGCCGTACCGGCGCCCTCCTGGCGGCTGCTGGACTCCCAGGTCCCCTTCACCCGTTCATCGGTCTGCTCCTGGCGGAAGGGCGAGGTGCACGAGCCGTTCTGGAAGCCTGCGCGGGCGATCCGGCGCGGTACCGGGCGCTCGCGTACGTACGTGCCCGATCCCGAGCGGCCCTCGACCAGTCCCTCGGCCATCAGGACCTTGCGCGCCTCCAGGGCGACGGTGTCCGAAACGCCGTACTCCTCGCGGATACGGGCCTGGGAGGGAAGGCGGGTGTGCGGCGGCAGCAATCCGTCGACGATCTTCTGGCGCAGGTCGCCTGCGACGCGGAGGTACGCGGGCTGCTCACCGAAAGGCACGTGCCCCTCCCAACAGCTTGACAGTCAGCAACAGCGTGGCAACCGCGTGTTCATCATCGCAACCCAGGGCCAAAGCCTTGCGTACCGCGACACCTTGCAGCTCAACCGGCCTGCAACGCCCCACTCCACCCGTACATCGCGCAGCACGCGCCCCTCTCACCACCCGCACCTCGCGCATCCCCGGCACCGCACTCCCCAAATGCACGCCCACGCGCCCCCGGACATGACACGATCACCTCACGGCCCGGCCGCCTCACCCGTTGATCGCACGCTCCGAGGACATCCGAGGAAAGGGGTCCGCCATGCCCGACGAGCCCGGCTCGCCGCCCGTCCCGCTCCGTACGGGCGAGGAGCTCCGGCTCTCCCCCATGCCCGACAACTGGCAGCGCGCCCTGGCCGTCGTCGCCCACCCCGACGACCTCGAATACGGCGCCGCGGCCGCCATCGCCGAATGGACCGCGGCCGGGCGGGAGATCACCTATCTGCTGGCCACCCGGGGCGAGGCCGGGATCGACGGGATCGCGCCGGAGAAATGCGCCGCGCTCCGCGAGGCCGAACAGCGCGCCGGCGCCGCGCTCGTGGGGGTGGACACCGTCGAGTTCCTCGGCCACCCCGACGGCGTCATAGAGGGCGGTACGGCGCTGCGCCGCGATCTGGCCGCGGCCATCCGCCGCCACCGCCCGGAGCTGCTGATCACCCTCAACCACCACGACACCTGGGGCGGTGTCCAGTGGAACAGCCCCGACCACCGGGTGGTGGGCCGCGCCGTCCTGGACGCGGCGGGCGATGCCGGCAACCGCTGGACCTTCCCCGAGCTCAAGGACGAACAGGGCCTCGCCCCGTGGACGGGCGTGCGCTGGGTGGCCGTGGCGGGCTCCCCGTACCCCACGCATGCCGCGGAGGTCGGCCCCGGCATCGAGCGCGCGGTCGCCTCGCTGGCCGCCCACGAGGCGTACATCAAGGGCCTCGTCGGCCCCGAGCAGGACCCCGTGGCCTACGCCCGCACCTTCATCGAGCAGATGCTCCGCATGGGCGGCGAACGCTATCGGGGGCGTCCGGCGACGCTGTTTCAGGTGTTCCCGCGGTAGGTGCGGTTGCGGTGGGCGGGGTTGCGGTGGCCGGGGCACCGCGGCGAGGCAGCGGGGATGCGCCGCGGCGCCCCCGCCTCGCCCCGCCGCTTTCCGTCCCCTCATCCCTTCGTCAGGTGCTCGCCGCCACGAGGCGCGTCACCAACGCGGCGATCTCGGCGGGCCGTTCGAGCAGCATCGCGTGGGTGGCATCGACCCCCGCCACCGTCACCCGCTGCCGCGTCCGTGCCAGTTCGTCCAGATCGCGTCGCAGGCCCTCCGTATAGGCCGTCATCAGCGTGTCGAACCAGGGCGGTACGCCCGGCACGGGTGGGTTCGGCCGCAGGGCGCGGGCGATGAGCAGCGGCCGGGTGACCCGCCGGTAGAGCGCGAACGGATCGAGCCCCGCCATCGCCTCCTGCACCTCCCGCGCCCGTTCGCGCCCCGGCCGCAGGAACAGCTGCCCGTCCGGCGTCTCCCCCAGCGACCGCCGCACCCCCGCCTCCAGCAGCTCGTACGCGATGCCCAACTGCTCGGCCATGGCGGCCTGATAGCCGAGCACCCCGTCCAGCGCGCTTGCCGGGAACGGCCGCCCGCCCGCCTCGTCCGCGAACTTCCGTGCCTCGGCGAGCCGTTGCGTCACATACCCGGCGTCCAGCCCCGCGTACTGCTCGGGCCGCCCCATCCCGTGCCCGTCCAGATTCACCGCCGCCCGCGCGCCCCGCTCCAGACACAGCGCGGCCACCATCCCGCCCATCGAATGCCCGACGACCACGGCGTCCGCCATCGCCGTCCTGCAGGCGTCCAGCACCGCAGACGCATCCGCGATCGCCGTCTCGAACGTCCAGGGCACCGCGCCGTCCCCCGACCGCCCGTGGGCCCGCAGATCCATCGCCACGACCCGATGCCGCCCGGCCAGCAGCGGCGCCACCGGCGCCCAGTCCGCCAGCGTCCGCCCCGCCCCGTGCAGCAGCAGGACGGTGGGCCCGTCGCCGCCGTAGTCGCGTACGGCCAGCGATACGCCGTCACCCGCGAGGCAGAAGCCTTCCGTCGCTTCTTGGGCTGCTTCTTGGGTTGCTTCTTGGGCTGCTTCTTGGTTCGCCTCCCGGGTCGCTTCCTGGGGCCGTTCCTGGAGCGCTTCATCCGTCATTTCTTCAGCCATGCGTCCACGCTAGGCCCGTAAAAAGTGACCGAAATCCCCTGCACGAACGATGATTTCGCCGCCCCGCCCGGGTCATAATGGATCAAGCCCAAACGCCGAGGGCTGCGGCCCGAAGGCGAGGCACGGCCCAGTCGGCGAGTTTCCGAGGGTCGTCGAACATCTGGGCGGGCCCATCCCGGAGCGTCCGCTCGCCTCAGCACATGGTGCCCTTGTTCAGATCGACCGGGCCGATTTCCGTGCGCACCGGAGTCTCGCCCTCGTCGTTCTTGTAGACGACGGCGACCAGACCGTCCTTGCATCCGAATTTCCACTCGGAATTTCCGATCGCCGGGCCAGCGGAAATGCCCCGGAGATAAGACAAAGGGAATTCCTGCACAGAGAGCCCGCGCAAAGGAGGGAATCACCCCTTGGTATCGACCCGTGTCGTTTCTCGTCCGAGCCGCGATGACCCGGACCCCTCGCCACCCCCTCCCCGCACCCTCACCGCCCCCACCCGCACGACCGTCCCGTTGTGTACACCTGGCACACCCGGTACCCTTGAGCCCATGACCCAGATGCCCATAGAGTCCATCCGCGACGTCCGCGCGCACCTGGCCGAGGTCGTCGAGCGGGCCGACCGCGACGATCTGCCCACCGTCATCACCCGGCGCGGCAAGGAAGTCGCGGCCGTGGTCTCGATAGAGGTCCTGCGCAAGTACCAGCAGTGGGAAGAGCGCGAGATCAACCGCATCATCGACGAGCGCATGGCCAACCGCTCGGCCGGTATCCCCATCGAGGACGTCATGAAGGAGACGCTGGCGCGCAGTGAGTGACTACCGCACCGTCTTCCGTCCCGAGGCCCAGGCCGAACTCCGCAAAATCCCACGGGACGCCGCGCTGCGCATCCTGGCGAAGCTGACGGAGCTGGAAAAGGATCCGTACGGCTTCAAAACCACCGCACTCGTCTCCCAGCCGGACCGCCGCCGCCTGCGAGTCGGCGACTACCGCGTCGTCTACACCCTCGACAACGGCGAACTGGTCGTATGGGTCGTCCACGTCGGCCACCGTTCCGCGGTCTACGAGACCTGAACGCGACAGCCCGGGCCGTACTGGGGTACTGGGACAGCCTGGATCTCGACCGGCTCACTCCACCGCGCCGCAATCAGGAGTCGGCACGACGTCGGCACAGGAACGCAGAGGGGCCGGGCTCGCCAGAGCCCGGCCCCTCTGAACCGTTCGACTAGACGTTGAAGCGGAACTCCACCACATCCCCGTCCTGCATCACATACTCCTTGCCCTCCATGCGGGCCTTGCCCGCTGCGCGGGCGTCGGCTACCGAGCCGGTTTCGACCAGGTCGGCGAAGGAGATGACCTCGGCCTTGATGAAGCCCTTTTGGAAGTCGGTGTGGATGACGCCGGCGGCCTCGGGGGCGGTGGCGCCCTTCTTGATGGTCCAGGCGCGGGTTTCCTTGGGGCCGGCCGTCAGGTACGTCTGGAGGCCGAGGGTGTCGAAGCCGACGTGGGCGAGGGTGGCGAGGCCGGGCTCGTCCTGGCCGACGGACTGGAGGAGTTCGAGGGCCTCGTCCTCGTCCAGCTCGGCGAGGTCGGCCTCCAGCTTGGCGTTGAGGAAGATGGCCTCGGCGGGGGCGACGAGGGCGCGCTGCTCGTTCTTGAAGTCCTCGTCGGTGAGTTCGTCCTCGTCGACGTTGAAGACGTAGAGGAAGGGCTTGGTGGTCAGGAGGTGGAGGTCGTGCAGGAGCTCCTCCCTGCCGGAGCCCTGGGCGATGCCCTGGGAGAAGAGGGTGTCGCCCTTCTCCAGGATGGCCTTGGCCTCCTCGACGGCCTTGACCTTGGGGGCCACGTCCTTCTTGATCCGGGACTCCTTGACCAGGCGCGGCAGCACCTTCTCGATGGTCTGGAGGTCGGCCAGGATCAGCTCGGTGTTGATGGTCTCGATGTCGTCCTTGGGCGAGACCTTGCCGTCGACGTGGACGACGTTCTCGTCCTTGAAGGCGCGGATGACCTGGCAGATCGCGTCGGACTCGCGGATGTTCGCCAGGAACTTGTTGCCCAGGCCCTCGCCCTCGGAGGCGCCGCGGACGATGCCGGCGATGTCGACGAAGTCGACGGTGGCCGGGAGGATCTTCTGGGAGGAGAAGATCTCCGCCAGCTTGGCGAGGCGGGGGTCGGGGACGCCGACGACACCGACGTTGGGCTCGATGGTGGCGAACGGGTAGTTGGCCGCCAGCACGTCGTTCTTGGTCAGGGCGTTGAACATGGTCGACTTGCCGACATTCGGCAGACCGACGATTCCGATCGTGAGCGACACGGTGGCGACTCGACTTCCGCGGGTGGTGGTGGGTGGGCAGCCGCTCCGGGCCCCGGTCCGTGGGACGGCGGCGCGACGACGAGGTGACGACGGCGTCCACGGGGACGACGGCGCCCGTCGGACGACGTCCTGGAGCGGATACGGGTCCTGGGAGGGCCGATCCACCAGTCTACGGGGCGGGGCCGCGGGCCCGCGTCCGCCACCGGAAGGGCCCGCCGTCCGTCGCGCGCCGTCCGGCAGGGGCCGACGCGGCCGGGCCGGTCCCGCCGCCACGCCCGGGGTGGTCCCGCCGCCACGCCCGGGGCAGTCCCGCCGCCACGCCCGGGGCGGTGGTGAAAGGACCGCCAAGCTCGGTCAAAGCGCGTGTCCTGCGACCGATTAATCCCACTTAGCGGCCTACCGTTGGCGAGTGGAGCAACGCAAAGCGCGCAGGTATCAGGACCGTCCGCAGCGGGGCCGCCGGGCCCCCGCCGCGGGCCGCGATGCCCGGCTGCCCCGCCCCGCGGAAGCCACCGGGCCGGCGGACTCGGCGCAGGCGGCGGGAACCGCGGAAGCGGGACCTGGCGGGCGGGCGGGGCAGAGCGGGCCCGGCGGTGGCGCCGGCCGCAGCGGTGGCACCGGCAGCCCGAGCGGCCCCAGCACCCGTGGCCCCAGCGGCCAGAACGGCCCGAGCCGTACCGGCAGCCCCACCGGCCCAAGCAGACCCGGCAACCCCAGCGGACCTCCCGCTCACCCCGGGCCCTCGGCTCCCCCGGCCCCTCCCCCCACGGGAGAAACCGCCACCGTCTACCGCGTCCGTCCCCGTCGCCCCCCGCCGCCCGCCCCGGTGGCGCGGCTGTTGCGGCGGATGCCGCGGCCGATGCTCACCGGTCTCGGATGCTGGCTGCTGGCCACCGTGGCGCTGCTCGTCGTCGCCTTCCTCGACCGGCTGCTCCTGGACTCCGAGCAGACCCCCTACGGCGTGTTCTTCGTGCTGGTCAGCGTGTGTGCGTCGGTGTGGGTGCGGCCGTACGACCTGATCGCCGCGCCGGTCGCGCTGCCGATCGCGTTCGCGCTGGGGGCGCTGCCGATCGAGCGCGGGCCGGACGGCTTCGGCGGGACGGTGATGGGGATCTTCACGGTCCTCGCGCTCGACGCGCCCTGGCTCTACGCCGGCACCCTGATCTGCGCGCTGGTGGCGCTGTTCCGCAAGGCGATGCTCATCGCGCAGCGTCGGGCCAGCCGACCGGTGAGTCCACTACCGTCCGGGCCGGTGGGGCGGGGGAAGGGGCACCGTCCGCGCGAGGTGGCACCGCAGCCCGACCGGCATGGGCGGCCATCGCCGCACCCACAATCCCCGCATTGTTCTGAAGCCGGGCCGGCACGATCTCGGCCCTGATGCCCTCGATCAGCGGCAGGAACTTCTCCGCCTTACGGCTCACCCCGCCGCCGATCACGAACAGCTCCGGCGAGAACAGCATCTCCAGATGGGCGAGGTACTTCTGCACGCGGCGCGCCCAGCGCTGCCAGCTCAGCCCCTGGTCTTCCTTGACCTTGGTCGAGGCGCGTTTCTCGGCCTCGTGGCCGTGCAGCTCCAGATGGCCGAGCTCGGTGTTGGCGAGAAGCCGGCCACCGGTGAAGACCGCGCTGCCGATACCGGTGCCGAGGGTGAGGACGATGACCGTGCCGTCGGGCCGGCCGCGTCCGGCGCCGTAGCGCATTTCGGCCAGTCCGGCCGCGTCCGCGTCGTTGAGGAGGGTGACCGGGCGGCCGGCGCCCAGGCGGCCGGTGAGCAGGGCGGCGGCGTCCAGGCCGATCCAGCCCTGGTCGACATTGGCGGCGGTACGGGTCGTACCGCCGGTGACCACACCGGGGAAGGTCGCGCCGACCGGGCCCGACCAGCCGAAGTGGTCCACGACCTGCTGGACGCAGTCCGCGACCGCCTCCGGGGTGGCCGGGTGCGGGGTCAGCACCTTGTAGCGCTCGGCGGCCAGATCGCCGCGTCCGAGATCCACCGGGGCACCCTTGATGCCCGATCCGCCGATGTCCACACCGAAGACCCTCATGGGAAAAGGCTAGGCGTGCGGGCGGCCGCCCACCCCTCGAATCGCCTACCTGCTCCCGGTGCCGGTCCCGGGGCGCTCAGCCCTCGGTGGCGGCCTTCGCCTCGGCCCGCAGATCGCGGCGCAGCTCCTTGGGCAGCGAGAAGGCGATGGACTCCTCGGCGGCCGTGACCGTCTCGACGTCCTCGTAGCCGCGCTGGGCGAGCCAGTCCAGGACGCCGTGGACGAGGATCTCGGGGACGGAGGCGCCGGAGGTGACGCCGACCGTGCCCACGCCGTCCAGCCACGCCTCGTCGATCTCCTCGGCGTAGTCGACCAGGTGCGCGGCGCGGGCGCCGGCGCCCAGCGCCACCTCGACCAGGCGGACGGAGTTCGAGGAGTTCTTGGAGCCGACGACGATGACGAGGTCGGCCTCGGCGCCCATCTGCTTGACCGCGGTCTGGCGGTTCTGGGTGGCGTAGCAGATGTCGTCGCTGGGCGGGGAGAGCAGGTTGGGGAAGCGGCCCTTGAGGGCGTCGACGGTCTCCATGGTCTCGTCCACGGAGAGGGTGGTCTGGGAGAGCCAGACGACCTTGTCGGGGTCGCGGACCTCGACGTTGGCGACGTCGCCGGGGCCGTCGACCAGGGTGATGTGCTCGGGCGCCTCGCCGCTGGTGCCGATGACTTCTTCGTGGCCCTCGTGACCGATCAGGAGGATGTCGTAGTCCTCCTTGGCGAACCGGACGGCTTCCTTGTGGACCTTGGTGACCAGCGGGCAGGTGGCGTCGATGGTGGCGAGCTTGCCGCGGGCGGCCTCTTCGTGGACGACGGGCGCGACGCCGTGCGCCGAGAAGATGACGATGTTGCCCTCGGGCACCTCCTCCGTCTCGTCGACGAAGATCGCACCCTTCTTTTCGAGGGTCTTGACGACGTACTTGTTGTGCACGATCTCGTGGCGTACGTAGACGGGCGCGCCGTACTGCTCGAGGGCCTTCTCGACGGCGATCACGGCGCGGTCCACGCCCGCGCAGTAGCCACGGGGGGCGGCGAGCAGAACTTTGCGGTGGTTGTCGGGCGACGGGCGGGAAGTCATGGGATCCATCGTAGGGCGTGCGCCGCCGACGTCGGATCGCCCCGGGGGCCCACACTGGGCAAGGGCCTACGAAGACGTGCCGAGGAGGACGGATGCAGGGGGCGACCGGCCGCACCGCGGGCGACGAGGCGGGCGGGAGCACCGGCCCGGCGGGCGGGGGCCTGCGGCGGACGCTGACGTTCCGGGATCTGATCGTCTACGGACTGCTGTTCATCGCCCCGATGGCGCCGGTGGGGATCTTCGGCACGCTCCAGGCCGCCTCGCACGGTGCGATCACCGTCGTCTATCTGGTGGCCACCGTCGCGATGACGTTCACCGCGTACTCCTACGCCCTGATGGTGCAGGTCGCGCCGCGGGCCGGGTCGGTCTACACGTATGCCCGGGTGGGGCTGGGCGAGGGCGCGGGGTTCGTCGCCGGGTGGATGGCGATGCTGGACTATCTGCTGATCCCGGCGGTGGCGTATCTCTTCTCCGGGATCGCGATGCATGCCCTGGTGCCGGCGGTGCCCCAGTGGGCGTGGACGGCGCTGGCGGTGGCGGTGACGACGCTGCTGAACCTGTGGGGGGTACGGGTCGCGGCGGTCGTCGGGTTCGCGGTGCTGGCGCTGGAGATCGCGGTGCTGGCGGTGTTCGTGGGGGCGGCCGTGGTGGAGCTGGCCGTGCACGGTGCGCAGCGTGGCTGGGCGGTGCCGTTCACGGGCGAGGGCGGGTTCTCCGTGACCGCGGTGCTGTCGGCGGTGTCCGTGGCGGTGCTGTCCTATCTGGGCTTCGATGCGATCGCGTCGTTCGCGGAGGAGGCGGCCGGAGGACCGAAACGGGTGGCGCGGGCGGTGCTCACGTGTCTGGTGGTGGCCGGGGTGCTCTTCGCCGTCCAGACCTATCTGGCGGCGCTGCTGGCTCCGATGTCCGCCGCCCGGCTGGCGGCGGAGCCGGGTGAGCAGGGCGCGGCCTTCTACGCCACCGTCGATGCGGCGGTCGGCGGCTGGCTGCACGATCTGGTGGCGGTGAGCAAGGCGGTCGGTGCGGCGTTCGCGGCGCTGGCGGGGCAGGCCGCGGCGGGCCGGCTGCTGTTCGCGATGGCCCGGGACCGGCGGCTGCCGGGGGCGATGTCGAAGGTGGACGCGGGCAGCGGGGTGCCGCGCCGGGCGCTGCTCGGGGCGGCCCTGGTGACGCTGGTGGCGGCGGTGTGGGCGGCGCGCCGACCCGACGGGCTCGATCAGCTGTCCTCGATCGTGAACGTGGGCGCGCTGACCGCGTTCGCGCTGCTGCACGCGTCGGTGATCGGCTGGTTCGCGGTGCGGGGACGGGCGGGGAAGCCGAGCGTGCTGCGGCATGTGGTGGTGCCGCTGCTGGGCCTGGCGGTGGTGCTCGCGGTGATCGTCGAGGCATCGGCGACGGCGCAGACCGTGGGCGGGGTGTGGCTGGGGGTGGGGCTGATGGTGCTGGTGATGCGGTAGGGGGCCCGGCGGCGGGCGGTCGGACGGCGGGCCTGACGGGGAGGGGCGGTCCTCGGCGGCCGCGGACGGGGGCGCTGTCAGTGGCCGCCGCTACTCTCGCTCGTATGGCTGTCTCAACGTCTGCGGAAGCGCCGATGCCCGTCGGCGAGATCTCCCGGCTCATCGGCGGGTGGATCGACCGCCTCGGCGCCGTCTGGGTCGAGGGTCAGATCACCCAGCTCTCGCGGCGGCCCGGCGCGGGGGTGGTGTTCCTGACGCTGCGCGACCCCTCGTACGACATCTCGCTGAGCGTGACGTGCTACCGCCAGGTCTTCGACAAGGTGGCCGATGTCATCAGCGAGGGCGCCCGGGTGGTGGTGCATGCCAAACCGGAGTGGTACGCGCCGAGGGGCCAGCTGTCGCTGCGGGCCGCCGAGATCAGACCGGTCGGGGTCGGCGAACTCCTCGCCCGGCTGGAGCAGTTGAAGAAGTCGCTGGCCGCGGAGGGCCTGTTCGCGGCCGACCGCAAGCGGCCGCTGCCCTTCCTCCCGCAGCTGATCGGGCTGGTCTGCGGCCGGGCCAGCGCCGCCGAGCGCGACGTCCTGGAGAACGCCCGGCACCGCTGGCCCGCCGTCCGCTTCGAGGTGCGCAACGTCCCCGTCCAGGGCGTGCATGCCGTGCCGAAGGTGATCGAGGCGGTCCGGGAGCTCGATGCGCTGCCCGAGGTGGACGTGATCATCGTGGCGCGGGGCGGCGGCAGCGTGGAGGATCTGCTGCCGTTCTCCGACGAGCAGCTCGTACGGGCCGTGAGCGCGGCCCGCACCCCGGTCGTCTCCGCCATCGGCCATGAGCCGGACAGCCCGCTGCTGGACCTGGTCGCCGATCTGCGGGCCTCCACTCCCACGGACGCGGCGAAGAAGGTCGTCCCGGACGTGGGCGAGGAGCTCACCCGCGTGCGCCAGCTGCGGGAGCGGGCCCGGCGCGCGGTCGTCGGTTTCGTCGAACGGGAGGAGCGGGGGCTGGCGGCGGCGCTGCACCGGCCCTGTATAGAGCGGCCGCACCGGATGGTGGAGGAGCGCGAGGAGCAGATCACCGCCCTCCTGGAGCGCGGTCGGCGCACCCTCGGCCATCTGCTGGACCGCGCCGACTCGGAGCTGACGCACACCCTGGCCCGGGTGGTCGCCCTCTCCCCCAAGGCGACGCTGGAGCGCGGCTATGCGGTGCTCCAGCGGGCCGACGGGACGGCCGTGCGCTCACCGGACGAGGTGGCCGCAGACGAGGCGCTGCGGGCCCGGGTGGCCGAGGGCGACTTCGGGGTCCGGGTGGAGGCGTAGCCCCGTCCGGTGCCACATCACGACTCATAGGGTGGGAGAACGAGGAAGACATGGCGAAGGCGAAGACCGAGGACATGACGGACGGCAGCACGGGCGGCGCGGCGGGCGGCGCGGCGGACGCCGGGCAGGCGGCCGCGGCCGGGCCCGGGGTGGAGTCCGTCCTCGGCTACGAGCAGGCGCGGGACGAGCTGATCGAGGTCGTCCGCAGCCTGGAGGCGGGCGGCACCACGCTGGAGGAGTCGCTGGCGCTGTGGGAGCGCGGCGAGGAGCTGGCCAAGGTCTGCCGCCACTGGCTGGAGGGTGCGCGGGCCCGGCTGGACGCGGCGCTGGCGGAGGAGTCCGGGGAGTCCTGAGCCGGACCGGCGCCACGTCCGGCGCGATCCCACCGGGCACCCCATGTGATCCCGCTCACAACCGCCCCGGATTTAGTTGAAAGTTAACACATCTCCCTTACGGTGGTATGCGTCGACCCGACACCCCACCGACCGATTCAACCGAGGTGCCCTTATGACTCTCGCCCTTGACGCCGCCGCTCAGGACCTCCTGTTCCGCGAGGCCCAGACCGCCAACACGTTCACGGACGAGCCGGTCACCGACGAGCAGGTCCAGGCGATCTACGACCTGGTGAAGTACGCCCCGACCGCGTTCAACCAGTCGCCGCTGCGGCTCACCCTGGTCCGTTCCGAGGAGGCCCGCAAGCGCCTGGTCACCCACGCCATGGGCGCCAACGGCCCCAAGACGCTGACCGCGCCGCTCACCCTGGTCCTCTCCGTCGACCTGGACTTCCACGAGAAGCTGCCGCACCTCTTCCCGGCCATGCCCGGGGTCAAGGACGCCTTCTTCTCCGAGGCCGCCGCCCGCGAGGCCGCGGGCACGCAGAACGCCACCCTCCAGGCCGGTTACCTCATCGTCGGCATCCGCGCCGCCGGCCTGGCCGCCGGCCCGATGACCGGCTTCGACTTCACCGGCATCGACAAGGAGTTCTTCGGCGACGGCAAGCAGAAGTCCTTCCTGGTCGTCAACGTCGGCAAGCCGGGCGCCGACGCCTTCTACCCGCGCTCCCCGCGCCTGACCTTCGACGAGGCCGCCGCCACGGTCTGAGCCGGGCACCCGGCCGACGACGAGGCCGCCGCACCCTCCCGGTGCGGCGGCCTCGTCGTGATGCGCTCCGCCGGCGCTCAGCCCTTCTTCGCCACCAGGGCGGCGGCCAGATCCGCCAGCCGCCCGTACGGCGCGGTCCCCGTGATCACCGTGGTCACACCGGGCTCCGTGCGCACCAGGGCGCGGTAGGTGTCCCCCTGGTACCGGTCCCACTTCTTGCTGCCGACGGCCTGCTCGCCCTGGACCTTGCTCGCACCCAGCGTGACGTCCTGGATGAACTTGCGCGCGGGCGCATCGCTCTGCTCGATGGACGCGTACTGCTGCTCCGGGTCCAGCATGCCCAGATGCCAGGCGCCGCCCTTGCCGTCCTCGCTCGCGCGGTACGAGACGGAGGTGGCGCGCCAGGTCTTCGGCAGACCCTCGGGAGCGGCGACCGCGTAGGGCGCGGCCCGCCGGGCGGTGGCGACCTCGACCCGGTAGTCGACCGTCTTGACCGCGTTCTGCTGGGCGCTCTGGCTGTCGTCGTGCGGGATGAAGAAATACACCGCCGCCACCACGACGCCGATCACCGCCAGCGACAGGACCATGTCCCGCACCGTTTGCCTGCCTCGCATACCTGCCACCTCCCTATCGTCCCCCATGGCCGAAACCATCCGAACAGGCCCCCCGATCTCGGCCACGACCAGCGCAAACACGGGGCGGCGGGCGATCCTGACGCCGCTCATGCGTAGGGCCCTCTGCTCATTTTGGCGACCTACGGATAAGGTCGGTATCACCCTCATCCTTCACGGCCGTCGCCGTACAGAAAGGTGCGCTCGATGACCGAGCATCATCTCCCGTCCCAACTCGAGGTCAGCCCCGAGGCCCCGGACCGCAACCTCGCCCTGGAACTCGTCCGGGTCACCGAGGCCGGAGCCATGGCGTCGGGCCGCTGGGTGGGCCGAGGTGACAAGAACGGCGCGGACGGCGCGGCGGTCAAGGCCATGCGCGCCCTGATCCACACCGTCTCGATGAACGGCGTCGTGGTGATCGGGGAGGGCGAGAAGGACAACGCCCCGATGCTCTACAACGGCGAGCGGGTCGGCGACGGCACCGGTCCGGAGTGCGATGTGGCCGTGGACCCGGTGGACGGGACGACGCTGACCGCCAAGGGCATGGCCAACGCGGTCTCCGTGATGGCGGTCGCCGAGCGCGGCTCGATGTTCGACCCGTCCGCGGTCTTCTACATGGACAAGCTCGCCACCGGCCCGGAGGCGGCGGACTTCGTCGACATCACGGCCCCGGTGGCGGTGAACATCAAGCGGATCGCCAAGGCGAAGAAGTCCGCGGTCGAGGACGTCACCGTCGTGATCCTGGACCGGCCGCGCCACGACGGCCTGGTCAAGGAGGTCCGCGAGGCCGGCGCCCGGATCAAGTTCATCGCCGACGGCGATGTCGCCGGCGCGATCATGGCGGCCCGCGAGGGCACCGGCGTCGATCTGCTGCTCGGCATCGGCGGTACGCCCGAGGGCATCATCGCGGCCTGCGCCCTGAAGTGTCTGGGCGGTTCGTTCCAGGGCAAGCTGTGGCCCAAGGACGACGAGGAGCGGCAGCGCGCGCTGGACGCCGGTCACGACCTCGACAAGGTCCTCCACATCGACGACCTGGTCCGCGGCGACAACGTCTTCTTCGTCGCCACCGGCATCACCGACGGCGAGCTGCTGCGCGGCGTCCGCTACCGCGCCGAGACCGCCTACACCCAGTCCCTGGTGATGCGCTCCAAGTCCGGCACCATCCGCCAGATCGACTCCCAGCACCGCCTGGCGAAGCTGCGCGCGTACAGCTCGGTCGACTTCGAGCGCCCCAGCTGACACCCAACGCTTCGCCCCCGCCGGAGATCCCGAAGGATCCTCCGGCGGGGGCGAAGTGCGTACGGATACCCGGGTGTTGCGGGCGTTACGGGTACGCGTACGGGTCCCTGCCTACGAGCCGAAGCCGCTCATCCCGTGCCGGTCGTGCCTGCCGCGGGCTCAGCCCGCCGCGGGCATCCGGGCCGCGCGCTGGAGATCGGCCTCCCGGCGCCGCCGACGGGCCAGGACGACCCGTCGCTCGGCGGCCGTCAGCCCGCCCCAGACGCCGTACGGCTCCGGCTGGAGCAGTGCGTGCTCCCGGCACTCGACCATCACGGGACAGCGGGCGCAGACCCGCTTCGCGGCCTCCTCCCTGGCCAGCCGCGCGGCGGTCGGTTCCTTGGACGGGGCGAAGAACAGCCCGGCTTCATCCCGGCGGCACACCGCCTCCGCATGCCAGGGACCGGCCTCATCGCGAGCAGCGGGCACTCGCTGGGGCGGAACGACAACGGCATCCTGCAGGGGCTGATGCGGTAGCAGCACGGTCTACTCCTGACGACGGCTTCGGCGAAGAATTCACCCTTGCCCGCCTCGCTGCGCACGGCTTTTCGCACCCCGCAGCCGTACGAGAGACGATGCACCAGCCCTACCCGCTGTACGCACTCTTATGCACACCGTGGCGATCGTGCGGAAAGCAGAAAAGCAGAGCGGGCGCGCGGGTCCCACGCGGCCCGTCGGGCGGCGCCCTAGCGGAACCGGCCCTCCCGGCGCTCGCGCCGCTCGGCCCGCCGCCGCTCGTGGCGCTCCAGCCGCTCCTCCAGCATCCGGCCGTGCCGCTCCAGCCGCTCCTCGATATGCCGCTCGTACTTCTCGCGCCGGTCGCCCGAGAACCGCTCGTGGCGGTCCAGCCGGTCCTCGCGCAGCCGGTCGCGCAGATCCCGGATCCAGGCGCCCCGCTTCGGCCTGGCCTCCACGCTCCCCAGCACCGCATAGCCGTTGACCTGCACCTGCGGGGCGCTGTCGTCGTCCGCCTCGTGCGTCTCGATCTCGAAGGAGCCCAGCACGCCGGAGCCGCTGCTGCGCAGCGTCACATTCTCCGGAACGCGGATCTCCACACTGCCGAACAGGGAGGTGGCATTGATGGTCACCTGCTGCTGCGGAAAGACCGCCTCGGTCAGATCGATCTCGACACTGCCGAAGATCGCGACGGCATTGATCCGCGCGGGGACCCGCCACCGGCCCTTGCGGGTCGAGGCGCTGAAGATCGCCACCAGGTTCTGGTCCGGTATGGGGGCGGCGGGCCCGTACTCGTACGCGCCCTCCGCGGGCGCCGTACGGGCACCGTCGGCCGGCGCGGGCAGATCCCGCAGGACGGGCTCCAGCTCGCCCATGGTCTTGGCGCGGTAGACCACGTCGATCCGCTCGGCGTGCTCCTCCGGGTCCAGCCGGCCCTCGGCCAGCGCCTCGCGCAGGATCGCCGCGACCCGGTCGCGGTCCGCGTCGGAGGCCCGGATGTCCGCGTCGGCGGTCGGGGCGGGGGCAGGCTTGGCCGCCGGGGCGGGCTTGGTCAGCTTCACCGGCTCGGCGGGCCGTGAGCCCCTGTCGTCTGCTGCGTCATCCTGTGCGTCCACCTAGGCAGCGTAGCGAAACGCGATAGATCGCGACTACCTTTTGCGCAATTCGAACGGAGCCGCCCTGCGGCGACTGAGCCCTACCTCACAACCACCCCCGCGCACCGGGGTTCTACGCTGTTGGGGCGCTGCCGTAGATGCCAGCCGGACCCCTCCGAGTAAGGAATTATCCCGAAATGCCGGAATTCGCCTACACCGACCTACTGCCCACCGGCGAGGACAACACCCCCTACCGCCTGGTCACTTCGGAGGGTGTGAGCACCTTCGAGGCCGACGGCCGGACGTTCCTCAAGGTCGAGCCGGAGGCGCTGCGCACACTGGCCGCCGAGGCGATGCACGACATTTCGCACTATCTGCGCCCGACGCACCTCGCCCAGCTCCGCAAGATCCTGGACGACCCCGAGGCCAGCGCCAACGACCGCTTCGTCGCGCTCGACCTGCTCAAGAACGCCAATATCGCCGCGGCGGGCGTCCTTCCCATGTGCCAGGACACCGGTACGGCCATCGTGATGGGCAAGCGCGGGCAGAACGTGCTCACGCAGGGCAGGGACGAGGAAGCCCTGTCGCGCGGCATCTACGACGCGTACACACAGCTGAATCTGCGCTATTCGCAGATGGCCCCGCTGACCATGTGGGAAGAGAAGAACACCGGCTCCAACCTCCCCGCGCAGATCGAGCTCTACGCCAACGACGGGGACGCGTACAAGTTCCTGTTCATGGCCAAGGGCGGCGGCAGCGCCAACAAGTCGTTCCTCTTCCAGGAGACCAAGGCGGTCCTCAACGAGGCCTCCATGATGAAGTTCCTGGAGCAGAAGATCCGCTCGCTGGGCACGGCGGCCTGCCCGCCGTACCACCTCGCAATCGTCGTCGGCGGCACCTCGGCCGAGTACGCCCTCAAGACCGCCAAGTACGCCTCCGCGCACTACCTGGACGAGCTGCCGGCCGAGGGCTCGCCGACCGGCCACGGCTTCCGTGACAAGGAGCTGGAGGAGAAGGTCTTCGAGCTGACGCAGAAGATCGGCATCGGCGCCCAGTTCGGCGGCAAGTACTTCTGCCACGACGTCCGCGTCGTCCGCCTCCCCCGCCACGGCGCGTCCTGCCCGGTCGCCATCGCCGTCTCCTGCTCCGCCGACCGCCAGGCCGTCGCGAAGATCACCGCCGAGGGCGTCTTCCTGGAGCAGCTGGAGACCGACCCGGCGCGCTTCCTGCCGGAGACGACGGACGAGGAGCTGACCGAGGGCGCGGGCCCCGATCTCGATGCCGTACGCATCGACCTCAACCGCCCCATGGCCGATGTCCTCGCCGAGCTGACCCACCACCCGGTCAAGACCCGGCTCTCGCTCACCGGCACGCTGGTCGTCGCCCGCGACATCGCGCACGCGAAGATCAAGGAGCGGCTGGACGCGGGCGAGGAGATGCCGGAGTACCTCAAGAACCACCCGGTGTACTACGCGGGCCCCGCCAAGACCCCCGAGGGCTACGCCTCCGGCTCCTTCGGTCCGACGACCGCGGGCCGGATGGACGCCTACGTCGAGCAGTTCCAGGCGGCCGGCGGCTCCAAGATCATGCTGGCCAAGGGCAACCGCTCCCAGCAGGTCACCGACGCCTGCGCCGCGCACGGCGGCTTCTACCTGGGCTCCATCGGCGGCCCGGCCGCCCGCCTGGCCCAGGACTGCATCAAGAAGGTCGAGGTCCTGGAGTACGAGGAGCTCGGCATGGAGGCCGTCTGGAAGATCGAGGTCGAGGACTTCCCGGCCTTCATCGTCGTCGACGACAAGGGCAACGACTTCTTCCAGGACCCGGCGCCGGCGCCGACGTTCACGAGCATTCCGGTGCGTACGGCGAACTGATCCGCCTCCACTTGTCCGTAGGGCGAACGGCCACCTTCCACAGCAAGTGGGGGGTGGCTGTTCGTATATGACTGTTCGTCACCCGGCGGGACGTCAGATCGGGAACCCCGGGCGCCGTTTCCCGCGTCTTCGTGATCGTTGGAGTGTTCGACGGCATGGCACGTGACCTGTGCCAGGCCGCATCGGCACCTCTGTTCATGACCATTTTCATGGGGGAATGCGAACCATGCGCACGATGAAGCGCTCGCTGGCCATGGCCGTCACCGCGGTGGCCGTCGCCGGTATCTCCTTCGCCGGGGTCGCTCCGGCCAGTGCCGCACCCGTCGGTAATGCTGCGGCGAGCGGCCGTAACTGCGACGACTACGCCACGCAGGCGGCCAAGCACCAGCAGGCCGGGGACGAGTACACGGCGCTGGGCAAGGCGGAAGCGGCCAAGTCCTCCCCGGACCGGGCCAAGGTCGCCCGGTACTACGCGATGGCGCAGGACGAGTACCAGCAGGCCGCAAAGTTCAAGGATCTGTTCGACAGTTGCACGGGGCAGTGACGCCGCCCCGGTGACATGAGGGCCCGGCTCCTCCCAGGAGCCGGGCCCTCCCCCGTCCGTGCGCCGATCGGCGAGCCGGTACCCGTATCCGGGAACAGAATCGCGGGCTCGGGTACTGAAACAGGTATGAGCGAAAACAGGGCACACGACGGGTTCGGCGGCGAGGGCGACGCGTTCGGCGAGGCCGAGGGATTCCGTATCGAGCACGACTCCATGGGTGAGGTCCGGGTGCCCGCGCGGGCGAAATGGCGGGCGCAGACGCAGCGGGCGGTGGAGAACTTCCCGATTTCGGGGCAGCGGCTGGAGCGGGCGCATATCGAGGCGCTGGCGCGGATCAAGGCGGCGGCGGCGAAGGTGAATGCCGAGCTCGGAGTGCTCGACGCGGACATTGCGGCGGCCATTCAGGAGGCGGCCGCGGAGGTGGCGGCGGGGCGCTGGGACGCGCATTTCCCCGTCGATGTGTTCCAGACCGGGTCGGGGACGTCGTCCAACATGAATGCCAACGAGGTCATCGCGACGCTGGCGACCGAACGGCTGGGCGGCGGCCGGGAAGTGCATCCCAACGATCACGTCAATGCCAGCCAGTCGTCGAACGATGTGTTTCCGTCGTCGATTCACATTGCCGCGACGGCGGCCGTGCTGCGCGATCTGATTCCGGCGCTGGAGCATCTGGCGGTGGCGCTGGAGCGCAAGTCGGTGGAGTTCGAGAAGGTGGTGAAGGCGGGCCGGACGCATTTGATGGATGCCACGCCGGTGACGCTGGGGCAGGAATTCGGCGGGTATGCGGCGCAGGTCCGGTACGGGGTCGAGCGGCTGCGGGCGTCCTTGCCGCGGCTGGCGGAGCTGCCGCTGGGCGGTACGGCGGTGGGGACGGGGATCAACACCCCGCCGGGATTCTCGGTCGCGGTGCTCGCGGAGGTGGCGCTGGCCACGGGGCTTCCGCTGACGGAGGCGCGTAATCACTTCGAGGCGCAGGGCGCCCGGGACGGCATCGTCGAGATCAGCGGGCAGCTGCGGACCATCGGGGTCGGTCTGACGAAAATCGCCAACGATCTGCGGTGGATGGCGTCGGGTCCGCGGACGGGGCTGGCGGAGATTGCGCTGCCGGATTTGCAGCCGGGGTCGTCGATCATGCCGGGGAAGGTGAATCCGGTGATTCCCGAGGCGGTCCTGATGGTGGCGGCCCAGGTCACCGGCAATGACGCGACGGTGGCGGCGGCGGGCGCGGCCGGCAATTTCGAGCTGAATGTGATGCTTCCGGTGATGGCTCGGAATGTACTGGAGTCGGTGCGGCTGCTGGCGAATGTGGCGCGTCTGCTCGCGGACCGGACGGTGGACGGGATCACGGCCCATACGGAACGGGCCCGGGAGTATGCGGAGTCGTCGCCGTCGGTGGTCACGCCGCTCAACAAGTACCTCGGCTACGAGGAGGCGGCGAAGGTCGCGAAGAAATCCCTCGCCGAACGGAAGACGATTCGCCAGGTCGTGATCGAGGAGGGATATGTGGAGCGGGGGGTGCTGAGCGAGGAGCAGCTGGATGCGGCGCTGGATGTGCTGCGGATGACGCACCCGTAGCCGCACCCCGGCTCCCTCCGCCGCACCGCCTCCTCCCCATCCGTCACATGCGGTGCGGCTCACATCACGGCGCGCCGCACGCCGTGGTCCTAAGCTCTGGTCATGACAGCGGACATGGTGGGGACGACGGAAGGCGAGGCTGCTCGCGCGGGGGCACGGGGGCGGGCGGCGCGATGGGCGCCGGGGGAGCAGATTCTGTGGCGGTACCGGGACAACGCCGATCCGCGCCGCTTCCACATCGCCCGTCCGGTGACCGTCGTCCAGGACACCGAGGATCTGCTGGCCGTGTGGATGGCACCGGGGACCGCCGTGATCAAGCCGGTGCTCGCGGACGGCACCCCCGTGCACCGTGAGCCGCTGGGGACCCGTTACACCAAGGAGCGCCGTACGTCCCGCGACCAGTGGTTCGGGACCGGTGTGCTGAAGCTGGCGCATCCGGGTGACCCCTGGTCGGTGTGGCTGTTCTGGGAACGGGGCTGGCACTTCAAGAACTGGTACGTCAATTTGGAGGAACCGCGGCACCGTTGGAGCGGCGGGGTGGACTCCCAGGACCATTTTCTCGACATCTGCGTCTATCCGGACCGGCACTGGGAGTGGCGGGACGAGGACGAGTTCGCACAGGCGCAGCGGGACGGGCTGGTGAGCGCCGCGCAGGCGGCCGAGGTGCGTTCGGCGGGGCGGGCGGCGATCGCCCGGATCGGGGCGTGGGGCAGCCCGTTCGCCGACGGCTGGGAGAATTGGCGGCCCGATCCGGGGTGGGAGGTGCCGCCGCTTCCGCGGAACTGGGACCGCCCCGCGGACCGTTTGCGGACGTGCGGACGTAAAGGGACGCGGGGTGAGTGAAGTGGGCGAAGGTGGAAAGACGCGCTTAAGGACACCGCCTTTTCTTGCGCGGCGAGAAGCCGGGCCGAGCCCCCTTGCTGTGCCGGGGGTCGGCAACCGTAGGATCGTCCTCCGCAAGGCTGCACAGGCGCAACTCCAGAACGGGAAAACGAACTTGACCGCGGTCGCAGGAGGGGCGAGGTCGTGAGCGCGACAAGCTACGACGAATACGAGGGGCTGAACCGGTTAGCACTGGACCGGGCGGGCCAGGCCGAGGCGTTCGACGTGATCGGTGAACGGTACGACGACGCCTTTCCGCACAAGGAGGGCCAGCTCGCCTCGGGCGCCTGGCTCGCGGGGGCGCTGCCGGCCGGTTCGCGGATCCTGGACGCCGGCTGCGGTACGGGGGTGCCGAGCGCCCGTCAGCTGTCCGATGCCGGGCATCGCGTCGTCGGCATCGACCTCTCCCCTTCGATGGTCAAACTGGCCCGGGACAACGTCCCGGACGCGGAATTCCACCGGCTGGACATCGCCGATCTGCGCGGCGGCCGGCTCGGCGGCCGGGGTTCCTTCGACGGAATTGCGGCCTTTTTCTCCCTTCTGATGCTGCCACGTGCCGAAATCCCTTACGCACTGGGCCTGCTGCATGATCTCCTACGGCCTGACGGGCTGTTGGCCCTGTCGATGGTCGAAGGCGATGTCGACGACTTCACGATTCCGTTCCTGGGCACCTCGGTCCGGGTATCGGGATACCTGCGGGATGACCTGCGCCGGGTCGTTGGCGACGCGGGTTTCGAGGTCCTCGGGGAGGATGCTTATGCGTATGCCCCGTCGAGTACGGACGTACCACCCGAGATCCAGCTCTTTTTGCACCTGCGACGCGTCTGACACGCCTGATACGTGACGCGTCAGGTATCAGGTAAGCAGCCCCGGACGGATGGAATCCCACGCGTGACGGAGCACCCCACCTCCCATGAATTGCGGCGGCCGGACCGGACCGCCGCGCCCTCGGCATCCCCTTTCCTGGGGACGGCCGCGGCGCCGCCGGTCGCGCTGCCCGATCCGCGCAGCGGCCTGCAACAACCCGCGGCGGCCTTGCTGGTGCCGCACCCCGGCGCCGGTTTCGCGGTGCGCGGCGGGGACGACATCGCGATGGACGCCGGTGCGGAGGCCGTACGGCACACCGGCAGGGACGGCATGGGCGGGGGCGTCGGCGGCGCCGCGGCCACGGTGACGGGCATCGGCAGGAGTGGTGGCGGCGTGTGCGGTGGCGCGCAGGACGAACCGAACGCGGATCACGGTCCGGCGGATCGGGACACGGCGGGCGATGCGGAACGTTATGCCACTGAGCACACGGCGGGGCAGCTGACCGGTCATCATGTGACTGACCACGCGGCCGGTCACGCCGCAGCGCGGGGTGCGGCCTCACCGTACGGCAGTGCATACGGCGAGGCGTACCCCGATTCGTACAGGGAGGTGGCGATGCCCGTGGCCGGGCGGCCGGCCGGCGTGCCGGAGGAGACAACCGCGGCCCGCGCCGTGCAGGCGGCGGGAGCGGACGCGGTGGGCCGTGCCCAGGCGCCCGAGCCGGGTGAGGAGCCGCGTACGGGCCAGGAGCCGCGCCCCGTCGGCGACAGCATCGGGCGGCAGCGGGAGGGCGAGACCGTCGGTTTCGCCTCCGGCGAGGGGGCCGGGGCGCTACCGCCGCCGGCCGGCCCGCCGCCCGCGCCCCCGGCCCGCTCGGCGCATCCGGGCGAGAGCCTGGAGGCGGCGGCGGCCCGTCAGGCGGGCGGCGACCGGCTGCGGTTCATCGGGGCGGCGACGCGGCGGATCGCCCGCGGCATAGACCTCGACGAGATCGTGCTGGGGCTGTGCCGGGCGACGGTGCCGACGTTCGCCGACGCGATCCTGGTGTATCTGCGCGATCCGCTGCCGGTGGGCGATGAGCGGCCGACCGGACCGGTGGTGCTGCGGCTGCGGCGTACGGACCGGATTCCGGAGGAGCCGGACACCGGTGGCGTCCGGCTGCCGGTGATGCCCGCGCAGCCGGATCTGGGGCCCGCGATGGGCGGCAGCGCGGCCGAGCTGGCCGAGGTGCGGCCGGGCGGTCCGCTGGCGGAGGTGCTGCGCGGTGTGCGGCCGCTGTTCGGGGAGGCGCAGGCGGCGCGGACGGCGCTGCCGGAGCTGCTGGGTCCCGATCCGCGGCTGCCGGCCGGGCACCGGGTGATTCTGGCGCCGCTGCGCGGGCGGCGGCGGGTGATCGGGGCGGCGGTGTTCCTGCGCCGCCCGGACCGGCCCGCGTTCGAACCGGACGATCTGCTGGTGGCGGCGCAGCTGGCCACGCACACCGCGCTGGGTGTGGACAAGGCGGTGCTCTACGGCCGCGAGGCGTATATCGCCGATGCGCTCCAGCGCACGATGCTGCCCGACTCGCTGCCGCAGCCGACGGGCGTGCGGCTGGCCAGCCGCTATCTGCCCGCGGCGGAGACGGCGCGGGTGGGCGGCGACTGGTACGACGCGATTCCGCTGCCGGGCAGCCGGGTGGCGCTGGTGGTCGGCGATGTCATGGGGCATTCGATGACCTCGGCGGCGATCATGGGCCAGCTGCGGACGACCGCGCAGACCCTCGCCGGGCTGGATCTGCCGCCGCAGGAGGTGCTGCACCATCTCGACGAGCAGGCCCAGCGGCTGGGCTCGGACCGCATGGCGACGTGCATGTACGCGGTCTACGACCCGGTCGCGCACCGGATCATCATCGCGAACGCGGGGCATCCGCCGCCGGTGATGCTGCACCGCGGCGGGCGCGCGGAGGTGCTGAAGGTGCCGCCGGGCGCGCCGATCGGTGTCGGCGGGGTGGACTTCGAGGCGGTGGAGCTGGATGCGCCGGCCGGGGCGACCCTCGTGCTCTACACCGACGGTCTGGTCGAGTCGCGGATCCGGGACGTGTGGACGGGGATCGAGCAGCTGCGGGAGCGGCTGACCGAGACGGCCCGGCTGACCGGCCCCAATCCGCCGCCGCTGGAGCCGCTGTGCGACGAGGTGCTGGACATGCTCGGGCCCGGCGACCGCGATGACGACATCGCGCTGCTGGCCGCGCGGTTCGACGGGATAGCGCCCAGCGATGTCGCGTACTGGTATCTGGACCCGAAGGCGCAGACGGCCGGGCAGGCGCGCCGGCTGGCCCGGCGGGCGCTGGCGCGCTGGGGGCTGGACGAGCTGACCGACCAGTTGGAGCTGCTGGTCAGCGAGGTGGTCACCAATGCGGTGCGGTATGCGGAGCGGCCGATCACGCTGCGGCTGCTGCGGACCGATGTGCTGCGCTGCGAGGTGGGCGACGATGTGCCCCAGTTGCCGCGGCTGCGGCAGGCCCGGCCGTCCGATGAGGGCGGGCGGGGGCTGTACCTCGTCAACCGAATGGCCCGCCGGTGGGGCGCAACCCGGCTGAGTATGGGCAAGGTGGTGTGGTTCGAGCTGTCGATGCCGTCGGCCGCTCGCGCCTGAGCCGTGCGGTGCCCGGACCGGTAGCCGGGCCCCGTACGGCCATCTGCCGCACACAGGGGACCCCGTCCGGGACCGGACGGGGTCCCGCTCTTGTGGCACACCGCGACCGAGTGCCCAAGGAACGGCACGGCGCCCGGAGCGGGATGCTCCGGGCGCCGTGCCGTCTGTCCGTCCTGGCGGGTGCCGGGATCAGTTGAAGCCCGACAGTCCGTTGGGGTTCTGGGAGTCGTTGGGGGTGGTGCCGCCCGCCCCGTTGCCGTTGCCGCCGGTGTCGCCGCCCGGGCCGCCGGTGGTGCCGCCGGCCGGGAAGCCCGAGTTGCTCGGCGTCGGCCCGGTGGGCACGCCGGTCGGACGGCCGGTCGGGGTCGGCGGACCGGTCGGGGTCGGCTTCTGCGACGGGGACTGGCTCGGCGTACCCGACGGGCTGGGCGTCGCGGACGGGGTGGAGCTCGGCGTCGGCGCCGGGGTCGGCGGCACCTCGTTGCCGTAGTCGGTGACCAGGTCGAACTGGGCCGCGGTGTTGCCCTCCAGCGCGGCCTGGGTGTAGTCGGCCCACACCCGCGCCGGGTAGGTGCCGCCGTTGACCCGGCCGCCGCCGCCGGTCCCCTTGAGGGTGACCTGGGCGCCGCCCTGGGGGGACTCGCCGAACATGCCGACCGCGGTGACCAGCTTGGGCGTGTAGCCCACGAACCAGGCCGACTTGTCGTCGTCGGAGGTGCCGGTCTTGCCCGCCGCGTCGTACGCGGTGTTCTTGACCTCCTGCGTGGCGGTGCCGTCGTTGACGACGCCCGTGAGCACCTTGGTGACGGTGTCGGCGGTGTCCCGGGACAGGACCCGCTCGCCGATCGGCTTGCGCAGCGGGAAGTTCTCCTCGCCGTGCGTGGCCTTGACGACCAGCGTGGGGTTGACCTTGATGCCGTGGTTGTCGAGGGTCGCGTACGCCCCGGCCATCTGGAGCGGGCTGGCGCCCATGGTGCCCAGCGTCATGGCGGGCTGGACGTCCATCCTCTTGCCGTTCAGACCGAGCTTGACCGCGGTCTCCTTGACCTTGTCCAGCCCGACGTCCGCGCCCATCTGCGCGAAGACGGCGTTGACGGAGTTGTTGGTGGCCGTCTGGACGGAGATCTTGCCGTAGCTCCTCTCGTCCTCGTTCGGCGGTGCGAAGCCGGTGGTGCCGCCGACGACCGGACGGCGGTTGTGGCCGTCGTAGATCGTGTTCGGGGTGATCGGCAGCTGGTCCTGGGTCGTGGACTTGTTCTCCAGCGCGGAGGCGAGGATCAGCGGCTTGAAGGTGGAGGCCGCCTGGTAGTCCTCGCGGGTGGCGTTGTCGGTGTAGTGCTTCGGGTAGCCCGCGCCGCCGTACATCGCGAGGATGTGGCCGGTCTTCGGGTCCACCGAGACGGCGCCGAGCTGGGCGTCCGCGTCGACCTTGCGCCTCTTGGGGTCGAGGTCGTCGGTGAGCTTGCGCTTGACGGACCGCTCCAGCGCCTTCTGCCGGGCCGGGTCGATGCCGAGGGTGACGGTCCAGCCGCCGCGCTCGAATTCCTTCGGGTCGACGCCCTGGGCGAAGAGCTCCTTCTTCGCCGCGTCGATGATGTAGCTCTTCTGTCCGGTCACACCCGCCAGCGGCTTGGGCGCCTTGGGGATCTGGAACCGCTGCTGTGCGCGCTCCTGCGGGCTGAGCCAGTGCATCTCGACCATGTTGTCGAGCGCATAGGCCCAGCGGTTCTGGACCAGCTTCTTGCCGGTGGGGGTCGCCGCCTGCCAGTCGTACTGGCTGGGGGCCTGGAGCAGCGAGGCGAGATAGGCGCCCTGGGAGACGGACAGCTTGTCGGCGTCCTTGCGGTAGTACGCCTGGGCGGCGGCCTGGATGCCGTAGGCGCCGCGGCCGTAGTAGCTGGTGTTGATGTAGCCCTCGAGGATCTGGTCCTTGGAGAGCTTGTCGTCCACCTTGAGGGAGATGATGATCTCCTGGAGCTTGCGGCTGACCGTCTGCTCGTCGCTCAGGTAGTAGTTCTTCACGTACTGCTGGGTGATCGTCGAACCGCCCTGCTTGCCGCGGCCCATCAGGGTGTTGAGGATGCCGCGGGCGGTGCCCCACAGGTCGACGCCGGAGTCGTGGTAGAAGGTCTTGTTCTCGGCGGCGATGAAGGTGCGCTGCACCTTCAAGGGGATGTGGGCGAGGCCCACGGTCTCGCGGTTGACGGTGCCGCCGCGGGCGATGACCTTGCCGTCGGTGTACTTGAAGACATTGGCCTGCTTGCTGGCGTCGAGATTGCCCTTCTGGGGAATCTGCACGTACAGGTACAGGCCGATGAAGGCGAGGATGCCCAGCAGGCACACCCCGAGGAACGCCCCCAGGATCTTCTTCCAGCTGAACAGACGGCGTATGAAGCTTTTGTCCTGCTTCGACGTTCTTTTACTCGGCTTGGCCCGGCGGGCGTTCCCCTGCCGCTCCCGCCTCGCATCCGCTCGGCCCATCGCTCCCGCAACTCCAGTCGGTTCCGCCCCCAGGTCATTCAGCTGTTGAAGCTAACACCGCATCTGTCAACAGATACTCATCGATCCCGGCTTTTCCGGGCGTGACAAACAGCACGGGGAGTACGGGAACCGAGCGAGGGGTTTCGGGCATCGCACTGGCGCACTGGCAGGCCAGCGCACTAATCTGCTATCACTTTGCTAGACCAGCGAGATCATGCGATGCGGCGGACATCACGCGCCGCATCGGGAAACGGGGACCCATGTCCGACCAGTCCACACCAACCGCCTCGCCGAAGGCCGAGCCGGCCACCGACGTCCCCGAGATGCCCGAGCCCCAGGTCCGCGAGACCGCGGCGCACAGCATCCCGGGCGGTCTGGCCCTGCTGCTGACCGTGATCGGCGTCGGGCTCGGCATCGCCTCGATCGCCGTCGGCGGCACCCTGAGCACCGGTGACAACCGCTCCCTGACCGCCCCCTTCGCCGTCGCCGGCGCCGTCCTCCTCATCGGTTCCTTCTTCTTCATGACCGGCGTGAAGATGGTCGCGCCGGGCGAGGCCCGGGTCATCCAGCTCTTCGGGCGGTACGTCGGCACCATCCGCACCGACGGTCTGCGCTGGGTCAACCCGCTGACCTCCGCCCGGAAGATCTCCACCCGGGTGCGCAACCACGAGACCTCCGTCCTGAAGGTCAACGACGCCTACGGCAACCCGATCGAACTCGCCGCGATCGTGGTCTGGAAGGTGGCGGACACCGCCCAGGCCCTCTTCGAGGTCGACGACTTCCTGGAGTTCGTCGCCACCCAGACCGAGGCCGCCGTCCGGCACATCGCGATCGAGTACCCCTACGACGCCCACGACGAGGGCGGCCTCTCGCTGCGCGGCAACGCCGAGGAGATCACCGAGAAGCTCGCCGTGGAACTGACCGCCCGCGTCGAGGCCGCCGGCGTCCAGATCATCGAGACCCGCTTCAGCCACCTCGCCTACGCCCCCGAGATCGCCTCCGCCATGCTCCAGCGCCAGCAGGCCGGCGCGGTCGTCGCGGCCCGCCAGCAGATCGTCGAGGGCGCGGTCGGCATGGTCGAGTCCGCCCTGGTCCGCATCAGCGAGCAGGGCATCGTCGAACTGGACGAGGAGCGCAAGGCCGCCATGGTCAGCAACCTCATGGTCGTCCTGTGCGGCGACCGCGCCGCCCAGCCGGTCCTGAACACGGGCTCGCTCTATCAGTGAGCACCCTCCTGTGAGCACCGAACCAGCGAAGGTCCTCTGATGAGCGCCGACACCCCGGAGGATCCCGCCCCCCAGGGCGAGCGCCCCGCCGCGCGACGGCCGCAGCAGCGCAAGCAGGTGCTGCTGCGGCTGGACCCCCTGATCCACGACGCCCTCGCCCGCTGGGCCAACGACGATCTGCGCAGCACCAACGCCCAGATCGAGTTCCTGCTGCGCAAGGCCCTGTCGGACGCGGGACGGATGCCGCGGGGGGCGGGGGCGATCCCGCGGCGGGGGCGGCCGCCCAAGGGGGCGGCGGGGGCGCCGGAGACCTCGGACGACAAGTCAACGCCCCGGGACTAAGGTCCCGGGCTTGCGGCTCGGGTTCATCACTGGCCGTGGTGGCCCGGCCGCGTCCAGAACTCACGCCATGAGGGTGAGTTCAGGGGCCGTTGACTGGACCCCGCAGACCCGCGCCATCCACCCACGGTGGGCGATGTTGTGGGACGAGTTAAGGTCGGCATGCTCAACGAAGCCGCAGACCCGGCACGCGAAGACGGCCTGGTCGGGCCGGTTGCCGCGTGCGATGTGGTGACACCGGGAGCATTCCTGGCTGGTGTACGCCGGATCGACGTACACCACCGGCACCCCGGCCTTCTTCGCCTTGTAGGCGATGAACGAAGCGAGCTGCGCGAAGGGCCAGGCATGGAGCGTGGTGCGTTGGGGCTTTCTCAGCCGTGCCCGCTCGCGGATGCCTGAAAGGTCTTCCAGAGCGATCCCACGCGCGGTGCGTTCTGCCTCCGCCACGATCCGTTTCGAGATTCCAGCTGTTCTTCGCCGCCGTCGAGAGCGGCTTCGTGCGGGCGAGCGGGCAGGACACGGGCCGGGCACAGCTGGAGATCGAACTGCCGGCGAAGGATGCCGCCGCCATGGGGCGGGCGGTCGGGGAGTTGCGCGCGACCCAGGGCGTACGCGGGGTGATCGCGTCCGTCAGCGGCAGGGCCTGGCGGCCCGGCCCCCAGCGCGAGGGCGAGGGCTCCGTCCCGAGCACGGAGGTCACCGTCGGCGACTGCACCACCCTGCGCGAGCTGGCGCACACCGGCTCCTGCCGGGAGGGCGATGTCTTCCTCGTCCGGGACAGCGGCGGCAGCGCGGACGACGCCGGTGCCGCCGCGACCGCACGGCCCGGCGCCCGGGTGCGGTGGAACCCCGGCCCGAGGACCGGCAGGCCGCGCCTGTGGACCGTGCCCGGGTCGGCCAGGGTGGTCCCCTCCCGCACCGACCCGATGGGCCGCACGCACGTCGGCATCCTCGCCACCCCCGGCGCCCTGGCCCCGGCCGCCCTGGCCGACCCGAGCGCCCGTGCCCTGGTCCGGATCGACCCGCACGTCCCCGACGCCGAGGAACGCGTCCGCAACACCGCGGCCCGCCTCGACCCGATGGCCGACGTCCACGCCTTGCAGGACTTCTCGCGCGACAGCCAGTTCGCAAGCGTGCGCACCGGTCTGCTGGTCGGCTCCACCGTGACGCTGGCGCTGATCGCCGCCAGCATGCTGGTCTCCACCCTGGAGCAGCTGCGCGAGCGGCGGCGGCTGCTGTCGGTCCTGGTGGCGTTCGGCACCCGGCGCGCCACGCTCGGCTGGTCGGTGCTGTGGCAGACCGCGGTCCCGGTGGCGCTGGGGCTGGCGCTGTCGGTGGTGGGCGGTGTCGGGCTGGGGATCGTCCTGCTGCGGCTGGCCGGCAGGCCCGTCCTGACCTGGTCGGTCATCTGGCCGCCGGTCGCGGCCGGTGCGGCGCTGGTCGTACTGGTCACCGCACTCAGCCTGCCGCCGCTGTGGCGGATGATGCGGCCGGACGGGCTGCGTACGGAGTGAGCGGCCGCCCCGGGGCCGTACGGGGGGCGGCCCCGGGGCGCACCCATCGCGGCTATACACCGCGCGTATACACGAGCGATACACCACGACGTAAGGTGGTCGGCATGTCAATCGGTCATACGCTGCTGGGCCTGCTGGAGTCCGGCCCCCGCCATGGCTACGACCTCAAGCGGGCCTTCGACGAACACTTCGGGCACGACCGGCCGCTGCACTACGGCCAGGTCTATTCCACGATGTCCCGGCTGCTGAAGAACGGCCTGGTCGAGGTGGACGCCGTGGAGGCCGGCGCGGGCCCGGAGCGCAAGCGGTACGCCATCACGGACGCCGGCGTCACCGACGTCGCCCAGTGGCTGGCCCGCCCCGAGAAGCCCGAGCCCTATCTCCAGTCCACGCTCTACACCAAGGTGGTCCTGGCGCTGATGACCGACCGCAACGCCGCCGAGCTGCTGGACACCCAGCGCGCCGAGCATCTGCGGCTGATGCGCGGGCTGACCGAGCGCAAACGCGGCGGCGACCTCGCCGACCAGCTGATCTGCGACCATGCGCTGTTCCACCTGGAGGCCGATCTGCGCTGGCTGGAGCTGACCGCGGCGCGGCTGGACAAGCTGGCAGAGACGGTCGCGGCATGACGCCGGAGGGTTCCCTGCTCGCGGCGGAGGGGCTGTGCAAGGCGTACGGGCCCACGCCCGCGCTGGACGACGCCGACTTCTCCATCCACCCCGGCGAAGTGGTCGCCGTGATGGGCCCGTCCGGCTCCGGCAAATCCACCCTGCTGCACTGCCTCGCCGGGATCATCGCCCCGGACGCCGGCACGGTGCGCTACGGCCCCTACGAGCTGACCGGGCTCGGCGACGCCCAGCGCAGCGCCCTGCGCCGTTCCGACTTCGGCTTCGTCTTCCAATTCGGCCAGCTGGTACCGGAGTTGACCGCGCTGGAGAATGTCGCGCTGCCGCTGCGGCTGAACGGCACCAAGCGCAAGGAGGCCGAGCGGCAGGCCCAAGAGTGGCTGGAGCGGCTGGAGGTCGAGGCGGTGTCCGGTCAGCGGCCCGGTGAGCTCTCCGGTGGCCAGGGCCAGCGCATCGCGGTCGCCCGCGCGCTCGCCACCCGCCCGCGGGTGATCTTCGCCGACGAGCCGACCGGCGCCCTGGACTCCCTCAACGGCGAGCGGGTGCTGACGCTGCTGACCGACGCCGCCCGCGACACCAGCGCCGCGGTGGTGCTGGTCACCCACGAGTCCCGGGTCGCCGCCTACTCCGACCGCGAGATCGTGGTCCGCGACGGCAAGGTCAAGGACATGCTGGCGGGCCTGATATGAGGCGGGCCCGGGGCCCGGCCCTGGGCATCTGGACCCGCGATCTCGTCATGGGCATGCGGTTCGCATCCGGCGGCGGGCGCGAGGGCTGGGTCCGTACGGCCCTGACGGCGCTCGGCGTCGCCCTGGGCGTGGCCGTCCTACTGCTCGGCGCGTCCGTACCGTCCCTGACCAGCGCCTGGCACGGCCGGGAGAAGGCCCGCGAGAACCTCGGCCAGGAGCACGAGCCCCGGCCCTCCGACACCACCCTGCGCTACGCCTCGGCGGACACCGTCTTCCGCGGCGCGCAGATCCGCGGCCGGCTGGTACAGCCCGACGGCGCGCACCCGCCCGTACCTCCGGGCATCCGCCGGCTGCCCGGCCCCGGCCGGATGCTGGTCTCCCCCGCCCTCAGGCAACTGCTCGACTCCCCCGACGGAAAGCTGCTCCGCGACCGGCTGGCCTATACCGTTTCCGGGGTCATCGGCGACGAGGGACTGGTCGGCCCGCAGGAACTGACCTTCGTCGCCCGGCCGGTCACCCTGCGCGCGGGCGCCGGTTACCGCATCGACCACTTCGGCAAGGAGTGGGAGTCGCCGCCGATGCGGGCGCCCGTCGTCCTGCTGGTGATCATGACGTGTGTGGCGCTGATGATGCCGGTCATGGTCTTCATCGGCACCTCCCTGCGCTTCGGCACCGAGCGCCGCGAACGGCGGCTGGCCGCGCTCCGGCTGGCCGGCGCCGATGTGCGCACCACCCGCCGGATCGCGGCGGGCGAGGCGCTGTTCGGGGCGCTGCTGGGGTTGGCCGGGGGCGCGGTGCTGTTCCTGGGCGGGCGGCAGTTCGCCTCGCCGATCACCCTGTGGGACGTCAACGTCTTCCCGTCCGATGTGACGCCCGGGCCGCTCGCCGCCGCGGCGATCGCCGTCCTCGTCCCGGCGAGCGCGGTCGTGGTGACGCTGATCGCCCAGCGCGGGATCACCGTCGAACCGCTCGGCGTCGTCCGCAACCGGCCGCCGCTGCGCCGCCGGCTGCTGTGGCGCCTGGCGGTGCCGGCCGCCGGCACTGCCCTGCTGCTGCCGCTGTCGTGGGCGGAGCGCTGGCAGGACACCGGGCTGAACACCGTGCGCCTCGCGGCCGGTGCGGTCCTGCTGCTGTTCGGGGTCACCGCGCTGCTCCCGTGGCTGGTCGACGCGGTCGTCGGCCGGCTGCGCGGCGGCCCTGTGCCTTGGCAACTGGCCGTCCGCCGCCTTCAGTTGAGCAGCGGACCGGCCACCCGGACGGTCGGCGGGATCACCGTCGCGGTGGCCGGCGCCATCGCCGTCCACATGCTGATGACGGGCATGCAGGCCGGCTACGCCCATGCCTACGCGGTCTCCGGCAAGGCGCCGCAGGTCGGCTACTGGGGCGGCGCGGACGACTGGCCGCACGCCCGCCAGGGCCTCGCCGCGCTACGGGCGACGCCGGGGGTGACCGACGCCCGCGGGGTCATCGCCGCCCTCGCCGAGCGAACGACGGGGCGCGCTCCCGGCGCCTCCGACAACGGCACCACCGGCAACAACACCTCCGGCGATGACGCCTCCGGCTACGACCCCGCCCGCAACGCAACCCTGGCCGTCGCCGACTGCACCGAACTGCGGCGGCTGGCGAAGCTCCCCTCCTGCCGCAACGGCGACGTCTTCGTGGCCCGGCACCAGGACAAGACCGCCCTCGCCCCCGGCCGGACCCTCAACCTCAACCCGCCGGTCGGCCAAGGCGCCCCGCCGCCCCAGCGACCCTGGGCGATCCCCGCGACCGCGCGCCGCGTCCCCCTCCTCCCGGCCGGGGACGGGTCGGGCCCTTTCGCCGCCTCGTACGACGTCCTGGCCACCCCCGCGGCGCTCGCCCCCGACCGCCTCCAGGACCCCACCCTGCACCTCACGGTCGGCTTCGACCGCGGCACACCGGACGCCCTCGAACACATCCGCACCACCGCCGCGCACATCGACCCGACGCTGACCGAGTGCTCCAACCAGGACAACCCGCACGACCAGCAGCTCTCCAGCGTCCGGACCGGCATCTTCGTCGCCTCCGTCATCACCCTGCTGCTGATCGGCGCGGGCCTGATCATCTCCACCGTCGAACAGCTCCACGAACGCCGCCGCCTGCTCTCCGTCCTCGACGCCTTCGGCACCCGCCGCGCCACCCTGGGCTGGTCGGTCCTGTGGCAGACCGCCCTCCCCGTCGCCCTGGGACTGGTCCTGGCACTGGGCTGCGGGCTGGTACTGGGCACGCTGCTGCTGACGATGATCGGCAGCGCGGTGACCGTGGACTGGACGGTCGTGGCCGGGATGGCGGGCATCGGCACCGGCGTGATCCTCTTCGTCACGGCACTGAGCCTGCCGCCGCTGTGGCGCATGATGCGGCCGGAGGGCCTGCGCACGGAGTGAGCGCGCGGCGGCCAACACCTCTTCGGGGCAGGGCCGTTGGCCGGATATGACTGCCGGCGCCGCCCCCCCCCCCGCCCCTAACCCTCCACCACCCGCACCGGCAACAACCGCATGGCTCCCCGCAACGCCCCCGCGAACTCCTCGAATTCCGCCGCTCGGGCGGTGCCCGTGCGCATGGCGAGGGCGATGGTGCGGGACGGCTGGGGGTCGGCGAAATAGCCGGTGGTCAGGAGGTCGTTGCGGGCCGTCTCCACACGGAGGGCCGTACGGGGCAACAGGGTCACCCCGAGGCCGCCGGCCACCAGTTGGACCAGGGTGGACAGACCGGCCGCGCTGGTCGTCACCGGCGCCCCCTCCTCACGGCCCGCCTCGCGGCAGATGTCCAGGGCCTGGTCGCGCAGGCAGTGGCCCTCGTCCAGCAGCAGGAGATCGAGTTCCTTCAGCGCCTCCCGCGGAATGTCCGCGCGGCCGCCGAGCCAGTGGTCCTTGGGGGCGACCAGCACGAAGTCCTCGTCGAAGAGCGGGAGTTCGGTGACGTTCGGGACGCCGAGGGGGATGGCGAGCAGGAGGAGGTCGAGGCGGCCGGCCGTGAGCCCCTCCAGCAGGGAGGCGGTCTGCTCCTCGTGGACCTGGAGGTCCAGGTCGGGGTACGAGCCGTGGGTGAGCCGCAGGACCGCCGGCAGGAGGTAGGGCGCGACGGTGGGGATGACGCCGAGCCGCAGGACGCCGGTGAAGGGGGCGCGGGCCGCCTCCGCCTCCTCCAGCAGATCGCCGACCGCCTCCAGGACCGTACGGGCGCGCGCCGCCACCCGCTCCCCCGCCGGCGAGAGCAGCACCTTGCGCGTCGTACGCTCCAGGAGCTGCACTCCCAGCGCCTCCTCCAGCGCGGAGACCGCACCCGACAGCGCGGGCTGGCTCATCCCGATCTCCGCGGCCGCCTCGCGGAAATGCAGATGCTCGGCCACCGCGGCGAAGGCGCGGAGCTGGGCCAGGCTGGGCTGGCGGGGCCGGCCACCCGGGCTTACCGGTGACACCACTGATAACCACCTCCGATCAACATCGACCAGTCTAGCTATTTCACTGATCAATGCGTCGTGTGGCACTGTGTGACCCGTCCAAGCCCCATGGAAAGCCGCGGCTCACCTCAAAAAGGCCCCCGTCGGCTTTTCTTACGCTGCAAGGAGAGCGCGTGCTCACTGTCGGTGACAAGTTCCCCGAGTTCGACCTGACTGCCTGTGTCTCGCTGGAGAAGGGCAAGGAGTTCGAGCAGATCAACCACAAGACCTACGAGGGCAAGTGGAAGATCGTCTTCGCGTGGCCCAAGGACTTCACCTTCGTGTGCCCCACCGAGATCGCCGCGTTCGGCAAGCTGAACGACGAGTTCGCCGACCGCGATGCGCAGGTCCTCGGTTTCTCCGGTGACTCCGAGTTCGTGCACCACGCCTGGCGCAAGGACCACCCGGACCTGACCGACCTGCCCTTCCCGATGCTCGCCGACTCCAAGCACGAGCTCATGCGCGCCCTGGGCATCGAGGGCGAGGACGGCTTCGCGCAGCGCGCCGTCTTCATCGTCGACCAGAACAACGAGATCCAGTTCACCATGGTGACCGCCGGCTCCGTCGGCCGTAACCCCAAGGAGGTCCTGCGGGTTCTGGACGCCCTGCAGACCGACGAGCTGTGCCCCTGCAACTGGTCCAAGGGCGACGACACCCTCGACCCGGTCGCCCTCCTGTCCGGCGAGTGAACGCACCTTAAGAGAACGCACCACTGAACGGAAGGCCGATCGACATGGCTCTCGACGAGCTCAAGTCCGCCATACCGGACTTCGCCAAGGACCTGAAGCTGAACCTCGGCTCGGTCATCGGCAACAGCGACCTGCCGCAGCAGCAGCTGTGGGGCACGGTGCTGGCCTGTGCGATCGCCTCGCGCTCGCCCAAGGTGCTGCGGGAGCTGGAGCCGGAGGCGAAGGCCAACCTCTCCCCCGAGGCGTACCAGGCGGCCAAGTCCGCCGCCGCCATCATGGCGATGAACAACGTCTTCTACCGCACCCGGCACCTGCTGTCGGACCCCGAGTACGGCAACCTCCGTGCCGGTCTGCGGATGAACGTCATCGGCAACCCGGGCGTGGAGAAGGTCGACTTCGAGCTGTGGTCGCTGGCCGTCTCCGCCATCAACGGCTGCGGTCTGTGCCTGGACTCGCACGAGCAGGTGCTCCGCAAGGCGGGCGTGGACCGCGAGACGATCCTTGAGGCCGTCAAGATCGCCTCGGTCCTCCAGGCCGTGGGCGCCACGCTGGACGCCGAGGACACGCTGGCGGAGTAACTCCCGTCGGCAGCGCGCCGGATCATTGCGCGAAGACCCCGCAGAATGCCGATTCTGCGGGGTCTTCGCGGTTTCCGTTGCGGGTTGGAGCCGTTACGCCCCCGTCTCCCTCGTTTCTGCCGTGTCCGCCTTTTCCGTACGCGGCTGCTGCGGTGCCGCCGACAGCGCCGTCGCCCCGTGCGGTGTGGGCATCATGCGCAGCGCCTGCTCCTTGGAGTACTTGCGCAGATAACCGACGACCGTGTTGGTGACGGCCACCAGCGGGACGGCGACGACCGCGCCGCCGATGCCGGCGATCAGGCTGCCGGAGGCGACCGAGAGGATCACGGCGAGCGGGTGGACCCGTACCGCGCGGCCCAGGATGAAGGGCTGGAGGACATGGCCCTCGATCTGATTGACCGCCAGGACGATCACCGCCACGATCAGGGCCGTGAAGACGCCCTGGGTGACCAGCGAGACCACGCAGGCCAGCGCGCCGGAGACCACCGCGCCCACCAGCGGGATGAAGGCGAAGAGGAAGATGAAGACGGCCAGCGGGACAGCCAGCGGGACGTCGAGGATCCACAGGCCGATGCCGATGACTATCGCGTCGATCAGGGCCACTATCACCGTGCCGCGGACATAGGCGGTCAGCGTCCGCCAGGCCCGCGGGCCAGCGCCCGCCACGCCCTCGCGGGCCGCACCGGGCATCAGCTTGAGCAGCCAGGTCCAGATGCGGCGGCCGTCGTAGAGCAGGAAGAGCGTGGTGAACATCGACAGCAGGATGCCGGTGAACACCTCGATGACGACGGTGACGCCTTCCAGCCCGGCCGAGGTGATCGCCTCGGTGTTGTGACCGACCGCGTCCTGGAGGTTCTTGGCGATCTGGTTGATCTGACTCTCGGTCACATGGAACGGGCCCTTGAGCATCCAGCCCTTGAGCTCGGCGATGCCCTCCTGGATGCGGCTCGACACCGAGTCGATGTTGTCCTGAACCTGCCAGACAACGAACCAGCCGACCAGGCCCATCACCACGAAGCCGCCGATGAAGGTCAGCGCGGTGGCCAGCCCGCGCGCCAGCCCGCGGTGGCGCAGCCAGGCCACGGTGGGCTGGAGCATCGCGGTGATCAGCAGCGCGGCGATGAAGGAGAGGACGACCAGTTGGATGGTGGTGATGACCTTCGCCAGCACCCACAGCGTCCCGGCCAGGACGAGCAGCCGCCAGCCGGCCTCGGCGGCGACCCGTACGCCCCACGGCACCGCCGCGACCGGGTCCGGGCGGGCGGCGACGGCGGGCGCATAGGCGGGCGGGGCGGGGACGGACTCGTGCGGCGGGGCGGTGGCGACGAGCAGGGATCCGTCCGGCGGGGCCGCATGCGGCACACCGTCGACGGCCGCCGGCGGTTCGGCCGCACGGGCGGGCGGCGGCGCGAGGCCGTCGGGCGGATCCTCCGCACGCCTCAGCTCGTCCTGGTCGGCGGCCTCCGCGGCCTCTGCCCGGCGGCGCTGCTCCTCCAGCCGCTGTGCGAGCCGCGTCAGACCGGCGCCGGCACCGCCGACCCACTGAGGCAATCTGGACATGTCGCTTCTCTTCCCCTCCCGGACGCCACATCTGTCGGCACGACGTTACCCGTGCCGGGGCGCGCGGGCTGAGTACGGCCGCCCCGCGGCGCAGGCTTCGCGGGCGCGCGGGACGGACGGAAACGTGAAACCCCCGACGCTGACGCGGTCGGGGGTTTCACAAGTGCCGGTTGCCGCCGGTATGTCCCGGTGGCTGCCGATACGGCCTAGTACCAGCTGTTGGCCTGCCAGAACGACCAGGCGCCGCAGGGGCTGCCGTAGCGGCTGTTCATGTAGTTCAGACCCCACTTGATCTGGGTCGCCGGGTTGGTCTGCCAGTCGGAACCGGCCGAGGACATCTTGGAGCCCGGCAGAGCCTGGACAAGGCCGTAGGCGCCCGAGGAGGCGTTGGTGGCGTGGTAGTTCCAGCCGGACTCGCGGTCCACTATGTTGCTGAAGCACTGGAACTGGTCGCTCGCCATCATCTGACGGGCGATGGCCTGCGTCTCGGCGATCGTGTAGGAGCTCTTGCCGAGAAGGTCGCCCACATCGCGCGCCGAGGAGCGGGAGGCGGCCGCCTCCTGCTTCTTGCGCGCGTCGGCGTCCTTCTTCGCCTTGGCCTGGTCCGCGGCGTCCTTCTTGGACTGCGCGGTCTCCGCGGCCGCCTTACGGGCTGCTTCCTGTGCCGACTTCAGGGCTGCCGCGTCCGCCTGGCTGGACGCGTCGTCCGCCTGCTGCGTCAGGGAAGCCGTCTGCACCTGGGCCTGTGCACCCGCGGGGATGTCTGCGATCGTCGCATCGGCGGCGGTGGCCTCGGCGTTGACCGAGGCGGGCTGCCCTGCGGCGACGCCGACGACAGCGCCGACAGTGGTGACCGCGGTGGCCGAGGCCACTGCGAATCCCCGGACCGAGATCCGGCTCACACGAATTCCTTCCAGCGTCGCCCGCATAGGTGACCTCGCGGGCGCAATCGTGCCCCTGGCGCTGGTCTCCCCTTGTTCCGGGCCCAGTTGAGCGGGCGGGACCGGCTGGTCACGGGAGGCACTGGCCCGGTACGTCCCCCTGGGGGGTCCGCGTGGTGCTCGGGCGGCATACGGCGACTCGCTATGAAGTTCGGTTGTTCCGCACCTCTGGGGATGCTGGTGTGCCGTATGCGGGGCCTGACAGGACCCAGACTCTGCCCGAACGGAGCACCGCGAATCAATTCCCGGCCGGGTGTGAAAGCTCACACCTCGTTTACTCCCCAGGATTTTCGGATATCCGCGCGGACACACGCGCCGCCCGGCTAAGCTCCCTCGCTTCTCCGGGCGGCGCGGTGGTTCACAACGGGTCAGATCCTGCCGTCCTCCAGCATTTCGGTCACCAGTGCGGCGATCGGCGAACGCTCGGACCGCGTGAGCGTGACATGCGCGAAGAGCGGATGACCCTTCAACTTCTCGACGACCGCGACCACTCCGTCATAGCGCCCTACGCGCAGATTGTCCCGCTGTGCCACGTCATGAGTCAGAACGACCCGGGAGTTGGCGCCGATACGGGACAGAACCGTCAAAAGGACGTTCCGTTCCAGCGACTGGGCCTCGTCGACGATGACGAACGCATCGTGCAGCGAGCGGCCGCGGATATGGGTGAGCGGCAGCACCTCCAGCATGCCGCGCCCGACGACCTCCTCGATGACGTCCTTGGTGGTCACCGCGGACAGGGTGTCGAAGACCGCCTGCGCCCAGGGGCTCATCTTCTCGGCCTCGCTGCCGGGCAGATAGCCCAGCTCCTGCCCGCCGACCGCGTACAGCGGCCTGAAGACCATCACCTTGCGGTGCTGCCGGCGCTCCAGTACGGCCTCCAGGCCCGCGCACAGCGCCAGCGCCGACTTGCCCGTACCGGCCCGCCCACCCATGGAGACGATGCCGACGTCCGGGTCGAGCAGCAGGTCCAGCGCGATGCGCTGTTCGGCGCTGCGGCCGTGGATCCCGAACGCCTCCCGGTCGCCGCGCACCAGCCGCACCCCGCCGTCCGCGGTGACCCGGCCCAGCGCCTTGCCCCGTTCGGACTGGAGGACCAGTCCGGTGTGCACCGGGAACTCCTCGGCGCCCGGCAGCTGGGCGCTCTCGGCGGCGAACAGGTCGTCCACCTGTTCCGCGGAGACGGCCAGTTCGGCCATGCCCGTCCAGCCGGAGTCGGTGATGGCCAGCTCGGCGCGGTACTCCTCGGCCAGCAGGCCCACCGAGGACGCCTTGATGCGCATCGGCAGGTCCTTCGAGACGACCGTGACGTCGAACCCCTCGGCCTGAAGGTTGCGGGCCACCGCGAGGATGCGGGAGTCGTTGTCGCCCGGACGGCTGTGACCGTTGAGGAAGGCCGCCGGCAGGATGCCCGGGTCGGAGTGGTTGAGCTCGACGCGGAGGGTGCCGCCGAGACCTCCGATGGGGATCGGGGCATCCAGCCTTCCGTACTGGACGCGGTATTCGTCCAGCAGCCGGAGCGCCTGCCGGGCGAAGTAGCCGAGCTCGGGGTGGTGCCGCTTGGCCTCCAACTCCGTGACGACGACGACCGGCAGGACGACTTCGTGCTCCTCGAAGCGGGACATGGAGCCTGGATCCGCCAGCAGGACGCTGGTGTCGAGGACGTAGGTGCGCCGGCCGTTCTCACGGCGCTTTTTGCTGTTCACCACGGGTGGACGAACCCCCTCGGATGAGGTCGGGGTGCGACGGCGTCGCCGGGCACGGGACCGGGTTCAGGCCACGTTGCACGGGCCGAACGCCGGCCCTCCGCGTCGTCCGTGCGATCCGCACGATCGTCCGTGATGTGCAAAGGGCCTCCCGGGCAGGCGGCCCCATGCCGCCCGCTGAGATACGGCGCCCGATGTCTGATTCCGGACGCCGACCTGCCAGGGATATTCCCGCGAACCCGCGCCCCCATGCCATGGCATATGACGCACGGTTGATGAACCTTTGGTTACACAAGATCGCCGGCGTACCTCATCCGTACCGCCGGCCGGGCGGCGGCCCTAGAAGCCGTAGCGCCGGTGCCGGGCCGCGTAGTCGCGCAGTGCGCGCAGGAAGTCGACCTTGCGGAAGGCCGGCCAGAAGACCTCGCAGAAGTAGTACTCGGAGTGGGCGCTCTGCCAGAGCATGAAGCCCGACAGCCGCTGCTCGCCGCTCGTGCGGATCACCAGGTCCGGGTCCGGCTGGCCGCGGGTGTAGAGGTGCTCGGAGATCAGGTCGATGTCGACGGTCTCGGCGACCTCCTCCAGGGGGGTGCCGCGCTCGGCGTGCTCCAGCAGCAGCGAGCGCACGGCGTCGGCGATCTCCTGGCGGCCGCCGTAGCCGACCGCGACATTCACCAGAATGCCCTTGTTGTCGGCGGTGACCGTTTCAGCCTCCTTGAGCACCGTCTGGGTGGCTTCCGGGAGGAGATCGCGGTTGCCGACGTGGTGGACGCGCCAGCGGCCGTCGGCGGCCAGATCGCGCACGGTGTTCTCGATGATGCCCAGCAGCGGCTTCAGCTCGGCCTCGGGCCGGTCGAGGTTGTCCGTCGACAGCAGCCAGAGCGTGAGAACCTCCACATCGGTCTCCGCGCACCACCCCAGCAGTTCGCTGATCTTGGCGGCGCCCGCCTGGTGGCCCTGCTCGGTGGTCCGCCCGTCGGCCCGCGCCCAGCGCCGGTTGCCGTCGAGGATGACGCCGATGTGCTTGGGCACCTGGGTGTGGTCCAGGCGGCCCTCCACCCGGCGCGCATACAGCCGGTAGACCAGATTGCGCAGTGCGGGCGGATAAGGGATGCGCACCCCGGAAGATCGCGTCATATGTGGTCCAGCCCCTCCGTGCCGAAATGGCCCTCGCCCCGTCGCCTCAAGGGGGCAACTTTACGTGTCGGGTGTCTCGGGAGCCCAATCAGGTGTGTCACAAGTACGTGATAGGGAGATGAGCATGACTGGCACATCTGACTACCGCGCCGTGGAATCGCGCTACGACTCCATGGAGTACCGGCGCACCGGCCGCAGCGGTCTGAAACTCCCCGCCATCTCTCTTGGACTGTGGCACAACTTCGGGGACGACCGCACCCTGGCGTCGCAGCGGGCGATCCTGCGCCGCGCCTTCGACCTGGGCATCACCCACTTCGATCTGGCCAACAACTACGGCCCGCCGCCCGGGTCCGCCGAGCTGAACTTCGGAAAGATCTTCGCTCAGGACTTCCGGCCCTACCGCGACGAGATGATTCTCTCCACGAAGGCCGGATATCTGATGCACCCCGGTCCGTACGGAGAATGGGGTTCGCGCAAATATCTCCTGTCGTCGCTGGATGCGTCGCTGAAGCGGATGGGTGTCGATTACGTCGATATCTTCTACTCGCACCGTTTCGATCCGCACACCCCGCTCCAGGAGACGATGGGCGCGCTGGCCTCAGCGGTTCATCAGGGGAAGGCGCTTTACGCCGGTATCTCCTCTTACTCCGCCGAGCAGACCCGCGAGGCGGCGGGCATTCTGCGCGAAATGGGTGTTCCGGCGCTGATCCACCAGCCCTCGTACTCGATGATCAACCGCTGGACCGAGGACGATGCGCTGCTGGACACCCTCGAGGCCGAGGGCATGGGCTGCATCTCCTTCGCGCCGCTGGCCCAGGGCCTGCTCACCGACAAGTACCTGCGGGGCATCCCCGAGGGGTCGCGGGCCGCGCAGGGCAAGTCCCTGGACCCGCAGCTGCTGTCCGAGGACGTGGTCGGCCGGCTGCGCGGGCTGAACGACATCGCCGCCCGGCGCGGCCAGTCGCTGGCGCAGATGGCCCTGCGCTGGGTGCTGCGCGACGAGCGGATGACCGCCGCGCTGATCGGCGCCAGCAGCGTGGCCCAGCTGGAGGCCAATGTCGCGGCCCTTGAGGGTCCCGCTCTCACGGCGGAGGAAGTGGCCGAGATCGATGGGTTCGCGGTCTCCACGGAGGGCGTGAACATCTGGGCGCGCCGGAACTAGGCACCGGGTCGCCGCGCAGACCCCCCGGGGCCGTGTCGGCCGGGCAAAAAAGCGGGCCGGTCCGTGGGGGGGAATACGGACCGGCCCGAGGGGGGGCTTCCACCATAACCCCGACAGGGGGGTGCTGCGTGCATCGCGTTGCGGCGCGGCGTGGCTCGGCCCCGGCGGGCGGGCGGCGAGATTCGGACGCCGTCGGCGGCCCTCAGGCCGCGGCGGCCCCCAGGAGCAGCGCGCCGAACGCCCCGAGGATCATGAAGGGGCCCAGCGGCATGACCTTCGCCCCGCCCCTTCGGGCCCACATCAGCCCGACCCCGTAGAGGGCCCCGGTCAGCACACCGGCCGCGCCCCCGGTGGCGACGGCGTGCCAGCCGTACCACCCGAGGGCGATCCCCAGCCCGATCGCCAGCTTGACGTCACCCAGGCCGATCCCCGCCGGGTTGACGACGAACAGCAGGAGGTAGCAGGCGCCCAGCGCGAGCCCGCCCAGCAGCGCCCGCCAGAAGGCCCCGCTCTCCCCCGTCAGCCGGGCGACCAGGTACAGCGCCCCGGCCGCCGCGGCCGCCAGCGGCAGGGTCAGGACGTCGGGCAGCCGGTGCACCCGCCAGTCGACGACGGTCAGCAGGACGGCCACCGGGGCCATCAGCAGCCAGACGGCGAGTTCGGGCCGGGCCCCGGTGGCCGCCGCGAGCGCCGTACAGGACAGCGCGGTGACCGCGGCCGTCACCGCCGCCCCCGGCCCGTACGCCCCGCAGCCCGACCGCGGGCACCGGCCCCGCCCCAGCCAGCCCCCGGCCGGTCCGCCGATCGGATGTCCGGCGGGGCAGGCGCTGCGCCACTCCTCCTCGGGGCCGACGGCCATCCGGTGGGCGGGCCGCGGTATCAGCAGCCCGGCCGCGGCCCCGTAGGCGGCGGCGAGAACCATCAGCATCACCGACATGCGTCGACCTTAGGGCCGTCCGGCTGATAGAACGACGGGCATGGCGCGCTGGCGGAACGGCCCCGGAGTACTCCTCATGGCGGACGGGGGCCCCGGCGAGGGCACGGGCTGCTGGCCCGCCGCCGGTGTCCCGTTGGAGATCGCCGCGTCCTACCGGGCCCGCACCCGCGGCCTGTTGGGCCGCGAGGGCATCGAGGGGGCACTGCTGCTGACCCCGGCGAGCGGGGTGCACACCGTACGGATGCGGTTCGCCATCGATGTCGCCTATCTGAGCCGGGACTTGACCGTCCTGGCCGTACGCACCATGCCCCCCGGCCGCTTCGGGCGCCCGCGCCTGCGCGCCCGGCACGTGCTGGAGGCGGCGGCCGGGGCGATGGGGAGGTGGGGCCTGCGTCCGGGCCTTCGCCTCGCGGTGGCAGCGGCCGGCCCGGACTGACGCCTCCGGGGCCTACTCCCCGCCCCGCGGGAAGCTGACCTCGACGCGGCGGTTCTTCTTGCGGCCCGCCTCGGTGGCGTTGTCGGCGATCGGGTACTGCTCGCCGTAGCCGCGGATGTCGAACGTCACCGACGAGCCCAGCTCGCCCGCCAGTTCCTGCTGGACGGCATCGGCGCGCTGTTTGGACAGCGTCAGGCCGTGTGCGGCGGATCCGAGGTTGTCGGTGAAGCCGAAGACCCGCAGCCGGGTGGCGTTCTGCTTCTTGGCCTCGGAGGCGATGGTGTCGATCCGGGAGAGCGCGTCCGACGAGAGCTTGGCGCTGTCCTTGCCGAAGAGGACCTCGGCCTGGAGCGAGAAGGTCACGTTGTCGTTGGTGTCCTGACGGCGCTCGGAACCGTCGTCGCTCTCCACGATGGACTTGATGTTGAGCACCTTGGCGGGCGCGAGCGTGGCGCCCTGGACCATCCGCAGGTCGGGGTCGTGGGGGTCGATCCGGACCGGTGCGGTGGAGTCCTCACGGGTGCCGGGCGGATCGTCCGCGCGGGCCGACTGCGTCAGCAGGGCGGCGGCCAGGACGACGCAGGCGGCGGCCACTGCGGCCCTGGGGACGGTGCGGCCTGGGGACATGGTCATTCACCCGGTGATCTCGATGTCGGCGGTGGGGAAGGTCGGCAGCTGGAATTCCACGTCGGCGGTGCTGGTCGGCGGTGAGGGGAACTGCATGAAGACCGGCAGGGTCTCCCCGGGCTTGATGATCCGGATGCCGGTCGTCGCCAGCGGGCGCCCCTCGGTGTCGCGCAGGACGTAGTACCGCTTGCGCTCCTTGACGTCGATCAGCGTCGCCCCGCCCAGGTGGTTGCCGTGCTGCTGCATCTCCGTCTCGTCGCCGCGCCAGGCGGACGATTCACTGAACGGCTCGGAGCTGGTGTTCTTCAGCACCCCTTGCACGGTGACGAATCCGCCGGAGTCGCGCACCGCGGAGTTGAGGGTCAGCACCATGCCCTTCTTGCCTCTGAGGACGGCGATGACCTTGCTGGAATCCGCGGCCGGCGCGGTCGCCGGGGAACTGTGCGAACCGGCGGGCGGCTGGGGCTTCTTCGCGGTGCCCGTCGCCGGTCCGCTGTCGGTGCCGCAGCCGACCGCGCCGAAGGCCAAGCCGGCGGCAAGCACGAGCGCGGCCGCCGCCGTACGGCGCCGCGCGGTGCGTTGCATGCTCATGGGCAAGATTCCTTTGCTGGTCAGGGGCTTGATTCGGCGGGTCGCGGGCGGGGGCGCAGGGCGGTCGCGGGGACTCGGGGCGGTCATCTGGCGAGCCGTACGGCGAAGAAGGCGGCCGGTCCGGGGAAGGGGTCGAGGTGCCCGGGGTCGAGGGTCAACGGCTCGCCGTCGCAGAGGAGATCGATCTTTCCGTTGCCGGGCTTGTCCTTGCCGGGCTTGCCGTTACCCGGTTTGCCGCTGCCCGGTTTGCCGTTACCCGGATCGTCCTGGCCGGGCCGTACGGTGCAGCGCGGGGTGACGACCGCCTGGGCGTGCGCCGACGCATGGGTGTTCTCCGTACCGGGGACGATCGAACGGCCCACCGTGCCACGGGTGGTGACCGCCACGGCGAAGGAGGTCGGCCAGGAGTCGGGGGTGCAGGCGGTGACATCGGCGTCGTTCTTGCCGGCGAACCACTGGGCGCTGCGGCAGGCGGTGTCGGTGGGGGCGCCCATCGCCTTGAGCAGATCGTCCCAGGAGTCCGCGCCCTCGATCGCCTTGCGCAGTGCGCGGTGGACGTCGTCGCGGTAGCTCTGGGCCGCGCCCAGCGCCGCGGCGTCGGCGGCGGTCTGCGCGCCGTTGCGGGTGGCGGCGGCCTGGCCCACGGCGAAAAACGCGAACGCGAGAAAGAGCAGGCCCGCCACGGCCACGATATAGAGGGGGAAGGCCTGCCCTGCGTCGCGTCGTACGCCGTGCCGCACCGCGTCCGTCAGCCGGTGAGCTGCGAGATCTTCGAGGTGATGGCGTCGTAGATGGACTGGCCGATGTCCGTACCGGCGATCGCGATGACGATCGCCACGACCACCGCGATGATGCCCAGGTATTCGACCGAGGTCTGTCCCCGGTCGTTCCCCACAAACCACTTCGCCATCGTCTTCCCCTTCATGGGCCGCCGGCCCGCTCTGGTCCGGCTGGTCTGCCCCCGTGGTGCCGGCGCGCTTGTCCGCGCTCGGAACACTTGAAAAGTACGCCGGAAGAGCGTTCCCGGAACAGGGATTGCGAACCCCTTCCTCGGCGGGGAAGACGAACGGGCGGAGCGACGGCGCGTTTCGGCCATTCAGTCGCACCTGGTCCACCCCCGCTCCCCCTCCGGGATCCTCCGGATCCTCCGGATCATCCGGATCCTCCCGGGACTCTTCGACACCACTGGAACTGACCGGCCCGCTCGTGCCGGGACACGAGGGGCGGCGCGGCGGCATCCACTGTGGCACAACTCGTTGCTCCTGCGAAGGCATTGGCGTGAAGCGGGGTCCGTAGCGTACTCATCCGGCCGCGTACGGTGCCGGCGCGGCGCCGGACCGCGGCGGGGCCGGGCGGCCGGGGCCGCCGGACGGGCCGGCGGCGCAGCGGTCGGATGCGGCCGCGCGTGGTCATTTGCCCATCAGGGAGCCGAAGTTGGTGCCCGATCCCAGGAAGAAGCCTGCAACCAGCAGGATCATGGTGGCCGGGACCATGAAGGTGGTGATCACCATGGTGGCCTTGGGGACGGCGCGGGTGGCACGGCGGCGGGCGTTCTGGGCGTCGGTGCGGCGCATGTCGTTGGCGATCTGGATGAGGGTGTCCACGATGGGGGAGCCGAGTTCCTCGCCCTGCTGAAGGGCCGTGACGAACTGGGCGACCTGTTCGGAGTCGTTGCGTTTGCGCAGTTCGTCGAAGGCCACGCGGCGGCTGACGCCCATGTCCATCTGGCGCAGGGTGATCCGCAGTTCGTCGGCCCAAGGGCCTTCGTATTTCTCGGCGACGCGGTCCAGAGCCTGGCGGAAACCGAGCCCCGCGCTGACGACGACCGCGAGGACGTCCAGGAAGTCGGGGAGGGTGCGTTCGATGGTGTCCCTGCGCTGGCGTATCGCGGCCCAGATGCCGACCTCGGTCCAGAAGAGCGCGAAGAGGACCATCAGGACGGCGAGGAGGGGCTGGCCGCGCAGCACCATCACCAGGGCGGCGACGAGACCGAGCGCGCCGTAGACGGCGCGGCGGGCGGCGTAGCGGTCGACGGTGAGGCCGGCGGGGTTGCCGGCCTGGTCGATACGGCGGCGGACCCGGGCGACGCGCTTCTCGCCCATCAGGCGCAGGACCAGGGGCGCATGGCGCATGCCCAGGCGGTCGACCGCCGAGCCGACGACCGTCGTCCGGGTCGCGCCGACCTCCAGGGACAGCGCGAGGTCCGGCGGGAGTCTGGCCTCGCGGCGGTAGAGGGCGATGCCGCAGCAGATGCCGGCGACCGAGAGGGCGAAGGCGAGGGCCAGGAGGATTCCGATTCCCATGGTTCCCATGCGTGTGTCCGAGGCTCCTGGGCGGTGTGGGTGGGCGGTGAGGTGGGGGGACGGTGAGGTGGGGGGGACGGTGGGGTGCGGGCGGCGCTAGACGTCGATCTTGGAGAAGCGGCGGATGAACCAGAAGCCGAGGGCGTACAGGGCGAAGGCCGTCACGACCGCCGCCTGGCCGAGGAAGGTGGAGGTCATCCGGTCGATGGCGCCGGGCGCGATGCGGTTCATCAGCAGCAGGGTGCCGATGCCCAGCAGCGGGACCACATACGCCGTGATGACCACCTGGGAGAGCTGGGTGCGGACCTCGCGGCGGGTCTCCTTGCGCTCCTCCAGGGTCTTGGTGAGGTTGCGCAGCGAGCCGACGACGGTGCCGCCCGCGCGGTTGGCGAGCACCAGGGTGGTGACCAGCACGACCAGTTCGCGCGAGGGCAGCCGTTCGGCGAGCTCCCCGAGGGCCTCGTCGACGGAGTGGCCGACGGCGAGCTTGTCGGAGACCCGGGCCAGTTCCTCGCCCGCGGGGGCCTCCAGCTCCTCGGCGGCCATGCCCAGGGCGGTGCGCAGGGCCAGGCCCGCCTGGGTGGCGTTGGCCAGGATCCGGGAGAGTTCGGGGAGCTGGTTGATGAACTTCTCGATGCGCTTCTGGCGCTGCCAGTTGAGGAAGGCGGCGGCGGACCAGGCGGCGACCAGCGCGGCGATCGGGCCGAAGAAGGGGGCGAGGGTGGCCTGGGCGATCAGCCACAGGACGGCCATCGCGGCCAGCAGGGCGACCAGGAACTCGCCGGGGGTCAGGTCCAGTCCGGTGGCGGTCAGCCGCTGTTCGAGGTGGCGGCCGAGGCGGGTGCCGCGCAGCGCGCGGTCCACGGAGGGGAAGCGGCGCCGGCGCGCGGCCGGGGGCAGTCCGTGCTCGTCGGCGAGGCGGTCGACGATGGCCTGGCGGCGGTCGCGCCCGCTGACGTAGGCCCGTACGCCGATGACCGCCAGCACTCCGCACAGCACGGTGGCGACGAGGGCGAGCACGGGGAGCAGCGCATTGCCGCCGGTCATGAGGGGGCCTTCCGGAGGGCGAGCTGGTCGTCGGTGGCCGCCACGCCGAAGGCGGGCGGGGTGGGCTCGCCGGCCATGACGAGGCGTTCGGCGACCCGGCGGGGCAGCGGGAAGTAGCGGAAGCGGCCGTGGACGACGCGGTCGGCGCCCATCGGTTCGGCGTCGAAGCGGCAGACGGTGGCGAGGCGGTAGTCCTCGTGGCCGCGGGAGTCCAGCAGGGCGATCTCGCTGATCCGGCGGGAGCCGTCGGCGTGCCGGGTGAGCTGGACCAGGCAGTCGACGGCGCTGTTGATCTGGTCCCGCAGCGCCTCGAAGGGGACCTTGACGTCCGACATGGAGGCCAGGGTCTGGAGCCGCATCAGCGCGTCCTCGGCGCTGTTGGCGTGCACGGTGGCCAGCGAGCCGTCGTGGCCGGTGGACATCGCCTGGAGCATGTCGAGGGTCTCACCGCCGCGCACCTCGCCGACGATGATGCGGTCGGGGCGCATGCGCAGGGAGTTGCGTACGAGGTCGCGAATGGTGATCCGGCCCTTGCCCTCGACGTTCGGCGGGCGGGACTCCAGGCGGATCACATGGGTCTGCTGGAGCTGGAGTTCGGCCGCGTCCTCGACGGTGATGATCCGCTCGCCGTCGGGGATCAGCCCGGAGAGGGCGTTGAGCAGGGTGGTCTTGCCTGCGCCGGTGGCCCCGGAGACCACGACGTTGAACTTGGCGCGCACCAGCCCCGCCAGCAGCATCAGCATCTGCTCGTCGAGGGTGCCCATGCCGATGAGTTCGGCGAGGGTGTAGGCGCGCGGGAAGCGGCGGATGGTGAGGGTGGCGCCGTTGAGGGCGAGCGGCGGGATGATGACGTTGACGCGTTCGCCGGAGGGGAGGCGGGCGTCGACCATCGGATTGGACTCGTCCACCCGGCGGTTGACCGTCGAGACGATCCGCTCGATGGTCTGCATCAGCTGCTCGTGCGAGGCGAAGCGGACGGGCACCAGTTCGACCCGGCCGGAGCGCTCGACATACACCTGGTCGGGTCCGTTGACCATGATCTCGGTGATGGAGGCGTCCTCCAGGAGCGGTTCGAGGACGCCCAGGCCCAGCGCCTCGTCGACCACCCGGCGGATGAGCTGGGCGCGTTCGGCGGTGGACAGCACCGGGCCCTCGCGGCTGATGATGTGGCCCAGGACGCGTTCCAGGCGCGAGCGGCGCTCGGCGGCGCTGAGCGCGGACATCTCGGCGAGGTCGATCTCTTCGAGCAGCTTGGCGCGGTAGACGGCGACCAGATGGTTGTCGTGGCGCGCCTCGGCCGGCGCTTCGGGGGCGACGATCCGTGCTTTGAGGCTCATCGCTGCGGTGCTCCTGGTGCTCGTCGTGTTCCCTGCACCGGCACTTCCGGGGCTCCTTCGTACGGTCCCGCCGCGGCCTGGCCGTCGGGGGCGGGGCGGGGCATGGTGGCGCTGCGGCGGGCGGAGCCGAAGTCGACGCCGGGGACGATCGAGGGGATGTGGACGGTCGCGGTGGCCCGCACCGCGTCGCCGCCCCCGCCCACCGAGACGGTGGCGCCCTTGGCGATCCAGCCGCTCATCGCGGCCTTGCCCGCGCTCGCCGGATCGGTCTCGCGGTCGGCCGGGTCCAAGGAGGCGGTACGGGCCGCGGCGCGGGCGCCCGTACCGGCCTGCTGGACGGCGTAGGCGCCCAGGCCCAGCTGGATCACGGCCAGCGCCACGGCCAGCAGGACGGGCAGGAACCCGAGGAACTCGATCGAGACCTGGCCGCGGTCGCGGGGGCGGCCGCGCAGCCGGGCGGGGCGGGGGAAGGGGGCCATCAGTCCCGGGCCTCCTTCGCCGCGCCGGCCGAACCGGACACCGTCCAGGGGAAGCTGGCGGCGCCGGGGAACAGCACTGGGACCTTGATGCGGACCGTCGCCTTCCACAGCCCGGCCTCGGTGTGGCAGTCGGTGGTGGTGCCGCCGCGCCAGGCGGCGGGCAGGTCGCGCAGGGCGGCGGCGTGACAGGCGCCCGGGCCGCCGGTGTCCAGTGCGGTGGCGGCCCGCGCGCCGCGGTCGGCCGAGTCGGCCGCCAGCGAGTACGTGTAGCCGGTCAGGACGAACTGCCACAGCAGGATCAGCACCAGCGCGATCAGCGGGAGCAGGCCGAGGAATTCGACGGAGACCTGGCCGCGGTCGCTGCCGCCCAGCGGGCGCCGCACGGCTCAGCGCTCCTCGTACGGGACGGCTGGACCGAACGGGCCCGTCGGGCCTATGGGGCCAGTCGGTCCCAACGGTCCCATCGGTCCGGTCGGTCCCGCCGGGCCCGCCGGGCCCGCCGGGCCCGCCGGGCCGGTTGCCGCCGGGGCAGCGTGCCGGGCGCCGAACTTCGGGGCCGGGCCGAACCCGGGCGCCCCCGGGGCCGGCCCCTGAGCCGTCCCCGGTCCGGGAGCCGCCCCGGCGGTGATCGCCTTGCGCTTGCGCCCCGTCAGCGCCGTACGCGCCCGGGGGCCGCCGCGTCCCTGGCGGGCGGCGGGCGCCTCGACCAGCCCCAGCTCGCCCGCCAGCGCCCACAGCGCCTGCTTGATGGTCGAGCGGGCGTCCAGGTCCTGCATCCGGCCCGCGTCGACACAGGGCTGAAGTTCCTTGAAGGCGGCCGGGATCGAGGTCCTGGCCATCTGCGTACCGGCGGCCCTGGCCACCAGCGGCGGCTGGATCTCGGTGCTGCGGGTGAGGCGGTTGACCAGGGTCGTGGTGTCCGCGGCCTTGCGGATCTGGAGGCGGTCCCACAGCCGCACCTGGCGTTTGGCGGCGCGTACGGCCACCACGTCCGGGGTGGTCACCAGCAGCGCCACATCGGCGAGTTCGACGGCCGCGGCGTTGGCGGACTGCATCTGGGCGCCGCAGTCGACGACCACCACCTCGTAACGGGAGCGCAGCGCGGCCACGATGTGCCGGGCGGCCCGGTCGTCCACCTCCTCGCCGCGCTCGCCCTCCTCCGGGGCCAGCAGCAGCCCCAGGCCGGTGGGGTGGTCGTGCACCGCGTCCTGGAGGACCCGTACGGACAGGTCCTCGATGCCGGCGAGGTCCACCAGGGAGCGGCGGAACTGGACGTCCAGATAGGAGGCGACATCGCCGGACTGGAGGTCCATGTCCACCAGGGCGACGCTGCGGCCCGCGGCGCGGGCGGCGAGCGCCAGCTGGACGGCGGTGACGGTGGTGCCGACGCCGCCCTTGGCGCCGGTCACCGTCACCAGCGTCCCGGCGGGCCCGGGGGCCGCGTCCGAACCGCCGCCCAGGTGGACCCGTACGCCCGCCGACCACTGGGCGGCCGCCTGCACCCGGGCGGCCAACTCCTCGTAGCCCAGGGGCAGTCCGACGATGCCGCGGGCGCCGGCGTCCATCGCCGCGGAGAACAGCGCGGGTCCCGCGTCCTGGGTGATCAGGACGACGCCGACGGCCGGGAAGCGCAGCGCCACCTCGCGGATCAGCTCCAGTGCGGGCAGCGGGCCGATCCGTTCGTGGACGAGGACGACCTCGGGCAGGGCGTCGACGGCGGGCGCCGGGCCGCGGCCGCCGGTGGGGCCGGCGGGCGGCTGGGCGGACGGCGCGGCGGCCTGGCCCAGGGCGGCCAGCAGCGCACCGGAGTCGGCGACCGCCGGTGCGGGCTCGGCGTCCGGCAGCTGGCTGAGCAGCGAGGACAGCACACGGGCGGCGTCCGGGTCGCCCACTGCGGGCAGGATGCGGATGGTCACCTGGGCCTCCCGGTCACTTGTCGCCGTCGAGGGTGTACGTGCGCTCGCCGGGCGGGATGGTGGCCGGGCCGCCCGGGGCGAGGAGGGCGAGCCGGACGTGGGAGGCGAAGGACTCGGCGTAGGCGACCCGCTGGGCGTCCTGGGTGTCCAGGGCGAAGGTGATCGGGACGGCCTCGCCGGCCTGGCGGTTGGTGCCGGTGGTGTCGCCCGGGTCCCTGGTCGCCAGGGGCGTCAGCTTGCCGACGTCGATGACCTGGGCGCCGGCGACGATGACCTTGGAGACCGGCTTGTCCTCGGGGCGTTTGCCCTCGAAGGTGGCGTAGATGTTCACCCGGGAACCGGGGTTGATCTTGCCGGCCACACCGGTGGCGGCGTCGATCATGATGGCGATCTCCTGCTGACCGGGCTTCAGCGCGGGCCGCTCGACGACCATGTCCTCCTGGAGCAGCGAGCCCTTCTTCAGGGGCGTCACCGCGATCTTGCCGCGGACCTGGTCGAGGTCGGTCACCGCGGTGACCGGCAGCCACCGCTTCGGCATCGCCACCTTCTCGAACTGCCCGGGATCCAGCGGCTTGTAGGCCGCGACATCCGCCTTCAGCCGGTAGGCCGTCTTCTGCGGCCCGACCTCGGACTCGACGTTCCTGATCACCGACAGGACGCCGAGGAACGCGCCGACCGCACAGAGGGCCGACAGGAGCAGCAGGATCACTCCGCGGCGCTGGCGAGAGTTCATGGGTGGTGGGACCTCGTTCGGGGACGGGGAGACGGGCGGACGGGGCACGGTCGGGGCCGGCGGCCGGTGGGGTCAGCGCACGTGGGCCACCGTCCGTGCGGTGCCGGGGAAGCCCGGGGCGCCGCCCGGTACGCCCGACGGCGCCACGGGGGACAGTCCGCGGCGGCGCAGCGGGGAGGGGGGTGGCGGCGGGGCGGTGGCGGGCGGGGTGGTGGGCGGCGGGGGCGGGACGGGGTTGGTCGCCGCGGCGACGGGTGCTCCGGTGACCCCGGCGGCACCCGGCCCGGCTATGGCCGCGGGCGCGGCCCCCGCGCCGCCCGCCGCCCGTTCGCGCGCCACCGGCGTGGCGCAGAACGCGCAGCGCTCGCCGATCAGTTCCAGACCGCACCAGCGGCATTCCTCGCGCCGTACGGACGACACCAGCCGGTGCAGCACGGAGGGATCCGGGATGGCGGCGGCGAACTCGATCAGTTTCTGGGTGCCCCACCACCGGGCGGACTCGGCCGGCAGCCGGGCCTCGTAGGCGCCCTGCACCTGCCAGGCCGGGGCCAGTACCCCGTCCACCCACTCCGCGGCCAGCGCTCCGCGGGCAACGGCCAGCTGGGTGGCGAACCCCGGCGCGGGCAGCCCGGCCCGCCGGCTGTGCCGGTCGAGATGCTCCAGATGCGGCTGCGGGCTGGCCAGGACCGCGAAATGCGCACCGGGCAGCCAGGACTTCACATGGGAGCGCAGATCGACCTCGACGCGGTCCAGCCCGCTGACGCTGCCCAGCAGGGCGCCCGCATGGACGTAGTGCGCCAGCAGCCGCGCCGCGCAGGCGAGCACCCCCGGGCCGAAGCCGCCCAGCGTCAGCTGCCGCAGCTGGTGGGCGAGCACCGCCACCCCCAGGGGCGGCAGGGACAGCGGCACGATGGCGATCCGGTCGCTCTCCAGGACGGAGCGCAGGGTGTGCAGCCGGCGGACGTGGTCGGGCGGGCAGGCCGAGGAGTAGAGCACGACGAGATGGCCGTGGTGTTCGAGGACGGCGGCGGTCTCCGTCAGGGCCTCGTCCAGCGGCTGGAGTTGCGGGGCCCGCAGGACGACCGCGGCGGGAGTCTGCGGATCGGCGGGCAGCGCGAGGTCAGGGCTGGTGACTGCAATCGCGGTCGGCACGTCGCTCCCCCACTCCTAGCGGCCGCCGGGGGTCCGGGACCGCGGATCGGCACAGCTCTGCGCCATCGGCGCCATACGCTCAGCACTTTATCCACGAGATACGCCCCAGAGAACATGTTCCGGGCTACTCGTCCTCGCGACGGTCCGGCAGGGAAACGGTACATACCCACCGGGCAACCGATGTGGGAACTTCCGCTTCCGCGCGAACTCTTGACAGGTTCAATGGTCTGGACCACGTTGGGAGCAAGCCCAGGGGCCCCTGAGCGCGTTGTGGCACCCCCTCACCTTCCCCCCACACGGAGGCAGTTGTGGTACGCGCACGTTCAGGAAGAGCCGGTATCCACGCACGTTCGGGAAAGGCCCGCAGGCGACTGGCCGCGCTCGCCGCCGCGGCGGCGCTGTCCCTCGGCGCCCTCGCCACCGGCACCGCCGGAGCATCCGAGGTCCACCGGCCCGCGGCCGCACCCGCCGCGCACACCGCCGCCACGCCGAAAGCCGTACCGAAACACGCCGTCACCGGCTACTGGCAGAACTTCGACAACGGCGCCACGGTGCAGAAGCTCAAGGACGTCGACGACGCCTACGACATCATCGCGGTCTCGTTCGCCGACGCCACCGGCCAGCCGGGCGCCGTCGACTTCCACCTCGACCCGGCCGTCGGCTACGGCTCCGTCGACGACTTCAAGGCGGACATCAAGGCCAAGCAGGCGGCCGGGAAGTCGGTCGTGCTGTCCATCGGCGGCGAGAAGGGCGCGGTGTCGGTCAACGACGACGCCTCCGCCAAGAACTTCGCCGACTCGGTCGGCAAGCTGATGGACACCTACGGCTTCAACGGCGTGGACATCGACCTCGAAAACGGCCTCAACGCGACGTATATGACGCAGGCCCTCAAGGCCCTGCACGCCGCGCACAGCGATCTCGTGGTGACCATGGCCCCGCAGACCGTCGATATGCAGTCACCGCAGAACGAGTACTTCAAAACCGCCCTGGGCATCAAGGACTTCCTGACCGTCGTCAACATGCAGTACTACAACAGCGGTTCGATGAACGGCTGCGACGGCAAGGTCTACGCCCAGGGCTCGGTGGACTTCCTGACCTCGCTCGCCTGCATCCAGCTGGAGGGCGGACTCGACCCGTCCCAGGTCGGCATCGGCGTACCGGCCTCCTCCCGCGCGGCCGGCAGCGGCTATGTCTCCCCGGACGTCGTCAACGCCGCCCTGGACTGCCTGACCAAGGGCAGCAACTGCGGCTCGTTCAAGCCGTCCAAGACCTACCCGGGGCTGCGCGGCGCGATGACCTGGTCCACCAACTGGGACGCCGCGGGCGGCAACGCGTTCGCGAAGACGGTGGGCGGGCACGTCCACGGTCTCGGGTAACCCGCCGCGGCAGCCGCCCTCCTGCGCCACCCCCCCCACACACCGCCAGGTCCCGTGCACGGCATGCACGGGACCTGGCGTCCTACCCTTACACCCCCGGGGGACGGCTCACCGGCGGGCGCCCGACGGCTTGGGCAGCTCGCAGCCCGCCGCCGAGAGGTCCAGCTTGTTGCCGGCCGCGAAGCACTTCGGTATCCCGTAGGTCTCCTCGGCGTAGTTGGTGCCCTTGTGCACCGTCACCTTGCCGTTCTCGTCGACCTCGCACGGGTTGTTGACGGTGCACTTCTCGCCGTTCTCGTTACCCGTGTTGTTGATCGCGGCGATCTTGCCGGTCGAGGTGTCCAGCACCGGCGATCCCGAGGTCCCGCCGATGGTCTTGCACTCCGGCGTGTAGCGGACCGAGTCCTTCCAGGTCCAGTCGCCCTCCTTGAGGGTGGGGACGAACCCGTCGATGTTGCAGGTGTAGATCTTCTTCCAGTAGCCGGAGACGACGCTGATGCCCGCGCCCTTGGCCGGGTGGTCGGTGGCCAGTTCCAGCGGCTTGATGCCGTACTTCTGCTGGATCTCGGCGTAGGTCGAGCTGGTCTCGTACAGCGAGACGTCGGTGTTGGTCATCGTGGCGTACGTGATCTTGGTGGCCTGGATCGTGCCCAGTTCACCGGCGGACTTGTCCAGCAGGGTGAAGCTGCGACTGGACGGCTGGTCGACGATGACCTGGCCCGCGCTCGGCATCCCGCTCTCCAGACAGTGCCCGTTGGACATCACCAGGGCCTTGTCGTTCTCCTGCGAGGTCGGCATCTTGACCAGCGAGCCGGAGCAGTCGTCCAGCGCGACGGTGCCGGCGAAGTCGACGGCTCGGGTCTTGTGCTTGCCGTGGTGCCGGGCGTGGGTGGGGTGGTCCTGGGTCGCGGCACCGGCGCTGCCGGCACTGCCCACCAGGGCTGCGGCTCCCAGAACGGCCGTGGCCAGGGCGCCGACGAGAGGTCGGTTCATTGTGGGGGTCCTCTCAGCTGTGTCACCGGAAGTCCGTCATGGCCCTCCGGTTTTGTCGTGCGCATTGTTGGCCGCGGACGGCTCCCGGGCAATGAATTTCCGGAAACCGATGGCAAGTTGCCGCAATATCCGTCCTTCGCCCGCGTCCCTCGGCTTGGTTCGTACCCCGATTCGCGCCCCGGTTCGCGTCCCGGTTCGCCGCGCGTTCACATCTGGCCGTTCCCCACCTTGACCCGCCCATGCCAAGCCTCAACACTGGCGCCGTCGCTCGCCTCACACCCCACAGGAGACCGTATGCGACCCCGACGTATCCGCGGCGGACGGGCCACCGTCCTCGCCGCCGCCCTCTCCCTCGCCCTCGCCGCACCGATCGCCGCGGCCCAGGGCGCCCCCACGACCACCCCCACGCCCCATGGCGCACCGGACGCCGACCGCGCCCACCAGTACGAGGTGACCGGCCCCGCCACCCCGGCCGAACGCACCGCCCTCACCGCGACCGGCGCCTCCGTCGACGAGGTCCACGCCCGCGCCGTCGTCATCACCGCCGACCGCACCCAGGCCGCCCGGGTACGCCACCTCGGCTATGCGCTGCGGCAGTTGCCCGATCCGCCGGCCCCCGCGATGGCCTCCGGCCGGATCAAGGACTTCCCGCCCGGCTACACCGGCTACCACACCTACGAGGAGATGACGAAGGAGATCGACGCCCTCGTCGCCAAGTACCCGCGGATCCTCTCGAAGCAGGTCATCGGCAAGTCGCAGGAAGGCCGCGACATCCTGGCCCTCAAGCTCAGCAAGAACGTCTCCAAGGACGAGAACGAGCCCGAGGTCCTCTTCACCGCCCACCAGCACGCCCGGGAACATCTCACCGTCGAGATGGCCCTCTACCTCCTCAACGAGTTCACCTCGAAGTACGGCTCGGACGACCGCATCACCAAGATGCTCGACTCCCGCGAGATCTGGATCCTCCCGGATCTGAACCCGGACGGCGGCGCCTATGACATCGCCACCGGAAAGTTCCAGAGCTGGCGCAAGAACCGTCAGCCCAACGCCGGGTCCAACGAGATCGGCACCGACCTCAACCGCAACTGGGACTTCAAATGGGGCTGCTGCGGCGGCTCCTCCTCCGACCCGGGCGACGAGACCTACCGCGGCCCCTCCGCCGCCTCGGCCCCCGAGGTCCAGGTCGTCTCGAAGTTCGTCCGCAGCCGTATCGTCGGCGGAAAGCAGCAGATCAAGGCCGCCATCGACTTCCATACCTACAGCGAACTCGTCCTGTGGCCCTTCGGCTTCACCAACGACGAAACCGGCCCCGGCATGACCCAGGACGACCACGACACCTTCGCCGCCATCGGCAAGAAGATGGCCGCCAGCAACGGTTACACCCCCGAGCAGTCCAGCCAGCTCTACATCACCGACGGGGCGATCGACGACTGGCTGTGGGGGGACCAGAAGATCTTCGCGTACACCTTTGAGATGTATCCGTCCTCGACCGGCGCCGGCGGTTTCTACCCGAAGGACTCCGTCATCCCGAAGGAGACCGCGCGCAACAAGGACGCGGTGCTCCAGCTGCTGGAGACGGCGGACTGCCCGTACCGGGCGATCGGCAAGGAACAGCAGTACTGCAAGAACAAGCACTGAACGAGCGCCGACGCCTCCCGCACCCTCATCGGGCAGGTCGCGGGGCCTGCCCGATGGGTCGGCGTCTGCCCGTCGGACAGGCCTTCGGACAGGCCCTGGACCGCCGGCCCTAGACCACCAGGCTCACCAGCGCCGCAACGACGAACCCGACGAGCGAGAGCACCGATTCCAGCACCGTCCAGGACGCGAGGGTGTCCCGCTCCGAGATCCCGAAGTACTTGGCCACCATCCAGAACCCGCCGTCGTTCACATGCGAGGCGAAGACCGATCCGGCCGAGATCGCCATGATGACCAGGGCCAGATAAGGCTGGGAGAGGTGCTGGGATTCCACCAGCGGCAGCACGATCCCGGCCGTCGTCACGATCGCGACCGTCGCCGAGCCCTGGGCCACCCGCAGCACCAGTGCCAGCAGATAGGCCAGCACGATGACCGGTAGGCCGAGGCCCTGGAAGGCGCCGGACAGGGCGGTGGCCACCCCGCTGCCCTTGAGCACGGCGCCGAAGACACCGCCGGCGCCGACCACCAGCAGGATGTTCCCCACCGGCTTCAACGAGGCGGTGGAGACGGCCTCCAGGGACGTACGCGACCAGCCGCGGCGCACGCCCAGCAGGTAGTACGCCAGGAGCAGGGCGATCGTCAGAGCGACGAAGGGGTGGCCGGCGAACTCGATGACCGAGCGGCCCGCGGAGGGTGCCAGGGCTATGGAGGAGAACGTCGCCAGGAGGATGAGGAGGAGAGGGGTGCCGATGACGGTGAGGACGGTGGTGAGGGAGACCGGCTCCTCACGGGGCGCGCCGCCGTTCACAGCGCCGTCCACGGCACCGTCCAGGCCGCCGTCCGCGTCCCGTTCGGCGGCGACCGCGGCCCTGGCCTCCTCGGCGGCCGCCAGCATGTCCTGCGGTACGGGGACGAAGAGCCGCCTGCCGATCCAGGCGGCGTAGCCCCAGGCCGCCAGGACGGCGGGCAGGCCGCAGACGGCGCCCATCAGGATGACCCAGCCGAGATCGACCTTGAACAGCCCCGCGGCGGCGACCGGTCCGGGATGCGGCGGCAGAAAGGCGTGGGTCATGGACAACCCGGCGAGCAGCGGCATGCAGTACAGCAGGATGGATGCACCACTGCGTTTGGCGGCCGCGTAGACCAGCGGCGCCAGGACGAAGATGCCCACGTCGAAGAAGACCGGGATGCCGAAGAGCAGGCCGGTCAGGCCCATGGCCAGGGGCGCCCGCCGCTCGCCGAAGCGGCGCAGCAGACGGGAGCTCAGGACCTCGGCGCCGCCGGAGACTTCCAGGATCGCGCCGAGCAGGGTGCCCAGGCCGATGATGAGGGCGATATGGCCGAGGATGCCGCCCATACCGGTCTCGACCAGCGATACGGCGTCGGATTTCTGGACCGTGCCGAGGAGTTCGGTGACGGAGAGCCCCGCGGCCAGGCCGACGGCGAGGGAGACGACGAGCAGCGCCACGAAGGGCTGCAACCGGACCTTGATGATCAGGACGAGGAGGAGGGCGATGCCGAGGGCGGCGACCGTCAGCAGGCCCGGGGTGCCCGGTATGAGGGCGAGCAGCCCGCCGCTGTGGGGCGGCGGGGGCGGGGCGGGGGCCATGGGTGGCTCCGTCGTCGGGCCGGGTCAGCCCAGCACCGCGAGGGCGTCGATCTCGATGAGCAGGCCCTTGGGCAGGCCGACGTAGACGGTCGTGCGGGCGGCAGGGGCCTCCTTCAGGCCCTGTTCGGCGAAGTAGGCGTTGTAGATCTCGTTCATCTCGGCGAAGTGGCCGACATCGGTGAGGTAGACGCGGATCATCATCGCGTCGTCCCAGGTCGCGCCGCCCTCTTCGAGGACCGCCCGGACGTTGGCCAGGGTCTGGAGCGTCTGTTCCCGCAGGGTGGGGCCGGCCGGGGTGGGGGGCCGGCCCTCGGCGGCGGGCAGGAATCCGACCTGGCCGGCGACCTGAAGGAGGTTGCCCTTCTTGACGCCGTGGGAGAACGCGGCGGGCGGGGTGGTGTGGGTGGCCGGGGTGAGGGCGGTCTTCTCGCTCATGCTGGGGCTTCTTCCGTCGGGGGTTTTCCGGAGTACTCCCGGCTGATGGCGTCGGCGGTGCGGCGTACCAGCGGGAGGAGGGTGAGGAGTTCGTCGGCGGTGACGACGACGTTCGGCGCGGAGACCGACATGGCGGCGACGACCCGCCCGTCCGTGCCGCGGACAGGGGCGGCGACGCAGTTGATGGACTCCTCGTGGCCACCGAGGTCGGTGGCCCAGCCCTGTTCGCGGACCGCGGCCAGTTCGGCGAGGAACGCCGTGGCGTGCGGGGTCGAACGAGCCGTGTACGGGGGGTAGTCGAGCCTTTCCGCCAGGGCGCGGCGCTCGGGTTCGGGCAGGTCGGCCAGGAGCAGCTTGGCGACCGCGGCGACGGTGAGGGCGACGGGCTTGCCGATCCGGGAGTACATCCGCACCGGGTAGCGGCTGTCGACCTTGTCGATGTAGACGACCTCGTCCTCCTCGTGGACCGCGAGATGGACGGTGTGGCCGCACTGTTCGTTGAGGGCGACGAGGTGGGGGTGGGCGATCTCGCGGATGTCGAGGCTTTCGACGGCCTGTTGGGCGAGGGCGAAGAGCCGGGCGCCGAGGCGGTAGCGCTGGTCGGCCTGGCGGTGGACGAGGCCGTGTTCGTGGAGGGTGCGCAGCAGCCGCAGCGCGGTGGACTTGTGGACGCCGAGCCGGTCGGCGACCCGCCCGAGGTCGGCGGGCCCCTCGGCGAGCAGGGGCAGGATGCTCAGCGCGCGGTCGACGGTCTGGCTCATGCCGATACCTCGCTGCGCTCGGCCCTGCCTTCGCCAGGCGCGCACCTCTCCATGGCTCCCTCGCTCCGCTCGTTCACGCGGGTACCTGCCTGCGGTCGTTCACGGTGTCCGTACCTCCTGGTCCACGGCCGCCGTGGCGTCTTCTGTCCAGCCGGGGCCGAGGTGCAGTCTCCCCCAGTGCGCGGCGCCGAGGCCCGCAAGGCGGTCGGCGAGGGCGCGGCTCGGAGGGGTGGCGAGGTCGCCGGGGACGGTGAGGGCGGCGGCGGCCCACAGATGGCCGTGCCGGAGGCGGGCGGGCAGCGGGAGGCCGCGGAGGGTGGCGGAGAGGAACCCGGCGGCGAAGGCGTCGCCCGCGCCGACGGCGGCGGCGACCTCGACGCGCGGGGCGGCTTCGGCGTACCGGCCGCCGTGCGCGTCGTAGGCGACGGCCCCGCCGGATCCCCGCTTGACGACGAGCAGGCCGGGCTCGGGCAGGGCCTCGCGGACGGCGTCCGGGCCGCCGGTCAGGCCCCAGGCGTGGGCGGCCTCGTCCTCGCCGACGAAGACGAGGTCGGCGCCGCGGGCGAGGTCGAGCAGTACCGGGCCGCCCGCCGGGCCGCGCCACAGGCCGGGCCGGTGGTTGACGTCGAAGGAGACCAGGGGGCGGCCCGGCGACGGTGCGACCAGGGCCCGCACCAGGCCGCGGCAGCCGGCGGAGAGCGCGGCGGTGATCCCGGACAGGTGCAGGATCCGGCCGGACCGGATCGCCGCCAGGTCCAGGTTGGCCGTGGTCATCGCGGAGGCGGCGGATCCGGCCCGGTAGTAGGCGACTTCATGGGCGGCGGTGGCGCGGTCGCCGGCCGTGCGGAAGTAGATACCGGTGGGGCGGACGGGGTCGTGGCGTACGGCCGTGGTATCGACCCCGTAGGCGCCGATGGCCGCCACGAGGTGCTCGCCGAATCCGTCGGCGCCCACCCGGCTGACCCAGGCCGTGCGGTGCCCGGCGGCGGCGAGCCCGCACGCCACATTGGACTCGGCGCCGCCGATGGCGCGTGCGAAGGCGGGGACGTCGGCGAGCCGCCCCGGTGCGGTGGGCAGGAAGGTGACCATGGACTCGCCGAGACAGACGACGTCCGGGGGCCTGGTCACGAGCGGTGGCGCTCCTTCCGTGCGGCGTCCGGGCCGCCATTGACCCGGTGTTGGCCCGGATGCTAGACAGCCATCAGCGCTCCACGCAACGGGTGTTGCAGAGGGCGCAACGCAAAGAAGGCGGCGCAGAGAAGCCGGCGCAGGGAAGGCAGCGCTCCGCCCGCACCGGTCAGAATGCAACGGCCACTGCTGCACGATCTTGAGGAGAACCCCATGGCCGACGAGATGGTCGACGAGCGGCTCACGCAGGCACTCCGGGAACTCGCCGCCGAACGCGTCGACCACCGCTTCAAGGCGCTCCCCCCGGAGGCCGAGGGCCGCACCGTCGGCGAACTGGCCGCCGAGCGCCGCAATCTGTTCACCGGCGGGTTCACCACCCCGGTCCTGGCGCTGTCCGCCGAGTCGCTGGAGCACAACCTCGCGCTGATGGAGACCTACGCCGAGCGGCACCATCTCTCCTTCGCCCCGCACGGCAAGACCTGCATGGCCCCGCAGCTCTTCGCCCGCCAACTGGAGCACGGCGCCTGGGGCATCACCGCCGCCGTCCCTCACCAGGCGCGCGTCTACCGCCGTTACGGCATCCAGCGGATCTTCCTGGCCAATCAGCTGGTGGACGCCGCCGCGCTGCGCTGGCTCGCCGCCGAACTGGCCGCCGACCCCGACTTCCGCTTCGTCTGCTACGTCGACTCGCTGCGCGGCATCGAGCTGATGGACATCGCGCTGCGGCAGGCCGGAGCCACCCGCCCGGTGGACGTGGTCATCGAGCTGGGGGCGGGCGAGGGTGCCCGTACCGGCGTGCGCACCGAGGCCGAATGCCTCGAACTGGCCGATGCCATCGCGGGCGTGGACACCCTGCGCCTGGTCGGCGTGGCCGGTTACGAGGCCGAGGTGCCCGAGTCGAGCTATGAGCGGGTGGCCGCCTGGCTGCGCCGGCTGGTCGCGCTGGCCGTGGAGTTCGACAAGGCGGGCCGGTTCGCCGACCTCGACCAGATCATCGTCAGCGCGGGCGGCAGCGCCTGGTTCGACACCGTCGCCGAGGTCTTCGAGGAGATCCCGGAGCTGTCCGCGCCGGTCCTCAAGCTGCTGCGCTCGGGCGCGTATGTCTCGCACGACAACGGCCACTACCGCCGCATCACCCCCTTCAACCGCGTCCCGGACGAGGGCGCGTTGCACCCCGCCTTCCGTCTCTGGGCGCAGGTGGTCTCGCGGCCCAGCCCGCAGCAGGCGTTCCTCAACGCGGGCAAGCGGGATGCGGCCTACGACCTCGATCTGCCGCAGGCCCAGGTCGTCCGGTCCGGCCGGGACGGCAGCGAGCGGCGCGCGGAGGGGGTGACGGTGACGGGCCTGTCCGACCAGCACGCCTGGCTGGCCACCGAGCACGCCGGCGATGTGGAGGTCGGCGACTGGGTCGGCCTGGGCCTGTCCCACCCGTGCACGACGTTCGAGAAGTGGCAGCTGATCCCGCTGGTCGAGGCGGACGGCACGGTCGTCGACTACATCCGCACGTTCTTCTAGCCGCGGGTTCCGCCGGTCGCACGTGCCACCGGCCGCACGTGCCTGCCGCACGTTCCGCCCACCGCCTTCCGTAGCCGCGAGAAAGGCCGCCATGGACTCCGTGCTCCGCGACGTCCGCGTCATCGACGGGTCCGGCGGGCCGTCCTACCGCGCGGATGTCGCGCTGGCCGGCGGCCGGATCGCCGGGATCGTGCGGGAGGCGGACGGCACTCCGCGCCCGTCCGCCGCCCGCATGCTGGACGCGGACGGGCTGGCCCTCTCCCCCGGCTTCATCGATATGCACGCCCACAGCGACCTCGCCCTGCTGCGCGACCCGGCGCACGAGGCGAAGGCCGCCCAGGGCGTCACCCTCGAAGTCCTCGGCCAGGACGGCCTGTCGTACGCGCCGGTCGACGACCGCACCCTGGCCGAGGTCCGCACCCAGATCGCCGGCTGGAACGGAACGGCGGAAGCCGACGTCGGCTGGCGCACGGTCGGCGAATACCTCGACCGCCTCGACCACGGCTTCGACGGCCAGGGCATCGCCGTCAACGCCGCCTGTCTCGTCCCCCAGGGCACCGTGCGGATGCTCGCCCTGGGGTGGGAGGACCGCGACGCCACCCCCGACGAGCTGGCCCGGATGAAGCGCCTGGTCGCCCAGGGGCTGGAACAGGGCGCCGTCGGCCTGTCCTCCGGCCTGACATACACGCCCGGCATGTACGCGTCCGATGCCGAACTGACCGAACTGTGCCGGGTGGTGGCCCGCTACGGCGGCTACTACTGCCCCCACCACCGCTCCTACGGGGCGGGCGCGCTGGCGGCGTACGAGGAGATGATCGCCCTCACCCGCGAGGCCGGCTGCGCCCTCCATCTCGCCCACGCCACCGTGAACTTCGGCGTCAACAAGGGCCGCGCCCCCGAGCTGGCGGCCCTCCTGGACGCCGCCCTCGACGCCGGCGCCGACCTCACCTTCGACAGCTACCCCTACACCGCCGGCTGCACCACGCTCGTGGCGCTGCTGCCCAGCTGGGCGAGCGAGGGCGGCCCCGGGGCGACGCTGGCCCGCCTGGCGGACGACGCGACGGCCGCGCGCATCCGGCACGTCCTGGAGGCGCAGGGCTCCGACGGCTGCCACGGCGTGCCGGTCGCATGGGACACCGTCGAGATCTCCGGCGTCGCGGACCCGGCCCTGGCGCACCACGTCGGCCGCACCCTCGCCGACAGCGCCGCCGCCCGCGGCGAGGAGCCCTGGACGACGGCCCGCCGACTGCTCCTCGACGACCGCCTGGGCGCCACGATCCTCCACCACGTCGGCCATGAGGAGAACGTGCGGCACCTGATGCGGCACCGCGTCCACACGGGCGGCAGCGACGGCATCCTCCAGGGCGCCAAACCCCACCCCCGCGCCTACGGCACCTTCCCGCACTACCTCGGCCACTACGTCCGCGACCTGGGCGTCCTGTCCCTGGAGGACTGCGTCGCCCATCTCACCGCCCGCCCCGCCGCCCGGCTGCGCCTGCCCGACCGCGGCCTGGTCCGCGAGGGCTACCGCGCCGACCTGGTCCTCTTCGACCCGGCCACGGTCGCCGCCGGAGCCACCTACGAGGCCCCCCGCACCCTGCCGACCGGCATCCCGTACGTCCTGATCGACGGCCGCTTCGTCATCGAGGACGGCCGCCGCACGGACGTGCTGGCGGGCCGGTCGGTACGGCGGGCCGCCTAGTCGGCCGGGCGGTCGGCCCCCTGCCGTCGCCCCCGCGCCATCTTCTCGGCCCACCGCCGCACCGTGCCCGGGTCGAGGGTCACCCCGAGCGCTCCGACCTCCCGTGCCCGTTCCTTGCGGCCGTGGGTGACCTCGGAGGTGAGGAAGCCCAGCGCCCCGAGGTAGCGTTCCTCGTCCCGCAGTTTCTTGGCGAAGGTGAATCCGGCCTCGACGTCCCCGTTGCGGGTGATATCGGAGACCAGCAGGTCCACCTGGTGCGCGGCCAGCACGTCGAGGGCCTCCTGCTCGGTGTTGGCCAGATGGACGGTTGCCCGCTCCCGGCGCAGCTCCGCAACCGGCCAGAACAGGTTGTCCACGTGGTCGTCCAGCCACAGGACGACCAGTCCGCGCAGGTCCGGCCCCGCGCCCTGCTGTTCCTGAACACGCGCCCGGGGGCGCGCCGCGTTCATGGCGGCGACGGCCACCGCCGCCGTGTTGGCCGTCGCGGCCGGGTCGGCCATCCGCTCCCGGCCGGCGGCCAGCACCAGCTCGCGCAGTTCCTGCGCGTTGTTGGTGAGCGAGGCGCCCAGCGTGGCGGCGCGTTCCTCTCGCCCGGCGGAGCGGCGGATGGTGAAGAAGACGACCGGGCCGTCGTACCGGCCGTCGTCCTGGAGCCGCTCGACCATGGCGAAGCCCTCGGCATGCCGCCGCCCCCGGCTGATGTCCGAGATGATCAGGTCGGGCGTACGGAGTCGTACGGCCGCCAGTGCCGCCTCACTGTCGGGCACCTGCCTCACCACCTGCACGCCGAGGCTTTCCAGCACCTCCCGCACCACGGCCTTGCGCTCCGGCTGGTCGTCGACCCACAGGACGTCGAAGGACGGCGCCAGGTGTGGGCCCGGCACCGGGTAAGGAGCCGGCGCCGGGTACGTCGCCTGCTGCTGCGGGGCCGGCCAGGGCGCCTGCCCGGCCGGGGCCGGCTGCTGCGGCAGGGACATCTGCTGCTGCGGGACCGGCTCCGGCCCCGCAGCCTGCCCGTATCCCCAGGGCGGCTCCGCCACCGACCACGCCAGCGGCGGCCCGGAACCGTCCGGGCGGGTTCCCTCCAGCACCTGCCACAACGGTTCCCACTCCCGCGACAGCTGCGACGACGCCCCACCGGAGTTCGGCGGGCCCTCGCGCAGCCGCACCAGCAGCCGGTCCGCGTCCGGCCGGGCGGTCAGCTCGTCGATCAGCGAGGTGAAGGCCGGGTTCACCACCAAGTCCGGGAACTCGCTGGGTAGTTGGCGTTCCAGCGTGGCCAGGATCGCCGCGCCGGACGCGCCGAGCGGCTCGGGCACCGGCATGTCGTACGGCGCCAGGAAGTCCCGTACGGTCGCCAGCTCCTCGGCGGACGGCGCCGCGCCCGCGGGTGCCAGCAAGGTCCGCCGCACCTCCCGGTACGTCCGGAATTCGGCCACCACATCGCCGTCCACCGTGCCGGACGGGCCGGTCATCATGCGGTAGAAGTCGGGATAGAAGTACTGGAGCAGGAGGGTGCGGATGACTGCGCCCGGCCCGAAGTCGCGCCAGACGGGGTTGAGCGTGGCCTCCAGGACGAAGCCGTTGACCAGGCGTTTGATCCGGCGTGGATTGCGGTCCGAGCGCTGCGCCAGCAGGTCCACCAGCGCATCGTCGAGGAGCGGTGCGACGCCGGCGGTCCGGGCGCACCAGCGGATGTAGTCCTTGACGCCCTGGGTGTCGGCGGCCGGAACCCGGTAGCTGGTCTGGAAGATCTTCTCCATGAACGCCGACGCGGCCGGCGACAGGTCCCGCAGCAGCCCGCTCGGCCCCAGCGCCGATCGGTCGCAGCCGACGACGAACGCCAGGCCCGGTACGTCCAGATACACCTTCAGGGCCTCGCAGACCGCGAGCACGGTCTCCTCCGAGCAGCGGTCCAGATCGTCGATGAAGACCACAAGGAGGCGACGCGGCCGGAATGCCGCGGTCTCGGACCATTCCCGTACGAGGTCGCCGATGGCGGCGCCCATCGCGTTACGGGCCTGGGAGTTGACCGACAGGCTCCGCCACAGCTCGTCGACCAGTCCGGCCACGCCGAGCGGCCCCGCGGCGACGGTGGTGACGGCCCGTACGGCCCGGATCAACGCGCGCCGCTCGGTGACCCGCTGCACGCCGCGCCGCAGCACCCGTCGGTCCAAGCGCATCAGGACGGACTTGATCAGACCTTCGAGCGCATCGGCGCCGGTTGACGTCCAGGCGTTGTACCAGACCGTGTGCACCTCGGGGTGGCCGCTCAGCTCCGCGTCGACCAGGCGCATCAGACTGCTTTTGCCCATGCCCCATCCGGCGTCGACGGCGAGGGTGAAGGGCGTGGAGTCACGCGAGGCGACCAGCAGTCCGGCGAGCTGCCGGGCGGCCCGGCCGGTGCCGAGCAGGTCCGCCCCGGGCTCGGCCACCGGCTCGTCGTTGAGCAGCGCGAACGGGCCGCGGGCGGGTGGTGCGGTGGCGTCCGGCGGCGGCGCGGATAAGGAAGTGGCCATGCCGCCGGAGCGTAGCGCCGCCGCCCGCCGCCCGCCGGGGACCGACGAAATCTGCGGCCGGCCCAGCACCCCCTGGCGTCACACCACGTGAGCAACCCCACGCCATCCGCTGTCCAGGGTGGGCAAAAACACCCGGCGGCCGCCGATACGCGGCCGTAAAGTGGCGGACATGCAGGTGATCCAGTCAACCAAGCTCGCAGGCGTCTGCTACGAAATCCGTGGCCCGGTGCTGGAGGAGGCCATGCGGCTGGAGGCGGCGGGTCACCGCATCCTCAAGCTCAACACGGGCAATCCGGCGGCGTTCGGCTTCGAGTGCCCGCCCGAGATCCTTGAGGACATCCTCCGTTCGGTCGGCACGGCGCACGGCTACGGCGACGCCAAGGGGCTGCTCTCCGCCCGCCGCGCGGTGATGCAGCACTACCAGACCAAGGGCATCGAGCTGTCGGTCGACGACATCTATCTGGGCAACGGCGTCTCCGAGCTGATCCAGATGTCGATGCAGGCACTGCTGGACGACGGCGACGAGGTCCTCGTACCGGCCCCGGACTACCCGCTGTGGACGGCCTCGGTCTCCCTCTCCGGCGGTACGGCCGTGCACTACCGCTGCGACGAGCAGGCCGACTGGATGCCCGATCTGGCCGATATCGAGCGCAAGGTCACCGACCGCACCAAGGCCATCGTCGTCATCAACCCCAACAACCCCACGGGCGCGGTGTACGACGACGAACTGCTGCGCGGAATCGCCGAGATCGCCCGCCGCCACAACCTGATCGTCTGCGCCGACGAGATCTACGACAAGATCCTCTACGAGGACGCCACCCACACCCCGTTCGCCTCGCTCGCGCCCGATCTGCTGACGCTGACCTTCAACGGGCTGTCCAAGTCGTACCGCGTCGCGGGCTACCGCAGCGGCTGGATGGCGGTCTGCGGGCCCAAGGCGCACGCCTCCTCGTACATCGAGGGCCTGACGATCCTGGCCAATATGCGGCTGTGCGCCAATATGCCGGCCCAGCACGCCGTCGCCACCGCGCTCGGCGGACGGCAGTCGATCAACGAACTGGTGCTGCCCGGCGGTCGGCTGCGCGAGCAGCGCGACACCGCCTACGAGCTGCTCACGCAGATCCCGGGCGTCAGCTGCGTCAAGCCGAGGGGCGCGCTCTACGCCTTCCCGCGGCTCGACCCCAAGGTCTACAAGATCAAGGACGACCGGCGGATGGTGCTGGACCTGCTGCGCGCCGAGAAGATCATGATCGTGCACGGCACCGGCTTCAACTGGCCGGAGCCCGACCACTTCCGCCTGGTCACCCTGCCCAGCGCGGACGATCTGACGGATGCGGTCACCCGGATCGGCACTTTCCTCGACGGCTACGGACAGCACTGACGGCTGCGGCCGGCACTGACGACTCGGCCGGCATGGACGGCTACGGACAGCACCGGGGAAGACGCTTTCTGTACGGCACTCAACTTTAGACAGAGTCCAATGTAGGATGGTCTCCTGACGTTGCCAGGAGGCCATCCCATGTACGAACCGATCCGCACCAAGTCGGTCCACACCATGGCCGCCGCCCCGGAGCTTCCGCACCGCACCCGCGAGGAGGAGCTGGACAACCGGCTCGCCGGACAGCTCACCGCGCTGCTCACCGTCACCGATGAGCTCCGCGCACTGGCGGCCCCCGACGACCGCCACGGCCTGAACGGCCCCGCACTGGCCGACGCCGCCGACCGCATCGCCGCCCAGGTGGCGCGGCTGAGCGGTCACTATCCGCTGCGCGCCGAGCCCAGCGACGGCGGCGACCCGTCCCGGATACCGGCCCTGCGGCAGCGTGCGCACACCCTCGCCGCAAACGCCCTGGCGGTGGCCACCAGCCGGCACGACACCGCGGTGATGGCGCTGGCGGCCGAGCGGATGACGGCACACGAGGCGGCCGCGGGCGTGGGAGATCTGGCCACGGCGTGAACGTCCGGGGCCCCGCACCCCGATGCGCTGGATGCGAGGCCCCGGACGGTCGTTCGGGCAGGCCGGCCGTCAGCCCAGGCGCTGCACCAGCGCCCGGTACTGGTCCCACAGCTCCTTCGGCGTGTGGTCACCGAAGGTGTTGAGGTGCTCGGGGATCAGCGCCGCCTCCTCACGCCAGACGTCCTTGTCGACGGTGAGCAGGAAGTCCAGGTCCGCGTCGTCGAGATCGAGACCCTCGGTGTCCAGCGCGCCCTTCGCGGGCAGCACGCCGATGGCCGTCTCGACGCCCTCGGCCTTGCCCTCCAGCCGCTCCACGATCCACTTGAGCACCCGGCTGTTCTCGCCGAAGCCCGGCCACACGAAGCGGCCCTTGGCGTCCTTGCGGAACCAGTTGACGTAGTAGATCTTCGGCAGCTTGGCCGGGTCCTTGTCCTGGCCGACCTTGATCCAGTGCCCCATGTAGTCGCCCATGTTGTAGCCGCAGAACGGCAGCATGGCGAACGGGTCGCGGCGCAGTTCGCCGACCTTGCCCTCGGCCGCGGCGGTCTTCTCGGACGCCACGTTCGCACCGAGGAAGACACCGTGGTTCCAGTCGAGGGACTCCGTCACCAGCGGTACGGCGCTGGCGCGGCGGCCGCCGAAGAGGATCGCCGAGATCGGCACACCCCTGGGGTCCTCCCACTCGGGCGCGATGGTGGGGCACTGGGCGGCCGGGACGGTGAAGCGGGCGTTGGGGTGCGCGGCCGGCACGCCCGCCTCGGGGGTCCAGTCGTTGCCCTTCCAGTCCGTGAGGTGGGCCGGAGTCTCCTCCGTCATGCCCTCCCACCACACATCGCCGTCGTCGGTCAGCGCGACATTGGTGAAGACCGAGTTGCCCCACAGGGTCTTCATGGCGTTGGCGTTGGTGTGCTCACCGGTGCCGGGCGCGACGCCGAAGAAACCGGCCTCGGGGTTGATCGCGTAGAGCCGGCCGTCCTCGCCGAAGCGCATCCAGGCGATGTCGTCACCGATGGTCTCCACGGTCCAGCCGGGAACGGTCGGCTCCAGCATGGCCAGGTTGGTCTTGCCGCAGGCGGACGGGAACGCGGCGGCGACGTACTTGGACTCACCGCTCGGCGGCGTCAGCTTGAGGATCAGCATGTGCTCGGCGAGCCAGCCCTCGTCCCGCGCCATGACGGAGGCGATGCGCAGCGCGTAGCACTTCTTGCCGAGCAGGGCGTTGCCGCCGTAGCCGGAGCCGTAGGACCAGATCTCGCGGTCCTCGGGGAAGTGCGAGATGTACTTGGTGGAGTTGCACGGCCACGGGACGTCGGCCTCGCCCGGGGCCAGCGGGGCGCCGAGGGTGTGAACGGCCTTGACGAAGAAGCCGTCCTCGCCGAGCTCGTCCAGGACGGGCTGTCCCATGCGGGTCATGGTGCGCATCGAGACCGCGACATAGGCGGAGTCGGTGATCTCCACGCCGATGGCGGAGAGGTCGGAGCCCAGCGGTCCCATGCAGAACGGGACGACGTACATCGTCCGGCCCTTCATCGCACCGCGGAAGATGCCGCCCTCCCCGTTCACGCCGGTGAAGATCTTCCGCATCTCCGCCGGGGCCTTCCAGTGGTTGGTCGGCCCGGCGTCCTCCTCCCTGCGGGAGCAGATGAAGGTGCGGTCCTCGACCCGGGCCACGTCCGTGGGGTCGGAGGCGGCGTAGTACGAGTTGGGGCGCTTGATCGGGTCGAGCTTCTTGAACGTGCCCTTGTCGACGAGCTCTTCGCACAGCCGCTCGTACTCCGCCTCCGAGCCGTCACACCAGACGACCCGGTCGGGCTGGGTGAGCGCTGCGATCTCGTCGACCCAGGAGATCAGGTCCTGGTGACGGGTCGGGAGGGGGTCCCCTCCTCCGTGAGGCAGGTCGGAGTGCTGGGGGGAGGGAGCCGCGTTGTCGCGCGCCACGATCGCTCCTAGATGAGGGTGGGGTCGGATCCTCGCCCCGTCTGCCGGGTTGCGCCGGTATGCCGGGAGAATCCGCCGTGTTGGGGTTCTCTTTTGTTGTCTGCCCCTTGGGGGCCGCGACCCGGATGCTTCGTGACCGCTCATCCGGTGCCGACCGCACTCATTTGATCATCCGACCCTCGCACAGATCTGTCCAGAGGGCACCTTCGTGACCGTCACCACTTCTCGACAGAGGGGTAACCTACGGTCGCGTAGGTAGCATGACGCCCATGACTTCCGCGTCCGACGCAGCCGAGAGCCCCGCTCCCCCCGCGCCCTCCGCGGCCGGCGCGGTCTCCGCTGTCACCCCCGTCGCTGCCCCGCTCAAGCCCCGACTCCGCGGCTGGCTGCACGCCGGAATGTTTCCCGCCGTGCTGCTCTCCGGCGTGCTGCTCACCGCGCTCGCCGACAGTCCCCGCGGCCGCCTGGCCTGCGCGATCTACACGCTGACCGCATGCCTGCTGTTCGGGATCAGCGCGCTGTACCACCGCGGCAACTGGAGCCCCCGCACCGACGGCATCCTGCGCCGCCTCGATCACGCCAACATCTTCCTGATCATCGCCGGCACCTATACGCCACTCACCATGCTGCTCGTACCGGGCACCCGCGGCCAGGTGCTCCTGTGGGCGGTCTGGGCGGCCGCCCTGGCCGGTATCGCCTTCCGCGCCTTCTGGGTCGGCGCCCCCCGCTGGCTCTACACGCCCTGCTATATCGCCATGGGCTGGGCCGCGGTCTTCTTCCTCCCGGATTTCCTGCGCACGGGCGGAATCGCGGTGCTGGTGCTGGTCGTCGTCGGCGGCCTTCTCTACAGCGCGGGCGGCGTGATCTACGGCATCAAGCGCCCCAACCCCTCGCCGCGTTGGTTCGGCTTCCACGAGGTCTTCCACTCGTTCACGCTGGCGGCGTTCGTCGTGCACTACGTCGGGATCTCCCTGGTGGCGTACACGCACGCCTGAGCCCGGCAGCCGGGCAGTCGGCCGCGACCCCTCGGGGTCGCGGCCTTTTTGCTGCCGTCGCCGGGGGCGCGGATTGACAGTGGGCACCTTTTGAGAGTTACTTTCATTTGACTTCAACTCTCATGTCGTGCTCTCGCGCTGCTGCGCTCGCTTCCGCATGCGCGGCGCCGACTCCCGGGTTCCCTACGTCAAGGGGTGTGCCATGACCTCGCCGACCGGTCCGTCGACCACCGCGCCGCCGCCCGATCCCCGCCGCTGGTGGGCGCTGGGCGCGCTCGTCACCGCCCTGCTCGTCCTCGGCTTCGACACCACGATCCTGAACGTCGCCCTGCCGACCCTGGCCGCCCAACTGGGCGCCGGAACCGGCCGGCAGCAGTGGATCGCCGACGCCTACGCCGTCGTCTTCGCCGGTCTGATGCTCCCGGCCGGGCTCCTCGGCGACAGGTTCGGCCGCCGCCGGATGCTCCTCTGCGGCCTCGGCATCTTCCTCGCCGGCTCCCTGCTCGGCACCCTCGCCGACAGCGCCCCGCTCGTCATCGGCGCCCGCGCGGTGATGGGGACCGGCGCCGCGCTGATCATGCCACTGGCGATGTCCGTCCTGCCCTCCCTCTTCGGGCCCGGCGAACGCTCCACCGCCGTCGGCGCCGTCTCCGCCGCCTCGGCACTCGGGCTGCCGCTCGGCCCCCTGGTCGGCGGCTGGCTGCTGGACCACTTCTGGTGGGGCTCGGTGTTCCTCGTCAACGTCCCGCTGGTGCTGATCGGCATCGCCGCCTGCGTCTTCCTGCTGCCGGAGACTTCGGATCCGGCCGCGCCGCCGGTCGACGTCCGCTCGGCGCTGCTCACCGTCACCGGCCTGGGCGCCCTGATCCTCGGCATCATCGAGGGCCCGGCGCGCGGCTGGCGCGATTCGCTGGTCCTGACCTCGCTGGCGGCGTCCGTCGTCCTGATCGCCGCTCTGGTGCTGCGCGGCCGCGGCCAGGCGCGGCCGATGCTCGATCTGCGACTGCTGCGGTCGCGCGGGTTCCTGTGGAACACCGTCGCCGCGGCGCTCGGCACGCTCGTGCTGTCGGGCCTGATGTTCCTGCTGCCGCAGTACCTCCAGGCCGTCCTGGGGTACGACGCCTTCGGCACCGGGCTGCGGATGCTGCCGATGATGGGCGGGCTGCTGCTCGCCGCCAAGGGCAGCGGGGCGCTCGCCGCGCGGTTCGGGCCGCGCCCGGTCGTCACCGGCGGGCTGGCCGTGCTGGCCTGCGCCGCCTTCCTCGGCGCCACCACCGATGTGCACGACGGCTACGGCGCCACCGCCCGGTGGCTGTCCCTCGCCGGCGTCGGCTTCGGGTTCGCCATGGTCCCGGCGATGGATGCGGCGCTGGGAGCGCTGCCCGCCGACCGGGCCGGGAACGGATCGGGGCTGCTGATGACGGTGCGGCAGATCGGCGGGGCGCTCGGGGTGGCGGTGCTCGGCAGCCTGCTCGCGGGGGCGTACGGCGACCGCATCGACACCGCCGGGCTGCCTCCCCGCGCCGCCGACGCCGCCGGGGACTCGGTCGTCGCCGCCCACCTGGTGGCCGAACGGCTCGGCGTCCACCGGCTGGCCGCCTCCGCGGACCGCGCGTATCTGCACGGGATGGCGCTGGCCCTGGTGGTGTGCGGGGGCGCGGCCCTGGTGGCGGGGGTGTTGACGGCGGTGTTCCTGCCCGATCCCCGGGGCGGGAGCGGGAACGGCGGGTCTTCGGGGCCCGGGCGCCGTAGCGGTACGACGGGCGGACGTTCCGGCCGCGGGCGCCGTAGTCGCAGCCGTACGCCCGGCGCGCGTTCCGGGCGCGGGCGCCAAGCGGATACCGCAGACCACCCGGGCACCATGGGCCACCCCCGTACCGGCACGACCATGGCCACCGGAACATCGCATGCCCGAGAATGAGGGCCATGGTCACCGCACGTACCTCCGCTTCAGCCGCGACATCTCCGGGGACGCCCCGGCCCGGCCTGCGGGAACGCAAGAAGATGCAGACCCGGCAGGCGATCCGCCGGGCCGCCTACCGGCTGTTCCAGGAGCAGGGGTACGACGCGACCCCCATCGACCAGATCGCCGAGGCCGCGGAGGTCTCGCCCAGCACGGTGTTCCGCTACTTCCCCACCAAGGAGGACATCGTGCTGACCGACGAGTACGACGCCGTCCTGGAGGCGGGGCTGCGGGCCCGCCCGGCGGACGAGCCCCTCGTCGAGTCGCTGCGGCAGGTCACCGTGGCGGCCCTCGGGGCCATCGCGGAGGCGGAGCGCGCCGAACTCGTCCAGCGCATGCGGCTGGTGCGCGAGGTGCCCGCCATCCGGGGCCGTACGGCGGAGAACACCGCCCGGGACGCCGAGATGATCGCCGCCGTGCTCGCCGAACGCTGCGGCCGTCCGGCCGACGACCTGGAGGTACGGGTCATCAGCGCGGCCGTTCTGGCGGCTCTTCAGGAGGCCATGCTGCACTGGGTCGACGCGGGACCGCAGGCCGATCTGGCGGCGCTGGTCAACCGCACGATGGATGTCCTGGCCCGCGGACTCACCCTCTGAACCGTCCGAACCGCCTGACCTCTCTGACCCTCTGAACGCTGCGCCGGGCGTCGTCCGTCCGGTGCGTCGTCCGGTTACGGCGGGGTGGCGTCCGCGGCCGCGGTCCCGGGCTCCGGGGCCCGTGCGGAGTCCAGCCAGAAGATCGGGCCGCTGTCCGCGCCGGCCCGCGCCGAGGCGGCCGGTGCGGTGTCCTCCGGCGCCGGCGCGGGCTCCCCCAGCCGGGCCGCGAGCCGCCCCCGTAGCTGCGACAGCCTCGCTATGCGGGCATCGAGGTCGGCGAGCCGGCGCCGGGCGACCGTTTCCGCGACCGCGCAGCGGGCCGCACCGGGGTGCTTGGGTATCACCTCCGGCACCCCGTCGGCCGGCATCGTGGCCAGGAGGTGCGCGAACGCCCGGACGTCCCCGACCGTCAGGCCCGCATCCCGCAGCTCGCGGACGGCCTTCAGCCTGCGGACGTCCTCCGCGTCGTACTCCCGGTGCCCCGACGCCGTCCTACGGGCCGTCAGCAGCCCCTGCTGCTCGTAATAGCGCACCGTCCGCGGCGTCAGCCCGGCGGCGGCCGCGGCCTCACCGATCCGCATGGGCGTCCTCCCCGGCCAGCGCCCGCTCCAGCCCCGCGGCCGCCCGCAGCAGGGCCTCGTCCGCGCCCCGTGCGCCGACGACCTGGAGCCCCAGCGGCAGCCCGCCCTCGGCGCGGCCCGCCGGCAGGCTGAGCGAGGGCAGTCCGGCGTTGCTCCACGGCAGGCACATGACCGACGATCCGGTACTGCCGAGCCCGGCGGGCGCGGGGCCGGTGGCCGAGGGGGCCGTCCACAGGTCGATTCCGGCCGCGGCGGCGTCCCGCGCGAGCCGTTCGCCGAAGGCGGCCCGACGGTCGCGGGCCGCCTCGTACGCGGCGTCCCCGATCGTGTGCCCCTGACGGATGGCCGCCACGGTCTGTTCCCGGTAGCGGTCCCCGAACCGGGGGAACCACTCGGCGTGGGCGCGGGCGACCTCGTAGCGGTTCATGGTGAAGAGCTGCTCGACGATCTCCTCGAAGTCGCCCATCACCGGCACCTCGCGGACGACGTAACCGGCCGCCCGTAAACGCTCCGTGTGCTCCCGGAAGGCGCGCAGGGCCTCCGCGTCGGCGCGCTCCAGATACGGCCCCACCGGTATGCCGAGCACCGGGCGCCGCGCCGCGGACTCCTCGCCCCCCGCGTCGTCGCGCCAGCCGTCGCACAGCACCGAGGCGGCAAGCGTCACACCCGCCGCATCGGCCGCATAGCACCCGAGGGTGTCGAAGCCCGCGGCGTTGGGGATCACCCCGCCGGCCGGAATCCGTCCATAGGTCGGTTTGAAGCCGACGATCCCGCAGTACGCGGCGGGGCGGATCATCGAGCCGACGGTCTGCGTCCCGATGGCCAGCGGCACCATCCCGGCCGCGACCGCGGCGGCCGAGCCACTGCTCGAACCCCCGGGCGTATGCGCCGGGTTGTGAGGGTTGCGGGTCGGGCCGGGCGCCGTGACGGCGAACTCGGCGGTGACGGTCTTGCCGGCCATCAGCGCCCCGGCGGCGAGCAGCCGGTCCACGACGGCGGCCTGCGGGCCGGCCAGCGCCTCGGGCGGCAACGCGGACCCCGCCCGCGTCGGCAGGCCGTCGACGTGCACGATGTCCTTCACGCCGACCGTTATGCCGTACAGCGACGGCCGGTCGGCGGGCGCCGGCGAGCCGCCGTCGGCCAACTGCCGCGCCGCCGCCAACAGCCGTGTACGCCGCTGCGGTTCGGGGACGAAGGCCCGCAGCCGCCCGTCGACGGCATCGATACGGTCGCAGGTGCGCGCCGCGGCAGCGACGGGGTCGTCCGCGCCGGACCGCAGCGCCGCGGCTTCCGCCACCAGGGATCGGTACCTCAGCAAGGTCTCCACGCTTCGCAGGCTACAACCGCCCACTGACACTCCCGCGGCAAAGGCCCGCCGCCGCCCCGCTCACCCGCGGCGGCTCACAACTCCACGATCACGGCGCCCAGATGGCGCCCCTCGGTCAGCTCGCGCAGCGCCCGCGGCGCCTGCTCGATGCCGTGCAGCCGGGAGTGCGGGAAGGTCAGGGAGCCGTCGCGCAGCCCCTCGGCGAACCGCCGGTTCCACTCCGGGACCAGATCCAGGTGGTCGTAGAGGGCGACGCCGCGCAGCGTGACGCTGTGGGCGAGCAGCGAGAGGGTGTCGACCGGCGTCAGGGCCGGGCCGCCGTCGGAGAGCTGGCTGGCCAGCGCGCCCACGATCGCCACCCGGGCGCCCCTGTTGGCCAGCGCGAGGGCGGCCTGGAGCTGTTCGCCGCCGACGTTGTCGAAGACCGCGTCGATGCCCTCCGGGGCGGCCCGGCGCAGTTGTTCCCCGATCGGGCCGGCGCCGCGGATCACCGCGGCGTCGTAGCCGAACTCCTCGACCAGCCGGTCGGCCTTCTGCTGCGAGCCGGTGCTCCCGATGACCCGGGCGGCGCCGAACTGCCGGGCGATCTGCCCCGCCAGGGAGCCCACCCCGCCCGCCGCCCCGGTGACGAACACCGTGTCCCCGGGGCGCACTTCGGCGCCCCGGGCGACGCCCATCAGGGCGGTGGGCCCCTGGGAGAGGTAGGCGGCGGGATCGGGCAGCAGGTCCGGGTCCAGGCGCTGCACCTGCGCCGCGTCGAGCAGGGCGTACTCGCGCCAGCCGAGGCGGTGTTCCACCAGGTCCCCGGGGCGCAGATCGCTGCCGGGGGCGGCCACCACCTCGCCGACCGCGGCCCCGTGCAGCGGCGCCCCGATCTCGTACGACGGCATCGGCACGGCGCTGGTCTCGTCCATCAGGGTGCGCATCACGGCGGCGACGCCCATATGGGTGGTACGTACGAGCACCTGGCCGGGCCCCGGTTCGGGCAGCGGTACCTCCACGATGGTGAAGAGGTCGTCGGTGACCGGCCCCTTGGGGCGGGCGGCCAGGTGGACTTCTCGGTAGGTGCGGTTCGTCATGGCCGGAGGCTAGAACGTGACGCGCACGTCAAGGTCAAACCGGACGCCGGGCTCGGGACTTGGGGCGGAGGCGGGGCCAAGACAGACACGCCCCGGGCGGCCGGCCCTCACCCCCGTAGCCGCTCCGCGAGCTCCTCCGGGTCCGTCGTCGGCCGCTCGCAGGTGAAGTGGCGGCAGACATACGCCGCCGGGCGGCCGTCGACCAGGGGCCGGTCCTTCAGCAGCGGGAGCTCCTCCGCATCGTCCGACCCGGGGGCGCCCAGCGCGACCACCGTGCCGGGGGCCGTGCCGAGCAGGGCCGCACGGTGCAGCGCGGCGGTGGCGGGATCGTCCGCGGGGCCGACGACCGCGACCTCGCGGGGCCCGGCCAGCGCCGCCTCGCCGACCGCCAGGCCCCAGCCGATGAACCGCGGCGCGCGGCCCCCGAGCGCGGTGACGATGCCCAGGGCCGCCTCGGCGGCGTCCCGGTGGAGCGCGCTGCCGGTCAGCGCCGCATACGAGAGCAGGGCCCCGGCGGCGGCGGTCCAGCCGGACGGGGAGGCGCTGTCGGTGGGGTCCTGGGGGCGGCGGATGAGCGTTTCGGCGTCGGCGGCGGTGTCGTAGAGCGCGCCGTCCTCGGCGGTGAACTGGACCAGGACGGTGTCCAGGAAGAAGCCGGCGAACTCCACCCAGACGCCCTCCCCGGTGACCGAGGCCAGCGCCAGGAAGCCCTCGGCGACATTGGCGTAGTCCTCCAGGACGCCGGAGTTGGCACCGGCGACGCCGTCGCGGGAGGTGCGGTGCAGCCGGGCCTGCCAGTCCATGTGGACACGGACCAGGAGGTCGGCGGCGTCGGTGGCGGCCTGGATCAGATCGGGGCGGTCGAAATAGGCGCCGGTCTCGGCGAGCGCGGCGATCGCCAGGCCGTTCCAGGAGGCGACGACCTTGTCGTCCCGGCCGGGCCGGGGCCGCTGCGCCCGCGCCGCCAGCAGCCGCTGCCGGACGGACGCCACCCGCTCCGCGTCCGACCGCCCGTCGGCCGCATCCGGCAGCTGGAGCACCGAGGCCCCCTCCTCGAAGGTGCCTTCCTCGGTCACCCCGAAGTGGGCGGCGGCGAATTCCGCGTCCTTCTCGCCCAGGACGTCGCGCAGCCGATCCGGCGTCCATACGTAGTAGGCGCCCTCGACGTGCCGGCCCGAGCCGCTCCCGTCGTCGCTGTCCGCGTCCAGCGCGGAGGCGAAACCGCCCTGTTCGGTGCGCAGTTCGCGGACCATGAAGTCGGCGGTCTCCAGGGCGACCCGGCGGGCCAGGTCGCTGAGCTCGTCGGCGGCTCCACCACGGGCGGTGGTGCGCCACAGGTGCGCGTACAGCCGGCACAGCAGCGCGTTGTCGTAGAGCATCTTCTCGAAGTGCGGCACGGTCCAGGTGGCGTCGACCGCGTACCGGGCGAAGCCGCCGCCCAGCTGGTCGTAGATCCCGCCGCGGGCCATCGCCGTACACGTCGCCTGCACCATCTCCAGCGCCGCGGCCGAGCCCGTACGGGCGTGATGGCACAGCAGGAACTCCAGCACCATGGCCGGCGGGAATTTGGGCGCGCCGCCGAATCCGCCGTGCACCGCGTCGAATTCGCGGGTCAGGCCCATCAGGGCGGTGTGCAGCTCCTCCGGGCCCGGCGGGCGGTGGTCGGCGGGCAGCGCCGCGGTCAGCGAACGGCCGGCCAGATCGTCGACGATCCGGCCGGCGACCTCGCCGACCTCGTCGCGGCGGTCGGCCCAGGCGCTGCGGACGCCCTCCAGGACCTGCCCGAAGGACGGCATGCCGTGCCGCGGCTCGGGCGGGAAGTAGGTGCCGAAATAGAACGGCGCGGCATCGGGGGTCAAGAAGACCGTCATCGGCCAGCCGCCCTGGCCCGTCGCGGCCTGCACGGCCTCCATATAGACCGCGTCGACGTCCGGCCGCTCCTCACGGTCGACCTTGACGGCCACGAAGTGGTCGTTGAGCAGGGCGGCGGTGTCCGGGTCCTCGAAGCTCTCGTGGGCCATCACATGGCACCAGTGGCAGGAGCTGTAGCCGACGCTGAGCAGCACCGGCACGCCGCGCCTTCTGGCTTCCTCGAACGCGGCGGGCGACCAGGGCCACCAGTCGACCGGGTTGTCGGCGTGCTGGAGCAGATACGGGGAAGTCTCATGGGCCAGGCGGTTCGGCATGGGGCCATCCTCTCCCACCGCGACGCGGAGCGCGGGGAGCGCAGGCGGTTGTCCGGACTTTGTCCACAGGCCGGTTATCCACAGACCTGACGGAATTCGCGCGGAGGCGGAACACTGTGCGTACGGCGACGATCACCGCCAGGGCCACATCCGGCCCATCCGAACCATCACTGCAATGAATGCACCTGGCACAACTGGCGAAACGACAACTACTGAGCAACTGACTACTGCTGCAACTGCTGCACCTGCTGGAGGGGGATTCGCATGACGGGCTCCACGACGGGCTCACGGGCCGTGCTGCGGGACGGACACCGTGCGGAGGCGGACGAGCTGTTGGCACGGACCGTGGAGGAAGAGGTACGGCGCTCGGGCGGGCGGCTCGACGGAGGCGCGCTGCTCGCCAGGGCGCGCGCCGCGCTGGACGAGATCGCCGCCGCCGCGCAGGAGGAGTACACCGCCTATCTGCGGGCGCTGGACGCGGCGGGGGCCGCCCGGCGACCGCTGGCCGAGCGGCTGTCGCGCAAGCACCTGGGCACTCCGGCGACGGTGACGGCCGTGGCGGCGCTGGCCGCCTTCGGGGCGGACCTGGCGTACGGCGCGGACGCGGGCGCGGCGCTCGGCACCGGGGCCGCCGCAGCGGTGGCGGGGGCCGTCGCCACGGTGGTGAAGCTGACCGCGGGCGATCGGCCGGCGGCACACGAGCAGACCGGCGATCGGGGCCGGTCCGGCGCCCCGGAGCAGCTGCGCCTCCAGTGGCTCACGGCGCTGGAGGTCGGCGGCATCCGGCCGTTCCTGGACCAGCAGCGGATGCTGGCGGCGGCCCGCAGCGGCGCCACGTCCACAAAGGGCACGGCAAAGGGCTCCCGGGGGCCGCAGCTGCGCGGCGGGGACCGGAGCGCGGCGGCCCGGCAGCGGTCCGTACTGGAGCACTCCTTCTCCCAACTCCCCCGCCCCGACGGCCCGTTCGCGGGCCGTCGGACGGAGCTGGCGCAGATCGCGCAGTGGGTGCATGCGGGCCGGGCGAGCACGGAGACCAAACCGACGGTGGTGGTCCTGCACGGCGAGCCGGGCTCGGGGCGTACGGCGCTGGCGGTGCGAGCGGCCCACCAGCTGCGCGATCAGTTCCGCGGCGCATGCGTGGTCGACCTGCGCGGGGACACCCCCGACGAGACACCGCTGCCGACCCGTAACGCCCTGCTGCATCTGCTCAACCGGCTCGGCGCGCCCCGCGAACAGCTGCTGTTCCGCGAGCGGACCGCCCCCGACCAGCACGTCAAACGGCTCACCGAGCTGTATCACCAGCATGTGGCGGGCCTGCCGGTGACGGTCCTGCTGGACGACGCCTCGGACCCGGAGCAGGTGCGCACCCTGGTGCCGGACCGTTCCGACAGCCTGGTGCTGGTCACCTCCCGTGCGCCGATGGAGCTGCCCGGCGACCTCGAGGCGCGGGTGCATCAGCTGCCGGTGGAAGCCCTGGACGCGGCGGCCACGGAGGAGCTGCTGCGGGCGTCGGCCGCGGCCGACGAGCCGGCCAAGGAAGCGGAGCCGTACGACGCGCAGGCGATCGAGCAGATCGTGGAGCAGTGCGCCGGCCTGCCGCTGGCACTGCGGGTGGCGGGCTCCTCGCTCGGCGCGCGCACCCCCTCCGCACTGGCCGCGGAGCTGGCCTCGTACGCCTCGGCGACCCCGGTGGAGCGGGCCCTGTCCCTGCGCTACGCCGACCAGCCCGAACAGGCCCGGCGGCTGCTGCGCCGGCTGGCGCTGGTGGGGAGGGCGTCCCTGGGCGCGGCCGCCGCGGCCGCCCTGCTCGGAGTGGAGAACGCCGAAGCCGAACGGCAGTTGACGGCACTGGCCGAGACCGGCCTGATCGAGCACGTACGGGGCAAGCGCTACCGCCTGCACACCCTGGTGCACCGCTTCGCCTCCGCACGGCTGACGGCGGAGGAGGCCCCACAGGAGCGCACGGCGGCCCAGGAACGGCTGATCCGCGGCTATGCGGAGCTGGCCGACTCCGTCATCCGGCTGGTCGACGGCCGCACCTCCACCCGCGCCGACCGCTTCGGCTCACACGGCTTCACCTCGCTGGACGCGGCCCTGCAATGGCTGGACGACGAGTCCAGCTTCATCACCTCCGCGCTGGCGCACGCCGACCAGGACGTCGACCAGGCGACGGTCTCGCATCTGCTGGGCGCGCTCGCCGACTACTGCCTGCTGCGCGGCGACCTCTACCGCCTCGGCGAGCTGAACGAGCTGACCCGGGCGGTCGGCCAGGGCCTGCTGATGCGCTCGGTGCAGTGGCGTACGGGTATCGCCGCCCGCCAGCTGGGCGAGCTGGACAAGGCCCGTACCACGCTGTCGTCCGTGGTGGACCTGTACTTCGAGGCCCAGCATCCGGCGGGCGCCGCCCGCGCGCTGCGCGATCTGGGCATCACCCTCCAGCAGCAGGGCAATCTGACCGAGGCCGCGGCCAAGCTGCGCGAGGCCCTCGCCATGCAGTCCGGCCCGGACCTGGACGGCGACCGGGCCTGGACGCTGCACGCCCTGGCGGCGGTGGAGCGGGACCGGGCGCGCCTCGCCGAGGCGCTGACGATGCTCCACGAGGCCCTGGAGCTGCACGAGGCGAGCGAGAGCGTGCACGGCCAGGCATGGGCGCACTTCCAGCTGGGCCAGGTGTATCTGCGCAGGGGCGAGGTACCACAGGCGGAGGAGGCGCTGGGCGCCGCGATGACGCTCTACGGGCGGACGCAGGACGAGCGCGGTGAGGCGTGGGCGATGACGCAGCTGGCGCGCGCCCGGCTGGTGGCCGGCGACCCGGGCCCGGCCGCGGACCGGCTGCGCCAGGCGCTCACGCTGCACCAGCGGCACGAGGACGCCCGTGGCGAGGCATGGACGATGTACTACCTGGGCCAGGCCCTGGAAGAACTCGGCGAACAGGACGCGGCGCTGCGCCAGCTGGAGCGTTCCCGGACGATGTTCAGCCGGATGCAGGACGCCTACGGCCTGGCCTGCGCCCGGCACCACTCGGGCCGGGTGACGCGGGACCTGCGGGCCGCGCAGACCGGCTCGCTGCGCAACAGCGGCTTCGCCCGGCAGCTGCTGCACGACGCCCGCAAGGACTTCCGGGGCATCGCGGTGCCGCACGGCGAGGCGTGGTCGTGCCTGGAGCTGGTGATCATCGACGCGGGCAACGGCCGGGTTGCGCAGGCACTGGACCTGGCCGACGAGGCGGCGGGGATCTTCGCCGGATACGGCGACCGGCGCGGCGAGGACTGGGCCCGTTTCCTGCACTGCACGCTGCTGCCGTTCGCCTCGCCGGGCGGCTCGGTGGTGGGCACGGCCGTGGCGCAGGAGGAGCTGGCGCAGCTCGTACAGCAGACGCATGCCTGGCGCGACGCCAAGCTGACGGAGTGCGCCGAGGCGTACGCGCTGCTGCTGGAGCGCGGGGTGGAGCCGGAAACGGGATGGCAGGCGTGGCGGCTCGGCATGCTGCCCAGCCGGCATGCGCGCGAGGTCATGGGCATAGCCGTCGCGCCGGCCGCCGCGGACTGACACCGCGGGCGGCGTGCGGCACCGTGCGAGCGCGCCGGAACGGCTCGCTGACCACTCGGATCAGCGAGCCGCCGGGCCGGTCAGCCGGCCGTAACCCATCGGCCGGCCCACGACCGCCACCCGGTCATCGGCCGCGCCCCGTCCGGGCGCGCCCGGAAGTCGCTGGGCCGGTTCGGCTCAGCCGGCCTTCGGTGCGGGCACCGTCGGGGCGGCGGAGGCGGCCGCCTCGCCCTCCTCCGGAGCCTCCTCGAAGTCGACCTTCTTCATCTGCTTGTTCATGGACTTCATCAGCAGCCACACGGCGCCGCCGATGAGTGCGAAGACGATGAAGCCGAGGACGCCGGGGGTCACCTTGTCCTTGTCGAAGCTGTCGGCAAGGGTGACGAAGTGCGTCAGGGCGAGGGTGCTGGTCGCGCTCATCATGGTGTCAATTGTTGCGGATGCCCGCGAAGAGGTCGTCCTCGGGGAGGGAAGTGTCCACGAGCGACTTCGCCAGCTCGTACTCCTCCGTCGGCCAGACCTCGCGCTGGATGTCCATCGGGACCCGGAACCATCCGCCGTCGGGGTCGATCTGGGTGGCGTGCGCGATCAGCGCCTTGTCCCGGATCTCGAAGAAGTCGGCGCACGGAATGTAGGTGGTCAGGGTGCGCTCACGCTGCTCGAACTGCTTCCAGCGCTCCAGCCACTCGCCGTAGGGCGAGTCCATGCCCCGCTCCAGCAGCGCCTCGTGCAGCGCGATCGTCCGCGGCTTGTTGAAGCCCTGGTTGTAGTAGAGCTTCAGCGGCTGCCAGGGCTCACCGGCCTCCGGGTAGCACTCCGGGTCGCCGGCCGCCTCGAAGGCCACCATCGTGATCTTGTGGGTCATGATGTGGTCCGGGTGCGGATAGCCGCCGTTCTCGTCGTAGGTCGTGATGACCTGCGGCTTGAACGTGCGGATCAGCTTGACCAGCCGCCCGGCCGCCTCGTCGACGTCCTGGAGCGCGAAGCAGCCCTCGGGCAGCGGCGGCAGCGGGTCGCCCTCGGGCAGCCCCGAGTCGACAAAGCCCAGCCACTCCTGCTTGACCCCGAGGATCTCCCGGGCCTCGTCCATCTCCTTCCTGCGCACCTCGTGGATGTGCTCCTCGATGTACGGGTCGCCCTGGAGCTTGGGGTTGAGGATGGAACCTCGCTCGCCTCCCGTGCAGGTGGCGACCAGCACGTCCACCCCCTCGGACACGTACTTGGCCATGGTGGCCGCACCCTTGCTCGACTCGTCGTCGGGGTGGGCGTGGACCGCCATCAAACGCAGCTGCTCAGTCAAGACTCGATCCTCAGTGAAAGGCTGGGTGACAGGCTCAGAAAGTTGCCTCCTATAGTGACCGAAGCGAGGGGGCGCTGTATTCCCAAGGGGCCCAGAGCCGTCGAGGCGCCGGCGGCCCCGCTCCCCGTACCAGGAGGAATGACCATGACGGCGGTCCGCGACGGGCTCCCGGACGGACGCTACGGCCGCTCCGCGGACCGGCACGCCGACCGCAAACTCAAGATCATCGGCGGGGTGCTGGGCGTCGCCCTGCTCGGGGCCGTGGGCTGGGCCGGCGCCTCGTACATCGCCGGGCAGGACCTCAGCGGCCGCATCATCACCTGGGACGCGGTGTCCGACAGCGCCGTCAAGGTCAACCTCGAAGTGATCAAGGACAAGGACGCCAGGGGCGTGTGCACCCTGCGGTCACAGGCGGCGGACGGCTCCGAGGTGGGCCGCAAGGACGTCACCATCGACCAGCGCACGGACCAGGTGAACACCGACATCACCATCCGCACCACCAAGCGCGCCACCAACGCCCTCCTGGTCGGCTGCCAGGCATCGGGCTCCCACTGACGGGCGTCCGGCCGTCAACCGACCGACCCGCCACCTGCCGACCACCACCCCCGGCCCGGACCCGGAACCTGCCCCTCCCCTCCCCGTTCCCTCCCCTCCCCTCCCCGTTCCCTCCCACCCCACCCCCACCCCCCTCCTCACTCGCGCCGCGCATCCGGCATGCCCGGCGCACGGGGGCGGGCGCCGCGCGGGCGGACCGCCGCTGAGCAGCGACGATGCGTCGCTGTGAGTGCGCTGTGGAATTCCCCCTCCCCGTTTTGTGCCGGAATTGTTAGGCTCGTGGTTTCGCCCACCTGTGAAGGCGCAAACCTTCCTGGTAGGGCGTTTGATTTATCCCCAGTACCGACGAGGAGCACCTGTGACCCAGACCAGCGAAAACGTCACCTGGCTTACCCAGGAGGCGTATGACCAGCTCAAGGCCGAGCTGGAGTACCTGTCTGGTCCCGCCCGCGCCGAGATCACCGAGAAGATCCAGGCGGCCCGCGAGGAAGGTGACCTGAAGGAGAACGCCGGGTACCACGCGGCCAAGGAAGAGCAGGGCAAGCAGGAGCTTCGCGTACGCCAGCTCACCCAGCTGCTGCAGTCCGCAAAGGTCGGCGAGGCCCCTGCCGCCAACGGCGTCGTTGCTCCCGGCATGGTCGTCACCATCGCGTTCGACGGAGACCCGGACGACACCCTTGAGTTCCTTCTTGCCTCGCGCGAGTACGCGAGCTCGGAGATCGAGACCTACTCGCCGCAGTCCCCGCTGGGCTCTGGCGTGAACGGCAAGAAGATCGGCGACACCGCGGAGTACGAACTCCCCAACGGCAAGAAGGCCGCCGTGAAGATCCTGGAGGCCAAGCCGTACAACGGCTGACGCCCGCGGCACAAAAACCGCCGCCCGCAGGGCATGAAGCGGCCCGGAGCCTGAGGAGCGCTCCGGGCCGCTTCGCTGTGAGCGGAACATCGCAGAAAGTAACGAAACCCACGGAGTGTGGGAACGAATCACGCTCCGTATGTGTTGCCGTAAGAGGAAGGGAGGCAGGCAGGCGGCGAGGCACGGGCAGCCGGCACGAGCACGGGAGCCCAACAGCCACACAAGCCCACCCACCATGAGTGGGCATCAGCCACGAGCGGCCACACGACCCCAAACAGGGGGGCACGACCGCAAGCCACGACCGCAAGCACAGAGCCGAGCCGCACGCCGATCGGACTCCGGCTCAGGTCGGACTGCGGCTCAGGCGCTCAAGCGGTCGCCGACCGGTACCTGCGGACCGCCAGCGTTCGGAAGACAGCGATGATCAGCAGCGACCAGATCACCGATGCCAGCACCGGATGCTCCATCGGCCAGGCGCCGGTCACCGACTTCGGGGCGTCCGCGATGGTGTTGCCGAACAGGTCCCGGGCCGCGGCCACCGTCGCGCTGAACGGGTTCCACTCCGCGATGTGCTGGAGCACCGTCGGCATGCCGTTGACCGGCACGAACGCGTTGGAGATGAAGGTGAGCGGGAAGAGCCAGATCAGCCCACCGGAGGTGGCCGCCTCGGGCGTGCGGACGGAGAGGCCGATCACCGCGCCGATCCAGGAGAAGGCGTAGCCGAGCAGCAGCAGGAGGCCGAAGCCGGCCAGCACCGACAGGGCGCTCTCGTGCGTCTGCCAGCCGATCAGCAACGCCACGATGGCCAGCACCACCAGGGTCAGCGCGGTCTGGACGAGGTCGGCGAGGGTGCGCCCGGTGAGCACGGCGCCCCGGGACATCGGCAGCGACCGGAACCGGTCGATCAGCCCCTTGTGCATGTCGTCGGCGATGCCCGCGCCGGCGCCCGCCGTGGCGAAGGTGACCGTCTGCGCGAAGATGCCCGCCATGAGGAATTCGTGGTACGCCTGGGCGTCGCCCGAGGGGGCGCCCGGGATGGTGATGGAGCCGCCGAAGACATAGGTGAACAGCACCACGAACATGATCGGCTGGATGAGGCCGAAGATCACCACCTCGGGGATGCGCATCATCCGGATGAGGTTGCGCTTGCCCACGACCAGGGAGTCGCGGACGGACCGGCCGATTCCGCCGCGCGGCCGCGGGCCGGGGGCCGGTCGCGGTGCCGGGGGCTCGGGGTGGGCCGTCGGGGCCGTCGTCGTCACTTCACGCCCTCCTTGTCATCGGCCTTGTCGTCGGCGTCGGCCGTCTCCCGTGCGGCCGCCCCCTGTACCGGGCCGCCCCCACCGTCCCGACCGTCCCCGCCGCCCCCACCGTCCCCACCGTCCCGGCCGGTGGCAGGGCCCCCGTCCGTTCCCGCGTCGCGGCCGCCGTCCGTGGCCTCTGCGTCCGTGGCCTCGGCGACATGGCCGGTCAGCGAGATGAAGACGTCGTCCAGGGTGGGGCGGCGCAGGCCGATGTCGTCGATCTCCACGCCGCGGCCGTCGAGTTCGCGGATGATCTCGGCGAGCAGTTTGGCGCCGCCGGTCACCGGGACGGTGATCCTGCGGGTGTGCGGATCGACCGTGCTGTCACCCTCGCCGAAGCCGCGCAGGACCTGCTCGGTGACGGCGATGTGCTCGGCGTCGTGCACCACGACCTCGACCCGCTCGCCGCCGGTGCGCGCCTTGAGCTGGTCGGAGGTGCCGCGGGCGATGACCCGCCCGTGGTCGACGACGCAGATGTCGTGGGCGAGGCGGTCGGCCTCCTCCAGGTACTGCGTGGTCAGCAGCAGGGTCGTACCGCCCGCGACCAGTTCCTGGATCACGTCCCACAGCTCCTGGCGGTTGCGCGGGTCCAGGCCGGTGGTCGGCTCGTCCATGAACATCACGGGCGGGCTGACGACCAGCGCGGCCGCGAGGTCGAGGCGGCGGCGCATCCCGCCGGAGTAGGTCTTGGCCGTGCGGTCGGCGGCGTCGGCGAGGTGGAAGCGCTCCAGCAGTTCGACGGCCCGGCGCTTCGCGTCCCGGGCGCTCATCTGGTAGAGCTGGCCGACCATCGTGAGGTTCTCGCGGCCGGTCAAGTACTCGTCCACCGCCGCGAATTGCCCCGACAGTCCGATGGACCGGCGTACGCGGTCGGGGTGCGCGAGCACGTCGATCCCGGCCACCTCGGCCCTGCCGCGGTCGGGGCGGATCAGGGTCGTCAGGACCCGTACGGCGGTGGTTTTGCCGGCGCCGTTCGGGCCGAGCATCCCCAGCACGGTGCCTTCGGGTACATCGAGGTCGACGCCGTCCAGAGCCCGTACGTCACCGAATGTTTTCACCAGACCTTCGGCGTAAATGGCGCCTGGCATGTGGGTACCCCCATGGTTTGGGTGCGTTCCATTTTCCGTATTGCGTACGTTTCAGATCGAATGCGCTCAATATCGTGCAGCGGTCGGACGCGTCGAACCTAGTGAATGCGTCGAATGTTACGGTTCTGATCCTTTGTGCGCCCCGTGGGCGCTGAGGCCAGCCCCGCACCAACCCCGCACCGGCCCCGAGCCGATGCCGCGCGGCACCAGGCAGGCCGGACTGTACTCCGAACGCGATACATCGCGATAGAGACGGGGGAAAATCGCCGTCCCGCCGATGGCCGTATTACGCGATCACGCAATACCCCGCCGCGCGCAGTGCCGCGCTGACCTCGGCGCAGTGTTCGGGGCCCTTGGTCTCCACCTGGATCTCCACCTCGACCTCGGTCAGGCCGAGGCGGGGGTCGAGCCGTACGTGGCCCACGTCCAGGACGTTGGCGTCGGCCTCCGAGAGCACGCCCAGGAGGGTCGCCAGTGCGCCCGGGCGGTCTGTCAGGCGGAGCCGGAGCGAGAGGTAGCGCCCGGCGGCGGCCATGCCGTGGCGCAGGACGCGCTGCATCAGCAGCGGGTCGACATTGCCGCCGGAGAGCACGGCGACGACCGGCCCCTCGAACGTCTCCGGATGCGACAGCAGCGCCGCCACCGGGCTGGCGCCGGCCGGTTCCACGACCATCTTCGCCCGTTCCAGGCACAGCAGCAGCGCGCTGGAGAGTTCGTCCTCGGTGACCGTACGGACCTCGTCCACCAGCTCGTGGACGATCCGGAACGGCACATCGCCGGGCCGTCCGACCTTGATCCCGTCGGCCATCGTGGTGAGGCTCTCGATGGCCACCGGGTGCCCGGCCTCCAGCGACGGCGGGTAGCAGGCCGCGCCCGCCGCCTGCACCCCGATCACCTTCACGTCCGGCCGCAGCGTCTTGACCGCCAGCGCGACCCCGGCGGCCAGCCCGCCGCCGCCGACGCCCAGGACGATGGAGCGCACCTCCGGGCACTGTTCGAGGATCTCCAGGCCGAGGGTGCCCTGGCCGGCGATGATGTCCCGGTGGTCGAAGGGGTGGATGAAGACCGCCCCGGTCTCGCGTGCGTACTCCTGGGCGGCGGCCAGCGTCTCGTCCACCACCTGGCCGTGCAGTCGCACCTCGGCGCCGTACTCGCGGGTCGCGGCGACCTTCGGCAGCGGCGCGCCCACCGGCATGTAGACGGTCGAGCGCACCCCCAGCAGGGACGCCGCCAGCGCCACGCCCTGGGCGTGGTTTCCCGCGCTGGCCGCCACGACGCCGGCCGCGCGTTCCTGCGGGGAGAGGCCGGAGATGCGTACGTAGGCGCCGCGGATCTTGAAGGAGCCGGTGCGCTGGAGGTTTTCGCACTTGAGGTGGACGGGGGAGCCGACCAGGCCGGAGAGGTAGCGGCTGCCTTCCAGGGGGGTGGCGCGGGAGACGCCGGAGAGCAGCTTGTGCGCCTCGCGTACGTCATCGACCGTAATCGCGGCAATCGGGTCCTCGGCGTCCGGGCCGCTGGTGGCCGCGGCGTCGGCGGAGGCCGCGGCGGCGGGGGCGTCGTGCGGCGTACGTCGCGCACGAGGCGTACGAGGTGTACGAGGCTCACGAGGCGGGTGATCGGCCATGCCGTCAGTCTTGCAGTTCGGCCTGCTCCGGGCCTTTTCGACCGTATGGCGAGACCGCCGTTGGAGCGCTGCGCCGTTGAGGTGCGGGGTGATGTCCGGGGCGGGGCCCGGGTGATGCTCCGCCGGGACGCCGTACGGGCCCCGTACGGCGCGGAACGGTATCGGCCGTCTCACGGGCTGCTATCGGAACGGCCGGGCCGGTACCGTCCCGGCCGGGTCCGCGTACGCTGTCCTCCCATCCGTACGCCCCTCCATGAAGCGAGCTCCCGGCCATGCCCACCCCTCCGGACATGACGACCCACCCCGACACCGCTCTCCTGGACGCGCTCCAGCACCAAGTGGCCGTCTTCGCCCGCCGCGCCGAGCAGAGCCGGCTGGGTGGCGTCGGGCAGGCGCGCAACTCCATGGACCGCGCCGCGTATCTGCTGCTCAACCGCCTCGACCAGGAGGGCCCGATGGGGGTCAAGGCCCTGGCCGCCGGGATGGGCATCGACTCCTCGACGGTCACCCGGCAGGTGGCGCCCCTGGTGGACTCCGGGCTGGTCAGCCGGGCCACGCACCCCGAGGACGGGCGGGCCGTGGTGCTCGAACTGTCCGAGCGCGGCCACACCCGCCTGGAGGAGGTGCGTGCCTCGCGCCGCGCGCTGATGGCCCTGGTGACGGAGGACTGGTCCGAGGGCGAACGCGACGCCTTCTGCGCGCTCCTGACCCGCTTCAACGCCTCCCTCGCCACGCTCACCTCGTCCCTCACGGGGCCGACTTCCTGACGCCCCTGCGGGGCCGGGGAGGGAGCCGAGCCGGAAGGGGCGGGTGAGCGCGGCCCGAGCCGCGCCTTCCCCGCCCCAGAGGGCGTGCTCAAGCCCCAGAGGGCCGTACGCACGCCCCGAAGGCCCTCGCTATCCGAGCGCCTCCGTAAGGTCCGCCAGCAGGTCCTCGACCGACTCGATGCCGACCGACAGGCGCACCAGGTCGCCCGGGACCTCCAGGGCGGACCCGGCCGTGGAGGCGTGGGTCATCCGGCCCGGGTGCTCGATCAGGGACTCCACGCCGCCCAGGGACTCGCCCAGGGTGAACAGCTTGGCCCGGTTGCAGACCTCGACGGCCGCCTGCTCGCCGCCGGCCACCTGGAAGGACACCATGCCGCCGAAGGACCGCATCTGCTTGGCGGCGACCTCGTGGCCGGGGTGCTCGGACAGGCCCGGGTAGTAGACGCGGGTGACCTTCTTGTGGGAGGAGAGCAGCTCCGCGATGCGCGCCGCGTTGGCGCTGTGCCGGTCCATCCGTACGGCGAGGGTCTTGATGCCGCGCATCACCAGCCAGGCGTCGAAGGGGCCGGCGACGGCGCCCATCGCGTTCTGGTGGTAGGCGAGTTCCTCGCCGAGGGTGTCGTCGTTGACGACCAGGGCGCCGCCGACGACGTCCGAGTGTCCGCCCATGTACTTGGTCGTGGAGTAGACGACCACGTCGGCGCCGAGGGCGAGCGGCTGCTGGAGGTAGGGGCTGGCGAAGGTGTTGTCGACGACGAGCCGGACGCCGGCGTCGTGGGCGATGCCGGCCAGCGCCGTGATGTCGCTGATGCCGAGCAGCGGGTTGCTGGGCGTCTCGACCCAGATCAGCTTCGTACGGGGCCGCAGCGCCGCACGGACGGCCTGCGGGTCGGAGGTGTCGGCCACCGACCACTCGACGCCCCACCGCTCGACGACCTTGGCGAAGAGGCGGAACGTTCCGCCGTAGGCGTCATTGGGGATGACGACGTGGTCGCCGGGGGACAGCAGGGTGCGCAGCAGGCAGTCCTCGGCGGCCAGGCCGGAGGCGAAGGCGAGGCCGCGGCGGCCGCCGTCGAGGGCGGCGAGGTTCTCCTCCAGGGCGGTACGGGTGGGGTTGGCGCTGCGGCTGTACTCGTAGCCGCCGCGGAGCCCGCCTACGCCGTCCTGCTTGTAAGTGGACACCTGGTAGATGGGCGGTACCACCGCGCCGGTCGCCTGGTCGGGCTCCTGACCTGCGTGGATGGCAAGGGTTTCGAAATGTTGGGGGCGCTGGTCGCGCAGATCGCTCATGTCTGCCGAGGGTAGTCGGCTCCGCGGTCCATGTTTCCGGAACTTTCTGGTTGGCTGGAGAGTGATACATACGACCGCCTCCGATCCCTCCCCGCCCTCCGATCCCTCCGACCAGGACACCCCACATGGACGCTCTGCTCGTGCTCCTCGCCGCGATCACGCTCGGCGGTTTCGTCTTTCTGCCCTGGATGCGACGTCGGCGGTCCGTGGCACAGTCCCGGCAGGGGCTGGTGATGGCCACCGACCCCATGGCCGGCTACGGCTTTGTGCCGCTGGACGAGCTCGACGTGCGCCTGCCGGGCCCCGACCAGGAGCTGGACGAGGCGCTGGCCGAGGTGCGCCGTACCCGCGACTGGCGGCCGGCGGCCGAGCTGCTGAAGGCCACCGGCGACGACTGGGAGCTGCGCTGGCAGCGGGTGCAGACGCTGGCGGGGGCGGCGGCGTTCGAGCTGGCGCACGAGGGCGTACGGGAGGGGGCACCGGACGCCCCGCCCGGCGCGGGGCCGCGGACCGGCGGTATCTGGCTGCGGACGTGGCGGCTGGAGTCCCCCAAGGATCCCGGTGGTGCCCAGACGCACGCCCAGTTCCTCGTCCTCCAGGCGCTGCGCGATCCCGGTTCGCAGGACTTCCGCATGATCCTGGAGGAGGCCCGTACGGTCTGCCGGGAGGCGGGCCTGCTGGCGCCCGGCAGCCCGATTCCGTACCTCACCGAGCTGGCGGTCGCCCGTGGCCTGGGTGAGCGCCGGGCCGACTACGAAGAGCTGTGGTCCAAGGTCGTCCAGCGCGCGCCGCATCACATGGGGGCGCATCTGGCGGCGCTGCCGTACTGGTCGGAGAAGTGGCACGGGTCCCGCAAGGAGGCGGAGGCGTTCGCGGAGCGGGCGGCGGCGGGTGCGCCGGCCGGGAGTCTGCTGCCCGCGCTGCCGCTGTTCGCGGTCTACGAGCATCTTCCCGAGGCGAATCTGGTCCGCGGCCTGTACCAGAGCGCGGTGATCGAGCGGGCCGTCGAGGGCGCCCACTACGCGCTGCGGGAGGCTCCCGCCGACCACCCGATGGCCCCGCATGTCCGCCATCTCCTGGTCTGGTTCCTGGTCCGCGCGGAGCGCTACGCGGAGGCCATGGAGCAGCTGCGCCTGGTCGACGGCCATGTGGGCGCCGTCCCGTGGTCCTACGGGCGCAGCCCCGCCGCCGAGTACGCGGCGTACCGGGCGCTGGCCATCGCGGGCTGGGAACAGATGGGCGGCACATCGGCCGACCTCCCGCCGGAGGGGCACTGAGGGGTTGTGGGCGGGGCGCTACGGGACTCTGTGGGGGCGGACCCTGCGGGGACGGACCGCGCGGGGATGGACCCAGCGGGGGCGGATCGCGCGGGGACGAAACACGCGGGGACGGAATGCGCCCCGACGTCCGGGCGTTGCCCGAATAGCCACGCGTCCACTGCCCCTCCGCCCACGCCCCCAGCACCCAAGGGTCCCCTCGCCCCGACCCACATCCCCGTCCCCGTCCCCGTCCCTGGAGCCTGATCCCGATGCTGTTCTCCCGCTTCAAGACCCACCTCCCCACCCTCGAGGAAGCGCTGAAGGGCCGCCCCGAGCGGGACTTCACCGTCCCCGACCGGCACACGGTCCTGGGCAACCCGCTGCTCGGCCCGTACCCGGAGGGCCTGGAGACCGCCGACTTCGGCCTGGGCTGCTTCTGGGGCGCCGAGCGCAAGTTCTGGCAGACCGACGGCGTGTGGACCACCCTCGTCGGCTACCAGGGCGGCCACACCCCCCACCCCACCTACGAGGAGGTCTGCTCCGGCCACACCGGCCACACCGAGGCCGTCCGCGTCGTCTACGACCCCACGGTCGTCCCGTACACGTCCCTGCTGAAGCTGTTCTGGGAATCCCACGACCCCACCCAGGGCTTCCGCCAAGGCAACGACGTGGGCACCCAGTACCGCTCCGCCGTCTACACCCACTCCCCCGCCCAACAACAGGCCGCCGAAGCCTCCCGCGACGCCTACCGCACCGTCCTCCAGAAGTCCGGCTACGGCGACATCACCACCGAAATCCTCCCCGCGGAGGGGCGGCCGTTCTATCCGGCGGAGGGATATCACCAGCAGTATTTGGACAAGAATCCTGCTGGTTACTGCGGGATTGGGGGGACGGGCGTGAGCTGCCCTGTGGGGGTCGCGCCAGCCCCGGAGGCAACGGACAAGTAGCTTGCTGGGCCTGCTCAAGTCCACCACGGACGAGGGCAGTTACCGATTCCCGAGGCCACCGGCCAATACGCATGCGCCTCGCACGCATTCGCGCGGCCGCGGCTCAGACGACGGGCCGGTCACCGGCGCAGCAGTCATCTCCTTCCAGCGCAGGAGTCCTGCCCAACTGGTCGGCGTCGGCCTTGACGACGTAGACCTCCCAGGGCTCTTTGCCGGGGCCGTGCACCCAGACCTTGTCCTGAAGGGCGTAGCAGCAGGAGGTGTCGTTCTCTTCGAACGTCGCGAGCCCTGCTTGCTTGAGGCGGTCGGTGGCGGCAGCGACCTGCTCTGTGGAGGTGACCTCGGCGCCGAGGTGGTCCAAGCGGGTCTCCTGGCCGGCTTCACCTTCGATCAGGACGAGCTTCAGTGGCGGTTCGGCGATGGTGAAGTTGGCGTAGCCGGGGCGGCGCTTGGCCGGTTCGATACCGAAGAGCTTGGCGTAGAACTCCACCGAAGCGTTGAGGTCGGGGACGTTGAGGGCGAGCTGAACGCGGGACATGAAGGCCTCCCCATCTCATTGCATTGATGTCTTTCGATGCAACCTTGCGCCTTGAATCGAAATTCGTCAACATAGACACATGTCGAATCAAGAGCTTGAGGTGCTCGGCCAGACCCAGGAGTGCTGTCCGGGGCTGCTGACTGCGCCATTGGACGAGGGCCAGGCCGCCGAGCTGGCGAGGGTCTTCAAGGCCCTCGGAGATCCGGTGCGACTGCGACTGCTGTCGATGATCGCCTCCCGGGCCGGCGGTGAGGTGTGCGTGTGCGACCTGACCCCGGCATTCGACCTGTCCCAGCCGACGATCTCCCACCACCTCAAGCTCCTGAAGCAGGCCGGGCTCATCGACTCCGAACGCCGCGGGACATGGGTGTATTACCGACTGCTGCCCGAGATGACCGATCGGCTGGCCGGCATCCTCACCCGCCCCGCCGGTCAGCTCCCTCCCGAGATCGGCCAGGCAAACGCGGGGGCCGACTCATGACCGTGCAGAACTCCGAGACGGCGGGTCCGGTCGCGGCCCGGTTGTCGTTCCTGGACCGCTTCCTGGCCGTGTGGATCCTGCTGGCCATGGCCGTCGGCCTGGGCCTGGGCCGCGTGGTTCCGGGGCTGGGGGACGCGCTGGCGAAGGTGACCGTTACGGGCGTCTCGCTGCCGATCGCGCTCGGGCTGCTGGTGATGATGTACCCGGTGCTGGCCAAGGTCCGCTATGACCGGCTGGACACCGTCACCCGGGACCGGCGCCTGCTGATCCCCTCCCTGGTGATCAACTGGATCCTCGGCCCGGCCGTGATGTTCGCGCTCGCCTGGATCTTCCTGCCCGACCTGCCTGAGTACCGGACCGGGCTGATCATCGTCGGGCTGGCCCGCTGCATCGCCATGGTCATCATCTGGAACGACCTGGCCTGCGGCGACCGCGAAGCCGCCGCCGTCCTGGTGGCCCTGAACTCCGTCTTCCAGGTCCTCGCGTTCAGCCTTCTGGGCTGGTTCTACCTCGCCGTCCTGCCCGGCTGGCTCGGCCTGCAACAGACCGGGCTGAACGTCAGCGTGTGGGAGATCGCCCGCAGCGTGCTGATCTTCCTCGGTATCCCGCTCGCCGCCGGATTCCTCACCCGCCGCCTGGGCGAGAAGGCCAAGGGCCGTACCTGGTACGAGGCAAAGCTGCTCCCCCGCGTAGGTCCCTTCGCCCTCTACGGACTGCTGTTCACCATCGTCGTGCTGTTCGCCCTCCAAGGGGAGGCGATCACCTCCCGCCCGCTCGACGTCGCCCGGATCGCCCTGCCGCTGCTGGTCTACTTCGCTCTCATGTGGGCCGGGTCCATGGCCCTGGGCAAGGCCGTCGGCCTCGGCTATCCGCGGGCGACAACGCTGGCGTTCACCGCGGCCGGCAACAACTTCGAACTCGCCATCGCCGTCGCCATCGCGACCTTCGGCGCGACCTCCGGACAGGCCCTGGCCGGCGTCGTCGGCCCCCTCATCGAGGTGCCCGTGCTGATCGGGCTGGTCTACGTCGCCCTCACCGCCCGCCGCCTCTTCCCCGACACCCCCGCCCCGGCCACCGAACCGTCCGGCCTCAAGGAGCCCGCCCATGACTGACTCCCTCAAGCCGTCGGTGCTGTTCGTCTGCGTCCATAACGCCGGACGGTCCCAGATGGCCGCCGCCTTCCTCACCCACCACTCCCAGGGCGCGGTGGAAGTCTGCTCAGCGGGCTCCGCCCCCGCCGACGCCGTCAACCCGGCCGTCGTCCAGGCCATGGCCGAGGTCGGCATCGACCTCTCGGCCGAGACGCCGAAAGCGCTGACCACCGAGAGGGTGCAGGCATCCGACGTGGTGATCACCATGGGCTGCGGCGACGCCTGCCCGATCTTCCCCGGCAAGAGGTACCTCGACTGGAATCTGGAGGATCCGGCAGGCCAGGGCGTGGAAGCCGTCCGGCCGATCCGCGACGAGATCCAGTCCCGCATCCGGGAGTTGCTGACCGAACTCACTGGCTGAGCAATGCCACCGGCAGTATTTGGACAAGAATCCTGCTGGTAACTGCGGGATTGGGGGACGGGAGTCTCCTGCCCGATCGGTGTGGCTCCGGCTGAGGACTGAGCACGCCCTCATCGGGCCGATCCTTCAGGGAGGTGCGAAGGTGGACGGGCTGATTTCCCCTCGCTGCCGTCGCTTGGCGTAGCTAGAGTGACACCCGTTTCGACTCTGCTCATCACCTGCGGGCTTCCGGGAACCGGCAAGACCACTTTCGCCCGGCGTCTGGAGCGGGAGTGGTCGGCACTTCGGTTGACGGCTGACGCGTGGCTGCACGATTTCTGCCCCGGTTGGCCGAACGCAATGCGGCTCTGCCGCCAGGGGCATTCCGCATCACGGAGGAACGACTCGTCGACGCGGTCGGATGGTTCGAGCGGCCGACGAAGGCGGAACTGGCGGAGTTCGACCCTGTGTCGTCTGTTCCGGTCGGTGATCTTGCCGGTCGTCATGGTGGATTCTGAGCCGAGGTAGGCGGGAGAGACGCAAGGTGAGTGTCCCGTGGGGACTCCTGATATCCACCGTTGGAGGCATCACCGCCACCCTCGTGGGTGTCGTCGCGGGCGGTGTCGTGGGACGGCGCAGCCAGAACCGCCAGTGGCTCCAGCAGTCGCGGACGGCCGCGTACGAGAAGTTCCTTCAGGCCTTCGGCGCCGTGGAGATGGAGCTTCGCGGGGCGTACGTCGACCGGCGCGTGCCCGCCATCGACTGGGAGCCGTTCAATGCCGCTCTGCAATCGATGTCCCTGGTGGCAAGCGAAGGTGCCATGACAGCGGCCGATCAGATCTGCGACCTCATCGAGGAGTTCACCATCCTGTTCCATGGCCGTCAGCCTTCGGATCTGGATGAGCTCCGGCCGATTCACGCCGGGCTGCACGAGGCGCACGTGAGATTCGTCAACGCGGCCCGTCGCTCGCTCGATCCCTCACAGGGATATCTCGTCCGGGCCCTGGGCGGGCCATCCCCGTGGCACGGGGTCGAGTCCTCCTGGACACGAGGGGATGGGTCTCTGGGATCTGAACGCGGGAATGCTTCATGCCGCGATGCGACTGAGGCCACTGCCCCGGATGGGCTCCAGCAGTCCGACAGCTCGACTGCGGCGTAGCCGGGCGTGAGCTTCGGCTGCCCCCCGGATCTCCCGGAGGTCGGGGCGCAGTTGGCTCGTCGGGGAGGTGCTGAGCGGGAGAGTGGGGCCGCCCGCTTGAGGTCGGTGGTCGAGCTGAGGTGCCGTCGGATTGGCCGATGAGCGCGAGTTTCTCGGAGTGGTTTCGGCGGAGCGCGCCTCGTGGGCCCGGGGCTTCAGTGCGTGTGTGACAGCGTGAACGCCGTCAGGTAGCCCAGAGCGTTGGTCGCCCAGTGCAGTCCCATGGGCGCCAGCAGGCTGTTGCTGCGGCGGCGCAGTTCGCAGAAGAGGACTCCGGCGGCCGTGGTGAACAGGAATGTGCCGACGGTGACCGCGCCGCCGGGCAGGTGGACCGGCAGCGGGGCGAACGCGGTGCTCCTTCCGGCCGGACGCAGGGTGGGGAGGACATGCCAGAGGCCGAAGAGCAGTGAGGAGGCCGCGGTGGCGGCCGCCGTGCCGCCGTAGCGCCGGAGCAGCCCGTACAGCACGCCGCGGAACCCGTACTCCTCCAGCAGTACCGTTCCCAGCGGCACCCGGACGCCCAGGAGCACGGCCAGCTCGCCGCCGTCCAGGTGCGCGGTGCGCCGATCGGGGAAGAGCGCACGGGTCCACGGCACGAGCGCGGCGATCAGATAGAGCGCGGCCACGATGCCGGTCAGGGCGAGTGCCCAGGCCGCGCCGCGCCGGATCGTACCCGCGCCCAGACCGATGTCGTCGCGGGTGCCGCCCGCCCACCAAACGAGCCCCGAGAGGAGCACGAGCGCGAGGAGGATGGGGAGGACGTGGGCCGGCCCGGGAGAGGGCAGGTAGCCGCTCTCGGCGAGGTTGGTCACGATCAGTACGGTCAGGACGCAGGCCAGGATGATCGCCGGGTCCGCGGGGCGTCGCAGGCGCATCAGTGCCGCTGTCTTCGGGTCATGGTGTCCTCCTCTGTCTCGCCGCGGCCGCGCCCGAGTGCTGTCTCATCCTGCGACGGGGGCCGGAGCCCGACCACTCGTCCCGCCGGCCCGTTCGCCCGGCCCCGCGGTGCTCGTGCCACCGCCGGTCCTCACCGGGCGCGCTTCGCTGGCGCGGCACTGTCCGGCGGGCGATCATCCATGAAGGAGGTCGCCATGCCACGGGCCACACCGGGGCCGCCAGACGGCCCGTCGGGTGAAGAACCGGGTGCGGACGAGAAGTCCGCCACCCCGCAACGGGGTGACGGCCGCCCGGCCCGCCGGAAGCTGACGCATGTCACTCTGCCCGGCTGCTGGGGCGCGCTCCTTCTGGCGTGCCTTTCCTTCACCCCGTCGCTGCTCCCGCGCGACGGCCTCATCCAGGGCGTGATCTCCGGTATCACCGCAGCCATCGGTTATGGACTGGGCGTGCTTGCCGCCTTCGTATGGCGTGCGTTCGCCGACCGGGAGCCTCGTGCTCCGCGCCGATGGGCGTGGCGTGTCTTTCTCGTCGCGGCGATTGTTCTGCTCGCCGTCTCCATCGGATTCGGACAGTACTGGCAGTACGAGATTCGCAAACTGATGGGAGTGAAGGACTACAGCGTCCTGCTCGCCGTTCTCTCGCCTCTTATCGCGGCGTTGGTGCTCGGCGCCCTTGTGGTCACGGGGCGCGGTCTTCGCGGCGCCTACCGCTGGGCGGCGAAGCGCCTCGGCCGATGGATCGGGCCGCGTGCCGCGAGGGGTGTCAGCTGGATTCTGGTGGTGGCGCTGGCTTATGCGGTCGTCACCGGTCTGCTTCTCGACGGTTTTGTGGGTCTGGCGAACGCGGCGTTCTCGTTGCGCGACACGAAAACCCCGGAGGGGGTCCAGCAGCCGATGACCAGCGCTCGGTCGGGCGGGCCGGGTTCGGTGGTGCCCTGGGATTCGCTCGGCTGGCAGGGGCGGAGTTTCGCCGGCACCGGCCCTTCGACGGCGGACATCGCGAAGTTCGTCCACCATCCGGCCGATGAGCCGATCCGTGCGTATGCCGGGCTGGCGTCCGCCGACGACGCGGAGGCCCGAGCGGCTCTGGCGGTCAAGGACCTCAAGCGTGCGGGAGGCTTCCAGCGCAAGAACCTGCTCGTGGTGACGACGACCGGCAGCGGCTGGGTCGATCCGGCGTCCGTGGACTCGTTCGAGTACCTCAGCGGCGGGGACTCGGCGACCGCGGCGGTCCAGTACTCCTACCTGCCGTCCTGGATTTCCTACCTCGTCGACCAGTCGAAGGCGAGAGAGACGGGCCGTGCCCTCTTCGACGCGGTCTACGAGGAATGGTCGAAACTCCCGCCGGACAAACGCCCCAGGCTGTTCGTCGCCGGGGAAAGCCTCGGGTCGTTCGGTGGCGAGGCCGCATTCAGCGGAGAATTCGATCTGCGCAACCGCACCGCGGGCACGCTGTTCGTCGGACCGCCTAATTTCAACACCCTCTTCAGGGAGTTCAGCGACCACCGCGAAGCGGGCAGTCCGGAAATCCAGCCGGTCTACAAGGACGGACGGACCGTACGCTTCGCCGATGATCCGGCGGCGGAGATTCCGCCCGTCGGCCGTCCGTGGGAAGGAAGCCGCGTCCTCTACCTGATGCATCCCTCCGACCCGATCGTCTGGTGGAGCCCCCGTCTCATCTTCAATAAACCGGAATGGATCGCCGAGGCTCCCGGCAGGGACGTCCTCAAGAGCATGTTCTGGATTCCCTTTGTGACCTTCTGGCAGGTGACCGCGGACCTTCCCTTTTCCACCGGAGTTCCGGCCGGCCACGGCCACACCTACACGTCGGAGTACGTCGACGGGTGGAACGCCGTCCTGCGGCCGGCCGGGATCACCGCCCACGACCTGGCCGAGCTCAAGAAAATCATCGCGGCCGGGGACTGATCACTGCCTTGGAGTCCTACGGCACACCGGCCACGGGTGGTCGGGCGGAGGTGACGGTTGGCCAAGTGGCGGTTCGAGTGGCCGAGTAGGCGGGTGTCAGGGGGTGCCGTCTCCCAGGTGGGCGCGGTCGGCTGCCTGGTTGCCGGCGTGCCAGCCGGCGGGGTCGTGGATGCCGCGGAGGCGGACGGGGGCGGTGTGGGGGAAGAGGGATTCGGTGGTTTCTTCCACGGCGAGTTCGCGGGCGGCGAGGACGGGGAGCAGGTCGGGGGCGGGGGAATCGGTGGTGGCTGCGGTGGTGGCGGCTTCGGTGGCTGTGGTGAGGCGGGTGCGGATGCGGTCGGCGTAGGCGACGAGGAAGGTCTGGCGGAAGTCGCGGGTGCGGCGGGAGCGGCCGCGGGTGAGGGGCGCGCCGTCCTGCTTCTTGCGCGCGGGGGCCTCGTCCTTCTTGCGGGCGTGGGCGTCGCCGGCGCGGTGCATGGCGGTGGTGGACTGGAGGAGGAGCGAGGTGTAGAGGAGTTCGGTGGCCTCCAGGTCGGGTGCGAAGCCGATGAGGGTGGAGAAGCCGATGTCGGCGGCCCATACGGCTTGGCAGCGGTTGGCGGTGGCGACGGCGTCCAGGAGGAGCGCCTTGGCCTGTTCGTAGGGGCCCTCGATGCCGATACGGATCGCCGACGGGCCGCCCGCCGTGCCGTGCGGGGAGCCGGCCGCGCTGTCCAGGAGGGCCTCGTCGATGCTGTGCCGGGCCATCAGTTCCTGTGCCTTGGCGGAGAGCGCCTCCGCCTCCTCGGCGAAGGTCGTCGCCTCGGCCTTGGCGAGCAGGCCGCGGATGCGGCCGAGGGCGCGGGAGGCGGCGGCGCTGCGGGCGTGTGCGGCCGGGGGTGCGGGTGGGGAGGGCAGCGGGGTGATGCGCGGGACCCGGGCGAGGGCGCGCAGGGCGGCCAGGGTGTCGTAGGCGGTCTGGAAGCGGGTGGTGCGGCGGCGCCGGGCCAGGGCGTCGAGGTAGCCGCGGTCGGCCTCCCACCAGACGTCGGCGCCGAGTCGTCGCAGCTGGTCGGCCCAGCGGGGGCCGCGCGGGGTGCGGGTGGCCGGGTTGCGGGCCGCGTCGGCGGCTATCGCGTCCACGGCGAGTTCGGCGTGGGTCGCCCCGTCCGCCGCGCGCCGTAGGAAGCGCTCCAGGTCGGCGGGCTGCCAGCCGCCCGTCCAGCACTGTGCCGCGCCGGCCGCGGCGGCCGCGACCACGGCGGCGCTCACCGCCTCCCAGCCCGCGGGTGCGGCGGCCAGCAGGGAGGCCCCGGCCTCGACGGCGTCCTCGGCCGCGGCCCCGTCCGCCGCGTAACGGACGCGGCCGAGGACGTCGGCGACCAGCTCGTCGGCGAGCGGTTCGTCGGCCGCGGGGGCCGTCCGCCGGGTGCTCTCGCGCCGCCCGGCGCCTTCGCCTCGTCCGCCGCTGCCCCCGGATTTCCGGGTTCCGCCGCGCTCGCCTCGTCCGCCGCGCTCTCCGCTGCCGCTGTCGCCGTGCCTGCTCACCAGGTCAGGGTACGGACGGCGGCCCCGCCACCGCGCCCCGGTGGCCGGGCGGGCCCGGCCACCGCACACACGCCGACGCCCGGCGCGCCGTGAAAACGGCGGCGCCGGGCGCCGGCAGCGATCATGTCCCCGTCCGAGGCGAGCCAACAGCTCGGACCAGATCAGGTCAGATCAGGTCAGCCCACGGCGCTCCCCGCGACCCACTGGGACCACGGCATGTTCCAGCCGTTGAGGCCGTTGTCGGGCTGGATGGTGCGGTCACCGGAGTTGACGACCTTGACGACGTCACCGATGCGGGAGTGCTGGAAGAACCAGGCGGCGTCGGTGGTGGGGTCGCCCGCGCCGCGGACGTCCTGGAGGCCGATGCAGCCGTGGCTGGTGTTGGCGTGGCCGAAGATGCCCTTGCCCCAGTAGTTGCCGTGGATGAAGGTGCCGGACGTCGACAGGCGCATGGCGTGCGGGACATCGGGGATGTCGTATTCGCCCTTGCCGTTCTTCTTGACGAGGCCGACGGTGGAGCCGTTCATCCGGGTCTGCTTGAAGCGTTCGGAGATGACCATCTGGCCGTTGTAGGTCGGGTGCTCCGTGGAGCCCGAGGAGATCGGGATGGTGCGGAGGACGCGGCCGTCGCGGACGACGGTCATGGTGTGCTTCTTGGCGTCGACGGTGCTGATCTGGGAATGGCCGACGGTGAAGTGGACGGTCTTGTTCTGGACGCCCCTGACGCCGGGGGACGCCTCGACGCCGGTCAGGCCGAGCTTGACGGTGACCTCGGAGTTGGGCTTCCAGTACGTCCGGGGGCGGAAGTCCAGCCGCTTGTTGCCGAACCAGTGGCCGACGACCTGCTGGTTGCTGCTGGAGGCGACGTTGATCGCGGATTCCACGCTGGTCTTGTCGACCACCGGCTTGTCGAAGTTGATCGACACCGGCATGCCGACGCCGACGGTGGAACCGTCCTCCGGGGTGAAGTTGCCGACGAAGGTGTGGGGGTCCGGGGAGACGGTGGTGAAGGTGGAGTTCTCCACCGCCTTGCGGCCCTGGTCGTCGACGGCGTGCGCGGTGACCTTGTAGGTCGTGGAGCGGGCCAGCGCGGTGTCCGGCTTCCAGGAGGTGCCGTCGGCGGAGAAGCTGCCGGCGACGGTGGTGCGGGCGTTCACGGAGGTCATGGTGACGTCGGTGAGCTTGCCGCCGCTGACCGTGACCCGGGCGCCGCTGTTGACGCCGACGCCGGTCGAGCCGTCGGCGGGAGCGATCTGGATCTGTGCCTGCGAGGCGTCCTGGGCGGCCGCCGCGTCGACCTGCTGCGCATTCTCGTGGCGCGGCGCGGGGGCACCGGACGCGGTGGGTCCGCTGTCACCGTGGGGGCCGGACGCGGCAGGGCCGCTGTCACCGTGCGCGCCGCCGCACGCCGTGATGGTCAGTACGCCGCCCAGGAGGACGGCGCCGGCGATGAGGCCGGTGCGGCGATTGCTGTGCGTTATCACGCGTTTCTCCATTGCTACCGAACCCAGAACTCCCGACAGCGCTTGCGACAGAACTCCCGATCCGATGGGTCGAGCTTTGGACGTATGTGCCTTATCGACCGTGTGGCACACCCACGGAAAAGAAAAGGCTTTGTGGGGGATGCCACTCAAAACGGACGTAAGGGGTGCGTATCGCCGCATCGGAGGCCCCCGCAGGGGGGAGGCCGTACGGAAGGCTCTCGTCTGCGGGGGCCGGGAGAGGCCGAGACCGGTCGGGCCTCGACGGGTGGGGGTGGCCGGTCAGGCCTCGGCGGGGGTGTCGTCCGCCAGGTCCCATTCCGCCGCGTCCCATTCGGCGTCCGGGTCGTAGTCGGTCATCTCCTCACTGCTCCAGGAGGCGTGGGCGAGCTCGGTGCCCGGCACCGCCGTGACGAGGTCGAAGGGGTCGACGAGGTGGGCCAGCGCCTCCGCGGGGTCCTCCCGGACGGTGTCCAGGGCCTGGCGGCGCTGGTCGTCGGGGAGGGACGGGTCGCCGCCGATGTGGTCGAGGGCGGCGCCGGTCAGCCGGTCGGCGTCGGTCACCTCCATGACCAGCTCCACATGAAGCCGTACAAAACGTGATGTCTCACCATTGCTCATGGGACGGAGAGTAAGCACCCGGGCGTCCGACTTCCCCGCGACCCGCGGCGGTCACTAACATCTGAGGTCAACGGCCCCTACAGCGGCCGATATCGACGGCTCTCGACGGCCCGTCAGCACTGCCGGGTGCACCGGGCCCGCAAGGAGGATCGTGGAGGATCGTTCGGGCTCCGCGCGGCGGCCGCTCCTGACCGCCGTCGCCGCGGCGTCGGTGCTGGGCGCCCTGTGGTTCGTACCGTCCGCGCATGCGAGCGCGGACGAGGACGGGCCCCCGGCCACCACCGGTGTGCGGACGGCCCCGGCGGTCCCTCGCGCCGCGGCGGCCGGCGTCGCGGGCACGAACGGGCCCGGCCGCCTGCTCGCCGTCAGCGGCGGACCCGATGTCACGCCCTACGCCCTCGGCGGCAGCGCGCTGCTCGCCCTCGGCGCCGGGCTGGTGACCCGCTCCGCCCGCCGGAGGCCCGGCGAGGCCGCATGAGCCCTGGCGAGCCCCCGTGCGGCACGCGGAGGCCGCATGAGCCACCGCGGGGCCGTCCGGGCGACGGCCCCGCGTCCGCCTCGGACGGGCCCCGGTGTCAGGCCAGCTCGCCGGTGACCGTCTCGACTGCCTCGACCAGCTTCCCGTCCCGTACGAAGGCGTAAGCGGCCTCCAGGTCGGGTGCCAGGAAGCGGTCCTCGCCCGGTCCCTCGATGCCCGCGGCGCGCACCGCGTCGAGCACCGCGAGGGTGGCGGGGGCCGCCGTCAGGCCGTCGCGCATCTCGATGGCGCGGGTGGCGGCGTAGAGCTCGACGGCGACGATGCGGGTGAGGTTGTCGACGGCGGTGCGCAGCTTGCGGGCCGCGGACCAGCCCATGGAGACGTGGTCCTCCTGCATGGCGGAGGACGGGATGGAGTCCACCGAGGCGGGCGCGGCCAGTCGCTTGAGCTCGCTGACCAGGGCGGCCTGGGTGTACTGGGCGATCATCAGGCCCGAGTCGACGCCCGGGTCGCCGGCCAGGAAGGCGGGCAGGCCGTGCGAGCGGTTCTTGTCCAGGAGGCGGTCGGTGCGGCGCTCGGCGATGGAGCCGAGATCGGCGGCGGCGATGGCCAGGAAGTCCAGGACGTAGGCGACGGGGGCGCCGTGGAAGTTGCCGTTGGACTCGACCCGTCCGTCGGGCAGGACGACGGGGTTGTCGACGGCGGCGGCCAGTTCGCGGTCGGCGACCAGGCGGGCGTGGTCGAGGGTGTCGCGGCCGGCGCCGGCGACCTGAGGGGCGCAGCGGATGGAGTAGGCGTCCTGGACGCGCGGGGCGTCGTCCTGGTGGTGCCCGGTGAAGCCGGAACCGGCCAGCACCTTGAGCATGTTGGCGGCCGAGGCGGCCTGGCCGGGGTGCGGGCGGATGGTGTGCAGCTCGGGAGCGAGGACCTTGTCCGTGCCGAGCAGCGCCTCCAGGGAGAGGGCGGCGGTGATGTCGGCGGAGGTGAACAGGCGGGCGAGGTCGGCGCAGGCCATCACGAGCATGCCGAGCATGCCGTCGGTGCCGTTGAGGAGGGCCAGGCCCTCCTTCTCGCGCAGGACGACGGGGGCGATGCCGTGGGCGGCCAGCAGCTCGCCGGAGGGCCGTACGACGCCGTCGGGGCCCTCGGCCTCGCCCTCGCCCATCAGGGTCAGCGCGCAGTGCGAGAGGGGGGCGAGGTCGCCGGAGCAGCCGAGGGAGCCGTATTCGTGGACGACGGGCGTGATGCCGGCGTTGAGTATGGCGGCCATGGTCTCGACGACGAGGGGGCGGACGCCGGTGCGGCCCGAGGCGAGGGTCTTCAGGCGCAGGAACATCAGCGCGCGGACGACCTCGCGCTCGACCCGCGGGCCCATGCCGGCCGCGTGCGAGCGCACGATGTTGCGCTGGAGCTGGGCGCGCAGCTCGGGGCTGATGTGGCGGACGGCGAGGGCGCCGAAGCCGGTGGAGACGCCGTAGACGGGGTCGGGTTTGGCGGCGAGGTCGTCGATGAAGGCACGGGAGGCCGCGACGGCCGTGAGCGTCTCTTCGGGCAGCTCGATGCGGGCCTCGCCGCGGGCCACCGCGATGACGTCCTGTGCGGTCGTGCCGGACGTCCCCAGCACCACAGTGTGCATATCCATATTCAGGCACCCTAGAGACTGAATCGCCGGATGTCACCACCCGATCTGTCACTACTGGATTACGGACTCGCCCCTTACCCGCCGCCCCGCCCGTCGCCTTGGCGCACCCCGCCTCACCTCCTGAACCGCCGGCGTTCGGGACCCTGCCGCGGCTCGGGGGAATCCGCGAGCCGCACGACGGGATCGTCCGGGCCGCCGTGCGCCCCGGCGACCACCGGCGCGCCGGAGCGGGCGGCCTTGGCGCGGTACTGCGCGGCGTCCGCGAGCCGGAACAGGCGGCGCGCGGAGTACACCGGGCCGATCGGATCGCCGGTCGAGGCGACCCCGACCGCGACCCCGTCACCCAGGTCCAACTCGCCGGCCCGCGCGCACAGTTCGCCCGCCACCTTGACCACTTCCTCGGCCGACGGGCCGACCGCCAGCAGACAGAACTCGTCGCCGCCGAGCCGGGCCGCGAGGGTGCCGGGCAGTATGGCGCCGCACAGGGAGAGCACCGAGCCGAAGCGTTCCAGCAGCCGGTCGCCGACGGCGTGGCCGCGCGAGTCGTTCACCGCCTTCAGACCGTTGAGGTCGCACACCACCAGGCTGACCACCGCGCCGTCGCGGCGGTGCAGCTCCAGCGCCTCGTCCAGCCGACGGTCCACGGCGCGGCGGTTGGCCAGCCCCGTCAGCGCATCGGTGAACGCCAGCCGGCGGGCCTCGGCGAGGCGCTCGGTCTGGGCGATCCCGGCGGCGGCGACGGCGGCGAGGACGGTGGCGAAATCGGCGTCCGGGCGGGCGAAGGCCGGCTCCCCCAGGCGCCGTGCGACATACAGCTCGCCCCAGGCCCGCCCGTCGAGCACGATCGGCGCCACCACGCAGCAGCCGCGGCCCCGGCGGCGCAGCGCGGCCACCCTCTGGTGGTTGTAGCGGCCGCCGGCCGCCCGGTTCGCGGAATAGGGCTCTTCGGCGGTCTCCACCCAGGCGCTGGGCTCGCCGCCGCCGGCCCACCGCTCGTGCAGGAATCCGACGATCTCGGGGAATTCGTGCACCGGGTACGACTCGTCCTCGGGGAACTCCCGCTCCCCCTCGGCCAGTTCGCCGACGTTGACCAGCACCCGCAGCTTGCCCAGCTCGCGCTCCCACTGGGAGACCGCCGCGAACGAGCCGCCCAGGGCCCGCTGCGCCCCCAGGGCGGCCGCTCGCGCCGATTCGCACGGAGTGTGCGCGGCCGCCATCGCCTGCGCCAGTTCCACCACTGCCCGCAGCCTCGTATCGCCGTCGGCCTCGCGCGTCACCGGATCCTCACATTCCGTAACCGTGAGCACACCCTTGCACTCCAGCGTAGGAATGTTTAACCCTATTCGCGCCTTTCGAGCGGGCATTACCTCCGGCGATGGCCACGACGGGTACCCCGCGGCGGGGTGAGCCGGGGCAGGAGCCGTTGGTGGTTGCGCCCGGCGCCCCGGAGGACATGGCCAGGGGCGGCAGCTCACGCCCCCGGCCCCGCGGCTCACTCCCCCGGCCAGTCCGGGTACCGCTTCTCGTTGAACGCCGCGACGCCCTCCGCCCGGTCACCGGAGAAGGCGACGCTCTGCCAGGCGCCGTCCTCCAGCTCCAGCCCCGCCCGCAGGTCGAGGCCGTGCCCCAGGCGCAGGGCCCGCTTCGCGGCGCGCAGACCGACCGGCGAATTGCGGGCGATCCGGGCCGCCAGCGCCAGCGCCTCCGCTCGGTCCTGTCCGTCGTCGACCAGCTGATCCACCAGGCCCAGCCCGGCGGCCTCGGCGGCCGGCACCCGGCGCGCGGTGAAGATCAGTTCCGCGGCCCGCGCCGCACCCACCCGGCGCGGCAGCAGCTGGGTGCCCCCGCCGCCGGGGATCACGCCCACCGACACCTCCGGCAGCCCGACCACCGCGCTGCCGTCGGCCACGATCAGATCGCAGGCCAGCGCCAGCTCGAAACCGCCGCCGAGGGCGAAGCCGTGGACGGCGGCGATGGTGGGCACGGGCAGCTCCAGCACCCCGGTGTAGGCGGCGCGGGTGTGCGGCCGCTGACGCCTGAGATCGGCGTCCGTGAAGGAGTTGCGCTCCTTGAGGTCGGCGCCCACGCAGAACGCCCGCTCATGGGTGGAGGTGAGCACCACGACCCGTACGGAACGGTCGCCGGCCAGCTCGGCGCACGCCTGCGCCAGGGCGTCGGCCATCGCCGTGGAGACCGCGTTCATGGCCTTGGGGCGGTCCATGACCAGCTCCGCCACGAAACCGTGCCGCTCGATCCCGACCCAGCCCTCTTCACCGAACCGCTGCATGCGCCCTCCCGGTTAACGACCGTTGACCTGAGTGATCCGGCAGGATCATTTCAGGTACGGGGCGCGGCGAACAGGAGGGGGCTCGGGGCCGGCTCCCCGGCGTCCTCCTCAGCCCCGGCGGCTGAGCAGCCAGGGCTCGATGACGCCCAGGCCGCGGACCGGGCGCTGCCACATCGGCTGGAGGGCGAAGCGGTAGGGGGGCGGCGGCTCGCCGGTGCCCTCGTCGGCGGCCTTCTGGGCGGCCGCGGCGTCGGCCTCGGAGACCGGCGCCTCGCCGGTGCGGCCCAGCTCCTCGGCGAACGCCTCGTCCACCAGGACGGTGTCCTTGGGCGCTATCGAGGTCAGCCGGCTGGCCAGATTGACGGTGGTGCCGAAGACGTCGCCCATCCGGGTCGTGACCGTGCCGAACGCGATGCCGACCCGCAGCTCCGGCATCGTCTCGTCGTGCGTCATGGTCTCGATCAGCCGCAGCCCGATCTCGGCGGCGATACCCGCGTCGTCGGCGGAGAAGAGGACCTCGTCGCCGAGCGTCTTGATCAGCCGGCCGCCGTGGGCCGCCACCAGGTCGGCGCAGGTGGTCTCGAACGCCTCCACCAGCTCGCCCAGTTCCTCCTCCTCCAGGCGGCGGGTCAGCCGGGTGAAGCCCACCAGGTCGGCGAAGCCCACGGCCAGGCGGCGGTCGACCATCTCCGCGTCGTCCTGGGCCTGTACGACCCGGCCGGTGGCCGCGGCCAGCTGGCGCCGCCAGACGTAGACCAGGAACTCCTCCAGCTCGGGCAGGAGCAGCTCGACCAGGGGGTAGGTGATCTCGGTGCGGGTCAGGCCCGTGTCGGCCGGTTCGGTCAGGCCCTCCAGGAAGGAGTCGATCTGCCAGTCGGCGAGGCGGGCGGTGGTCTGGCCGGTGGAGCGGGCGACCTGTACGGCCATCGCCTCGCTCAGCAGACCCGCCTCGACCAGACCGGCCAGCCGCCGCAGCGCCAGGACGTCGGCCTCGGTCAGCGCCTTGACCTGGCCGATGTCGGCGAAGCCCATGGCGCGCCAGAAGCGGGCCGCGAGATCCATCGATACGCCGGCGGCGCGGGCCGCCTGGAACGGCGTATAGCGACGGTCGGCGCCGAGGATGAGTTGTTCGAGGCGGATGGCGAGCGGCCCGTCCGTTGTGGCGGCCGCCTCGTCCTCCGGGCCGGTGTCCTCGTCCCTCGCCGGGGCGGCGCCCGGGTCGTCCGCGGTCACCGCCTGCTCCCTGTCCGGTCCCTGCGCACTGCCCTTCCGATCACTTCTCGCCCGAGGTCCGCTCCCCGGCGGACCGCCCCAACGATACGGCAGGTGTGCTCTGGCTCACTCTCATATGTCACCGCTGACCATGGAAGAAGTGGTGGTGCCCCGGCGCGCCGGGGTGCCCCGGGGGCGGCGCACCTCACCCCGTCTCCCCCGAGTACCCCCCTCCGGCCGCCCGCAGGTGCACGATGTCGCCGGCCGCCACCGGCTGCCGGCCGCCGCCCTCGGTGGCCACGATCAGGCGGCCCTCGCCGTCGATCGCCACCGCCTCGCCGAGCAGTTCGGCGTCGCCGGGGAGTTCGGCACGGACGGTGCGGCCCAGGGTGGCGCAGCCGGCCGCGTAGGTCTCCTGGAGGCGGCTGGCGGCGGGGTCGCCGATGGCGTCCTGCCACTTGGCGTACCAGTCCTCCAGGGAGCGCAGGACGGCGCGCAGCAGGGGGTCGCGGTCGGTGCCGGGGGCGCCGGCCAGCGCGAGGGAGCCGGCGGTGGGGACGGGGAGTTCGTCGGCGCGCAGGCTGACGTTCAGGCCGATGCCGATGACGACGCCGTCACCTGCGCGTTCGGCGAGGATGCCGCCGGTTTTGCGTTCCTCGCCGTCGACCGTGACCAGGAGGTCGTTGGGCCACTTGAGGAGGGTGTCGACGCCGGCGCTGCGGGCCAGGGCGGCGGCGGTGGCCACTCCGGTCAGCAGCGGCAGCCAGCCCCAGCGCGCCATCGGGACGCGGGGGGTGAGGTAGACGGAGAAGAAGAGCCCGGAGCGGGGCGGCGCGGACCAGCGGCGGTCGAGGCGGCCGCGGCCGGCCGACTGCTCCTCGGCGACCAGGACGGCACCCTCGGTGACCTCGCCCTTGGCGGCGCGGGCGGCGAGGTCGCTGTTGGTGGAGCCGGTGGCGGCGACGACGTCCAGGGAGGTCCACAGTGACCCGGGCCGCACCAGGGCCCGGCGCAGCGCCGGCCCGCTCAGCGGCGGGCGGTCCAGATCGGACCAGCGGCCTGCGTCTTTGTCCTGTTTTCCCGGTGGTTGAGGCGTCATGGGACCAGCCTAGGTGTGGTCAACGACGCAGTGCCGCAGAGCAGTCCCGCCGATACGCTACGAGTCGGTAGCCACACCCGTACGACACGCGGACCGCATGCGTACGGGACCCGTACCACCCCTCAGTACGAGCACCAGTCCAGGACGAGCAGGAGCCGCATCCCGATGTCCGAACCGGAAGCAACCGCTTTGAACACTTCAGGCAGCAACACCACCGCGGGCAAACTGGCGGATCTTCAGCGACGGGTCGACGAGGCCACGCATGCCGGTTCCGCCCGCGCGGTGGAAAAGCAGCATGCGAAGGGGAAGCTGACGGCGCGTGAGCGCATCGGTCTGCTGCTGGACGAGGGCTCGTTCGTCGAGCTCGACGAGTTCGCGCGGCACCGCTCCACCGACTTCGGCATGGAGCAGAACCGGCCGTACGGCGACGGTGTGGTCACCGGCTACGGCACGGTCGACGGCCGCCCGGTGGCGGTCTTCTCCCAGGACTTCACGGTCTTCGGCGGTGCGCTCGGCGGTGTCTTCGGCGAGAAGATCGTCAAGGTCATGGACTTCGCGCTGAAGAACGGCTGTCCGGTGATCGGCATCAACGACTCCGGCGGCGCCCGCATCCAGGAGGGCGTGGTCTCGCTCGGCGCGTACGGCGAGATCTTCCGCCGCAACACCCATGCCTCCGGTGTGATCCCGCAGATCTCGCTGATCGTCGGTCCGTGCGCGGGCGGCGCGGTCTACTCCCCCGCCATCACCGACTTCACGGTCATGGTCGACCAGACCTCGCACATGTTCATCACCGGTCCCGACGTCATCAAGACCGTCACCGGCGAGGACGTCGGCTTCGAGGAGCTGGGCGGCGCGCGGACGCACAACACCACCTCCGGTGTGGCGCACCACATGGCGGGCGACGAGAAGGACGCCATCGAGTACGTCAAGGCGCTGCTGTCCTACCTGCCGTCCAACAACCTCTCCGAGCCGCCGTCCTTCCCCGAGGAGGCGGACCTGGAGACCTCGGACCACGACCGCGAGCTGGACGTCCTGATCCCGGACTCCGCGAACCAGCCCTACGACATGCACACCGCGATCGAGCATGTGCTGGACGACGGCGAGTTCCTGGAGACCCAGGCGCTGTTCGCGCCGAACATCATCACCGGCTACGGGCGGGTCGAGGGCCACTCGGTGGGCATCGTCGCCAACCAGCCGATGCAGTTCGCCGGCATCCTCGACATCAAGGCGTCCGAGAAGGCCGCGCGCTTCGTGCGCACCTGCGACGCGTACAACATCCCGGTCGTCACCTTCGTGGACGTCCCGGGCTTCCTGCCGGGCACGGACCAGGAGTACGACGGCATCATCCGGCGCGGCGCCAAGCTGATCTACGCCTACGCCGAGGCGACCGTCCCGCTGATCACGATCATCACCCGCAAGGCGTTCGGCGGCGCGTACGACGTCATGGGCTCCAAGCACCTGGGCGCCGACCTCAACCTGGCCTGGCCGACGGCGCAGATCGCCGTCATGGGCGCGCAGGGCGCGGTCAACATCCTGCACCGCCGCACGCTCGCCGCGATCGAGGACCCGGCGGAGCAGGAGGCCCGGCGCCAGGAGCTGATCCAGGAGTACGAGAACACGCTGCTCAACCCGTACATCGCGGCCGAACGCGGCTATGTCGACGCGGTGATCATGCCGTCCGAGACGCGGCGCCACATCGTCCGCGGGCTGCGCACGCTGCGCAACAAGCGCGAGGCGCTGCCGCCGAAGAAGCACGGCAACATTCCGCTCTGACCCGCAGCCCCCGAGGAGGTCGTTCGCTGATGATCAAGGTCGTACGGGGCAACCCGACCCCGGAGGAGCTGGCCGCCGCACTGGCGGTGGTGCAGGCCCGCGCGGCGGCCGCCGCTGCCGTCGTGCCGGGAGGGCCGGAACGCGGCAACGAGTGGTCGGACCCGGCCTCCACGGTCCCGGCCCGCCGGGTGCCGCATCCGGGACCGCGGGCCTGGCGGACCAGCTTCTGGCCGCACTAGGCCAGCCGGGGCAGGGGCCGTTGCCGGTTGCCGTTCGCGGTATGTGACGCATCTCGCACCCCGCCTGCCCCCGGTGGATCGGTGCATCGTGCACTGACTAGTCCTTCGGACGGTGGTGCCTGAGTACGCGTACTCAGGCGCCGCCGCCGCGACGGGCGCAGCATCGGTCGCATGCTGTGGTCCGATCCGCCCGATGAACCGCCCGAGGAGCTGCGCGAGGTGCAGAACAAGCTCCGCCGGATGGGCATCGTGCTGGCCACGGCCACCCTGGTGCTGACGTTCCTCCTCGTCTGGCGGTGAGGAAAACCCCGGCGGTGAGGCTCCGCCCGGCGGTAAACGCAACCTTTGCCCCTCGCGTCGCATCTTTACCTCCCGAAGAGTGCAATTCGGGTGGGCGGGTGGTGATTCGACCCGTTGCGCCCCTGGGGTGTGGGAGTGCGACGCGATGAACCGACCGCTGCGGCACATAGCCGTCTTCTGCGGGGTGCTGGTCCTCGCGCTGCTGGTGCGGGTGACCTGGGTCCAGTTCGTCACCGGCGACGCGCTCGCCAAGGATCCGAACAACCGCCGGGTCAAGATCGAGGCGTACTCCTACCCCCGCGGCAACATCATCGTCGGCGGCAAACCGGTCACCGGATCGGTGGCCACCGACGGCGACTTCAAGTACAAGCGGACCTACAAGAACGGTCCGATGTACGCGCCGATCACCGGCTACGCCTCGCAGGCGCAGGGCGAGAGCATGCTGGAGGGCGTCTACAAGGACATCCTCAGCGGCAAGGACGACCGGCTCTTCTTCAACCGCGCCAAGGCCGTGCTGACCGGGGAGAAGCCGCGCGGCGGCGATGTGATCACCACCATCGACGAGAAGGCGCAGAAGGCCGCCTACAAGGGCCTGACCGATCTGCACGCCCGCGGCGCGGTGGTGGCCCTCGACCCGCGCAGCGGCAGGATCCTCGCGCTGGCCAGCACGCCGTCCTACGATCCGTCGTCCTTCACCGGGCTGAGCCTGGCCGAGGGCCGTAAGTACCAGGCGCTGGACGCCGACAAGAGCAAGCCGATGAACAACCGGGCGCTGCGCGAGATCTACCCGCCCGGCTCCACCTTCAAGATCCTCACCGCGGCCGCGGCCCTGGAGCACGGCACGGTCACCGACATCAACGCCTCCTCCGGCGCCCCCGCCCCGTACACCCTGCCCCAGACCCGCACCCAGGTCGGCAACGACGTGGCCGGTGCACCCTGCGACAAGGCATCGCTGAAGACCGGGATGCAGTGGTCGTGCAACAACGTCTTCCTGGACGCGGCCCACAAGCTGGGGACGGACAAGATGCGCGAGACGGCCGAGAAGTTCGGCTTCAACAAGGAGCAGTTCATCCCCGTGCGCGCGAGCGCCGGCGGCTATCCCGCCAAGCTCGACCAGCCGCAGACCGCGCTGACCGGGATGGGCCAGGGCAGTGTGACCAGCACGCCGCTCCAGATGGCCATGGTCGTCGCCGGGATCGCCAACAACGGCAAGGTGATGAAGCCGTATCTGGTCGACGAGCTCCAGGGCCCGGGGATGACCACCATCGAGAAGACCAAGCCAGCGCCGCTGCACCCCGACGACCCGCAGGCCGTCTCCGCGAACACCGCCAAGAAGGTGCAGGAGATGATGGAGTACACCGTCTCGGACGGCACCGCGGACAAGGCCGCGATCGACGGCGTCACGGTCGGCGGCAAGACCGGCACCGCGCAGCACGGCGCCAACGTCAACGACGAGCGGCCCTACGCCTGGTTCGTCTCCTACGCCAAGCAGGCCGACGGCTCCTCGCCGGTCGCGGTGGCCGTCTTCGTCGACCCCAAGGACATGGACATCCCGCGTTCGGAGATCGCCGGCGGCAAGCTGGGCGGCCCGATCGCCAAGTCCGTGATGGAGGCGGTGCTGCGCAAGTAGGCGGGCGGGACGCGGGAGGGCCGCGGACGGGGCGTGCGCGGGCCGGGTGCCGGGCAGAGCGCCGTACACCGCGCGCCGCGGCCTCCGTACGATGACGGGCATGACCGCAGCGCACCGTGCCCACCACCTTCCCGAGCCCGCCCCCGGCGCCCGCCGCCTCGTGCTCGCCTCCCAGTCCCCCGCCCGTCTGGGGCTGCTCCAGCAGGCGGGTATGGCGCCCGAGGTCATCGTCAGCGGCGTCGACGAGGACGCGCTGACCGCCGCCACGCCGGGTGAGCTGGCCCGCGTGCTGGCCGAGGCGAAGGCCGCCGCGGTCGCCGCCCGGCCGGAGGCCGCGGGCGCCCTGGTCATCGGCTGCGACTCGGTCCTGGAGCTGGACGGCCGCGCCCTGGGCAAGCCCGCCGACGCCGAGGACGCCACCGCCCGCTGGAAGGCCATGCGCGGCCGCTCCGGCATCCTCCAGACCGGCCACTGCGTCATCGACACCGCCACCGGCCGCGAGACCTCCGCCACCGCCGCCACCACCGTCCGCTTCGGCGACCCCACCGACACCGAGATCGCCGCCTACGTCGCCAGCGGCGAACCCCTCTTCGTCGCCGGTGCCTTCACCCTCGACGGCCGCTCGGCCCCCTTCATCGACGGCATCGACGGCGACCCCGGCAACGTCATCGGCCTCTCCCTCCCGCTGCTGCGCCGCCTGCTCGCCGATCTGGGCATCGCCATCACCGACCTGTGGACGTGATCCCGCGGGATTCACCCGATGGCCGGAATCCGGCCCCGGCCACTCCCCGTGGGCGGGCGACTGCGTGCATCGTGGCGGAACCGGAGCACCGCACCGGTTCCGCCACGATCCCGAGGAGTCCCGTCCATGCCCAAGATCCTGCTCGTCGCCGGCGACGCCACCGAGGACCTGGAGTTCTTCTACCCGTACCAGCGGCTGCTGGAGGAGGGCTACGACGTCGACGTCGCGGCGCCCTCCCGCAAGAAACTGTCGTTCGTCACCCATGACTTCGTCGAGGGCTACGACACCTACACCGAGCGCCAGGGCCACTCCTGGCCCGCCGACCTCGCGCTGTCCGAGGTCGATCCGGCCGAGTACGCCGCCTTGGTGCTGCCCGGCGGCCGGGCGCCCGAGTATCTGCGAGGCGACCCCGACTTCCCCCGCGTCGTCACCCACTTCTTCGACGCCGCCAAGCCCGTCGCCCATATCTGCCACGCGGCCATCGCCCTGGCCCCCCTCGGCGTCCTCAAGGGCCGCCGCACCTCCGCCTACCCCGCCTGTGCGCCGGACGTGGAACTGGCCGGCGCCGACTTCGTCGACGGCCCCGCGGTCGTGGACGGCATGATGGTCTCGGCCCGCGCCTGGCCCGACCAGCCGGAGTGGATGCGGGCGTTCGTGGCGGTGCTGAGGGAGCATGCGCCGGTGAAGGGCTGAGCACCCGCGGGCCCGGGCCGGACCCGGAGCCGCGGACGGCGCGTCAGAACACCGGAAGCGCGTACAGCGACCCGTCGTTCATGACGAAGACGCGGTTGCCGTCGGCCACCAGCCACTGGCGTTTGGCCTCGGGCAGTTTGAACGTCAGGACCGGGTAGCCGTCCTTGGCGGTCATCGCGTCGACCTCGTAGAAGCCGTCACCCTGGATCGTCCAGAGGCCGTTCCCCTGGGGGACGACGGGTGTGTAGATGTTGGACGAGCCGCGGATCTGGAAGACGGAGCTGCCGTCGGCGGGCTTCCAGGCGTCCGGCAGCGTGGACTGCCCGTCCCGGTACGCCTGGTAGGTCGCGTACAGGACGTCCGCGGTGGCGGTCACCGGGCCCCACGAGTTGAACGTCCCGTCCAGGCCGCGTTTCCTGACGGTCCACCGCTTCTTGCCGTCGGTGATCCTGCGGGCCGTCATCGACCTGCCGCCGAAGTAGACAGTGTCGCCGTAACAGGACGGGCGGACGTAGGAGTCGGACTGGCCGCGCAGGTCCCAGCTGTGGCGGCCGTTCGCGGTGTCCACGGCCAGGACGTTGCCGTCGGCGGTGCCCACGACCAGGCGGCCGTGGGCGGTGACTCCGGGCGGGTTGATCCTGGTGCGGAACGGCGCGTCGATCGGGGCGGTCCAGCGGATCTTCCCGTCGGATCGGCCGACGGCGCGCAGCCGGTGGTCCTTGGTCACGGCGTAGACCGCCTCGTCGTCGGCAGCCAGCAGCGCGTCCAGACCGGCGTCGGCAGTCCACCGAGGCTCGCCGGTGGAGGGCACGAACGTGCGCAGGGTGCCGTGGTCGTCGACGGCCGCGATCAGGCGGTCGGAGAGGGAGAGGTAGCGGCCGGTGGCCTTGACGCCGCGGGCGGCCCAGCGCCGTTTGCCGTCCACGACGTTGTACGCCGCGATGCCGCCGCCCCAGGCGCCGACGACGATGACGTCCCGTACCGGCAGCGGCGCCGGGGTGTCGTCGGCGAGGACCTCGATCGGCCCCCAGAGCGCCTTCGGCGAGCCGCCGATGACGAAGTCACCGTCGTCCGCGTTGAGCACATGCGCCGCGGGGGTCGGGACGGCGGGCGGGAAGGCGAAGAGGTCCTTCTTCTTCGCGGGCCGCCGCTGCTCGGGGCCCGGCCACCAGGCGAGCGCCGCGCCACCGCCCGCCGCGAGAACCGCACCGCCCGCCGCGAGGCCGGTCACCAGCCGGCGCCGGGTCACGGGGCGGCCGGCGTCGGGCAGCGTCGGCGCGGTCAGCTCGTGGACGCCGCTCTCGCGCTGCTTGATCTCCTCGGCCACCCGGCCGCGCCGCCAGGCCCGTTCGGCTCCCCGCGGCGGCGCGAAGGCCGCGGCGATCCGGTCCGGCGTGGGCCGGGCGGCCGGGTCCTTGGCCAGGCACGGGGCGATCAGGGCACGCAGCGCCTCCGGTACGGCCGCCAGGTCCGGCTCCTCGTGGACGACCTTGTACTGGAGGGCGGGGACATGGGTGGCGTCGAAGGCGCGCCGGCCGCTCGCCGCGTAGACCAGGACCGCGCCGAGTGAGAAGACGTCGGCGGGGGCGGCGACCCGGCGGCCCAGGACCTGTTCGGGCGCGCCGTAGCCGGGGGTGACCGGGACCTGCCCGGTGGCGGTGAGGGTGAGGCCGTGTTCGGGGCGGGCGATGCCGAAGTCGATGATGCGCGGGCCGCTCGACGTCAGGACGATGTTCGGGGGCTTGAGGTCCCGGTGGATCAGGCCGGTGGCGTGGATGTCGGCGAGGGTGCGGGCGAGGGCGGCGGCAAGGGCGCGGACGGCCGGTTCACCGAAGGGGCCGTAGGACCCGACGGCCTCGTCGAGGGTCGGACCGGCCAGGAATTCGGTGGCGATCCAGGGACGGCCGCCCTCGGTCTGCGCGCCCAGGACGGCCGCCACGCCCTTGCTGCGGACGGCCTGCGCGGTCTGCGCCTCGCGGACGAAACGCTGGGCGAGGTTCGGTTCGTGCGTGAGCTCGGGGCGCAGCACCTTGACCGCCGCAACGGTCCCGGCGCCGTCCAGCCCGACGTAGACCTTTCCCATACCGCCCTCGCCGAGCACACCGAGCAGGCGGTAGGGGCCGAGGCGAAGGGGGTCGCCGGTGCCGAGGGGTTTCATGGTGAGCGGACTCCGGGGGGGGGCGGACGGGTCGATGAGGGGCTACTGGAGGGGGAAGGCGGCCAGGAAGTGGTCGTCGGAGGCGAGGATCACCTTGTTGTGCTCGTCGGCGATGAAACGCGTCCCAGTGGTTTTGTACTGCCGGGCGGTGGTGTGCGAAGCGAGGCCGACCGCACGCAGCACCCCGTCGGCCGTGCTGAGGGTGTAGGCGTGGCGGGGGCCGATGACGGGACGGGCGGTGAGGGCGGTGCGCGGTCCGTAGGCGTCCCGCTGGGCCCATCGGGGCTTCCCGGTGGCGGCCTCGACCGCCGTCAGACCTGTGCCCTTGCGCGCGGCGTACAGCACCCCGTCCTTGAGCGCCGGCGGCCCATACGTCCCCTCCGCGGCCCACGCCTGCCCGCCGTCGCTCAGCCGCAGCGCGCGCAGCGGGCCGACGCCCAGGTAGAGGTGCCTGCCGTCGGCCGTCAGCGGATACCGGACGTCATCGGGCCGCGCGCCCTTGAGCGGCCGCTCCCAGACGGACTTTCCGGTACGGGTGTCGCGGGCGACGATCCGCACCGTGCCGTCGTTCATGAGCTGGAGGGCGACGAGGCGGCCGGCGGCGACGGTCGCCGCCAGGAAGTGCGCCTCGTCGGACTTCTGGGAGTGGAACGGAACCGGCTCGTACCACCGCTTGCGGCCCGTGCGGACGTCCACGGCGGTGACGTTCCAGGGCATCTGCCGGTCGTACTGCTTGATCTTGTCCCGCTGGAGCACGCACAGGTACGCGGTGCCGCCGGAGACGGCCAGCAGCTGGACGCCGAAGAGCTTGCCCCGCGCGTCCCTCAGGTCGGCCTCGGGCTTCTGGGTCCTGCCGGTGGCGAGGTCGAGGGGGGCGAGGGCGCGGGAGATGCCCGGCGGGGTCTTCAGGTTCACGATGCGGTAGACGCGGCTGCCATCGGAGGCGAAGTGCCAGGAGGCGTCCACGTCCGACGTCCAGGTGACGTCCCCGGATGCCGGGTTGATGCCGTAGACGGTGGCGCCGCAGACCATGAGGGCCCTGCCGCCGACCACCAGCGGCATCTCGGGCGTCTCGTCCTTGTCGATGCCGCCGGGCTGGAAGTGCCACAGCGAGTCCCACTTCTTCTTGGGCAGCGCCCCGACGCTCGGACCGGGCACCGGCTTCTTGTACGGGGCCGGGGCGGGCGGCGGCGCATCGCCCCCGCCGAGCCAGGCCCAGGCACCGGCGCCCGCCCCGCCCAGGCCCAGTACGGCACCAGCCGCGCCCAGCAGCAGGCCGCGGCGGGAGGAGCCGGTGGCGACCGGCACGGTGTCGGGCACGGCCGGCGCCTCGGCCGGGGCGGGCAGCCGCGGCGGCACGGGCTGCCAGACGCCGGCGGCCCGTGCCCCGATCAGCGCCAGCACCGTATCGGGCAGATGGTCGGCGAACTCCCCTTGCCCGTCGTGGAGTTGGGACTGCAACTCGGCCGTGGTGGGGCGCGCCGCCGGGTCCTTGGCCAGGCAGTGCGACAGGACGGGGACCAGGGCCTCGGGGGTGCCGGTGAGGTCCGGGTCGCCATAGCGGACGCGGTAGACGAGGTCGGCGGGCCGACCGTCGCCGAAGGGGCCGCGGCCGGTGGCAGCGAAGGCCAGGACCCCGGCGAGCGCGAACACATCGCCGGCCGGGGTGTGTTCCTCGCCGGTGGCCTGCTCCGGTGACATGAACGCCGGGGTGCCGACCGCGCTGCCGGTGTGGGTCAGGTGGGTGTCGCCGAGGGCACGGGCGATACCGAAGTCGATGACCTTCGGCCCGTGGGCGGTGACCATGATGTTGGACGGTTTGAGGTCGCGGTGGACGACGTCGGAGCGGTGCAGCTGCCCCAGCGCCTCGCACAGCGCCGCACCCAGGGCCCGTACGGACGCCTCGGGCAGCGGGCCGGACTGCTCCACGGCCTCGTCGAGCGGCGGGCCGAGGACGTACTCGGTGGCGAACCAGGGGGTTGTGGCCAGCGGGTCGGCATCGACGACCTGGGCGCCGTAGCGGCCGCCGATGACCCGGGCGGCGTCCGCCTCCAGCCGGAAGCGGGTGCGGAAGGCGGCCTCGGAGGCCATCGTGGCGTGCATCGTCTTGAGGGCGAGGATCCGGCCGCCCGGGGAGCGGGCCAGGTAGACGGTGCCCATCCCGCCGCTGCCAAGGCGGGCGACGAGGCGATAGGGGCCGAGGTCTTCGGGATCGTCGTGGGTGAGGGGCAGAGGCATGGGGGTTCAGTCCTGGGCTGTCGCGGACGCGGCCGGGAGGGTGGCGGCGAGGAGTGCGGCCGACTGGCGGGCCAGGGCCGCGATGAGGCGGCCGGGCAGCCAGCCGGGCGTGAGCAGGGCGTGGGCACGGCCCTCCGCGGGGCCGGGTGCCGGGGTGGCCGTGGGAGGCGGGGCCGGCGCGCCGGCCGGCGCGAGTGCGTCCAGCAGCTCGGCGGGGCGCGGACGCAGGGCCGGGTCACGGGCGAGGCAGCCGGAGATGACGGCCCGCAGCGGGCCGGGGATCTCGTCGCGCTCGGGGACGGTGTGGCCGGTGGCGGCGTAGGCGAGCGTGGCGCCGAGCGCGTAGAGATCGCCGAGCGGGTCGGGGGTCCGTCCCGCGGCCTGTTCCGGGGGCAGGCTGCCCGACTCCAGGCCGGGCAGGCCGGAACGCGGGGTGCCGTCCGCTGCGGCGGCCCGTACCGCACCGAAGCAGGTGAGCCGGGGGCCGTCGGCGGCCAGCAGGACGGCGGCGGGCGAGATCCCGGCGTGCGCCAGGCCCTGTCCGTGCCCGATGACGAGGGTCTCCACCAGGGCGGCGCCCAGGGCCCTGACGGTGCGTACGGGCAGCGGGCCGCCGTGGTGAGCGAGCGCGGCGGGCAGCGGCAGCGCGGGCAGATACGGGCGGGCGTGCCAGGGCTGCGCGCCGGGCGGGGCGAGTTCGGTGGCCGGAGAGGACCACGGGCCGAGCAGATAGCGCGACACCTCGGCCTCGGCCAGGAAGCGCCCGGGGTCGGCGCCCGGCAGCGGGACGCTGATCAGGACCGTACGGGCGCCGTCCGCGCTGCGGGCGAGAAACCGCCGCTCAGGAAGGGGCATACCGGATGTTCCGGACGGGCCGGAGGCGTCGTCGCCGTCGAGCGTGCCGAGCACGGTGTACGGCCCGATGCGGCGCCCGGCCTCTGTGTGCCCAACTCCCGTGTCCAGCCCGTGCATGCCGCACCGCCCCCTCGACGCCCCATGGCGCGATGAGCCTACCGAGGGGCGCCGTTCCGGCCACGGGCGGCCCCGCGGGACGTCCGGCGGCCTCGGCGGTCAGAGATCCGGCGGTCAGGGGGTCCGGCGGTCAAGGGGTCCGGCGGTCAGGAAATCCGGCGGTCAGGCCGGTCCGGCCGCCGCGCCGATCGCCTCGCCGCCGGGCCCGCCGCCCGTCGGCCCGTCGGCCGCCGTCTCCTTCGGCTCCCCGTACGCCACCAGGGTCAGCACGATCATCGCCAGCACCACCATCATCACGGCGAACGCGGGCCAGCCCACCAGTCCGACGGCGAAGGCGCCGAGCAGTCCCTGCACCACCGCGCAGGTGATCAGGACGATCCGGGTGAAACCGCCGGGTGCGCGGTCGCGCAGGGCGGTGCGGGCCAGGAGGACGGCGCAGAAGACGAGATAGAGCCCGAAGAAGATCCCGCCGGCCCACGCCCCCACGGACATCGCGCCGGGCTTGAGCCCCGCGAGCGACATCTGCTGATGATCCACCACAATGCTCAGGATCCAGTTGAGGAGAACGAACCCGAGCGCCTCCAGGATCAGCATCACCGCCGCCACCAGGGCCACCGGTCTGCGCGCCACCACCCCGCCCACCCACTTCCGCCGTCATCGCCGTTACCGCGAGTATCGAGACATCGGCACGCTACTGCCGGGTAATAGCTGGGGCAAGGGGTCTGCGCGGGTGGTCTGCGGGCCGGCGGGCGTTCACCCTCCCGCCGGGCGAGCGGGGCGCAAAGTTTCCTTCGCCCATTCGTAGGGACTCCACAAAGAATTGACGACCCGCCGGACACAGCCCCCCAGAGACCTAGACCACACCGAGGGTTGATGACCGACCGCCGATTCCCGGCCTACCCTGGGCTATCAGGGGAGTTCGGACCCCCGCTGGCACCCTCGGCACGCTCCGTGTGGGCAAGCTCACCCCTGGGAGCGACTCGGCACGCGGTGTCGCCAGTCCCTAAACTCGCGACGTTAATTAGTTGCGGCGTAGCGCCAAGGAAGGACCCATCGTGCGCAAGGTGCTCATCGCGAACCGTGGCGAGATCGCCGTTCGGGTTGCCCGAGCCTGCCGGGACGCCGGGATCGGGAGTGTGGCGGTCTACGCCGAGCCCGACCGGGACGCCCTGCATGTCCGTGCGGCAGACGAGGCCTACGCCCTGGGCGGTGACACCCCGGCCACCAGCTACCTCGACATCGCCAAGGTGCTCCAGGCCGCCGCCGACTCCGGCGCGGACGCCATCCACCCCGGCTACGGCTTCCTCTCCGAGAACGCCGAATTCGCCCAGGCCGTCCTGGACGCCGGACTGACCTGGATCGGCCCCCCGCCGCACGCCATCCGCGACCTCGGCGACAAGGTCGCAGCCCGCCACATCGCCCAGCGCGCCGGCGCACCCCTGGTCGCCGGCACCCCCGACCCCGTCTCCGGATCCGACGAGGTCGTCGCCTTCGCCCAGGAACACGGCCTGCCCATCGCCATCAAGGCCGCCTTCGGCGGCGGCGGCCGCGGCCTGAAGGTCGCCCGCACCCTCGAAGAAGTCCCCGAGCTCTACGACTCCGCCGTCCGCGAGGCCGTGGCCGCCTTCGGCCGCGGCGAATGCTTCGTCGAGCGCTACCTCGACCGCCCCCGCCACGTCGAAACCCAGTGCCTGGCCGACAAGCACGGCAACGTCGTAGTCGTCTCCACCCGCGACTGCTCCCTCCAGCGCCGCCACCAGAAGCTGGTCGAGGAGGCCCCGGCGCCCTTCCTCTCCGACGAGCAGAACGCCGAGCTCTACCGCGCCTCCAAGGCCATCCTCAAGGAAGCCGGCTACGAAGGCGCCGGCACCTGCGAATTCCTCGTCGGCCAGGACGGCACCATCTCCTTCCTGGAGGTCAACACCCGCCTCCAGGTCGAACACCCCGTCACCGAAGAGGTCACCGGCCTCGACCTCGTCCGCGAAATGTTCCGCATCGCCGACGGCGAGGAACTCGGCTACGACGACCCCGCCGTGCGCGGCCACTCCTTCGAATTCCGCATCAACGGCGAAGACCCCGGCCGCAACTTCCTGCCCGCACCCGGCACCGTCACCACGTTCGACGCACCCGCCGGCCCCGGCGTGCGCCTGGACGCGGGCGTGGAGTCCGGCTCGGTCATCGGCCCCGCCTGGGACTCCCTCCTCGCCAAGCTCATCGTCACCGGCGCCACCCGCGCACAGGCCCTCCAGCGCGCCGCCCGCGCCCTGAACGAATTCACCGTCGAGGGCATGGCCACCGCCATCCCCTTCCACCGCACGGTCGTCAAGGACCCGGCCTTCGCACCCGAACTGACCGGCTCCACCGAACCGTTCACCGTCCACACCCGCTGGATCGAGACCGAGTTCGTCAACGAGATCCCCCCGTTCGCCGCCCCCGGCGCCGAGGAGGCCGAGAGCGACAGCCGCGAGACGGTCGTGGTCGAGGTCGGCGGCAAGCGCCTGGAGGTCTCCCTGCCCTCCTCGCTGGGCATGCCGCTCGCCCGCGCCGCGGTCGCCGGCGGCGCCAAGCCCAAGCGCAAGGCCACCAAGAAGTCCACCGGCGCCGCCTCCGGCGACGCCCTGGCCTCCCCGATGCAGGGCACCATCGTCAAGGTCGCCGTCGAGGAAGGCCAGCAGGTCGTCGAGGGCGAACTGGTCGTCGTCCTGGAGGCCATGAAGATGGAACAGCCCCTCAACGCCCACCGCTCCGGCACCATCAAGGGCCTGACCGCCGAGGTCGGCGCCGCCCTCACCTCCGGCGCGGTGATCTGCGAGATCAAGGACTGACGCGACGCGCACACGACGCGAGGGGCTCCCGGTCTTCTTGACCGGGAGCCCCTCGCGTTCGGTGGCGCGGGCCCCTAGGAGTTGCCCACCACGTCCTCCGGGAACGTCAGTGACCTGCTCATCCACTGGAGCGCGGCGGGCAGTTCGCGGCGCCAGGTGGCGAAGTTGTGGCTGCCGTGGCCGAGGATGATCGAATCCGCCGTCATCGGGGGCCGCACGGCGCCCAGGAACGCCTTGGCCGCCGGGTAGTTCTTCTCGCCCGTACGGCTCGTGCCCACCAGGACGTTGACCTCGGGCGCGGGCAGATGCGCCAGCCGCCACATCAGATCGTGCTCCTGTCGGCGCCGAATCCGGTCCTTGCCGTCGCCGAAGAGGTTGCCGGTGGTCGGGTCGTTGCTGACCTTGTAGTCGGGCGAGAGGGCGGCCGCCGCGGTGTAGGTCCGGTCGTGCCGCATGACCAGCTGGAGGGCGCAGCTGCCGCCCGAGGAGTAGCCGAGGACGCCCCAGCTGCCCGGGTCGTCGCCGACGCGGTAGTGGGACCGCAGCGCGTCCGGGACGTCCCGTGCGAAGAAGGTCTCGGCCTGCGGGCCGCCGGGCACGTCCATGCACTGGGTGTCGCGCGGCGGGGCGATGGTGGGCCGCATCATGACGATGATGGTCGGCTGCATCTTTCCGGAGCGGACCAGCCCGGCGGCGGTCTGCGGCAGCCGCAGATGCTGGCCGAGCAGGAAGGTGCCGCCCGGGTAGCCGCTGAGCGCGACGACGACGGGGAAGCGCTGTTTCGCGTACTGCCGCTGGAAGTACTGCGGCGGCAGATACACATACGCCCCGTCCACCACCCGGGTCCGCTTCCCCACGATCCGTACGGACTCCACCCTGCCGGCCCGGTCCGGGCGCCCCTTCGGCAGGCCGTGCACCTTGTCGAGCCCGTCGGGCCCGGAGGGCTGGACGAGGCCCTTGGACGGGTCGCCGACGGGCCCGGCCGCCCCCTCCTTGCCCCATTTGCCGACGGCGGCCGGGGCACCGTCGTACAGGCCGAGCAGCTCGTGCCAGGAGGCGTAGAACTGGAAGTTGGCGTTGACCGCGAGCCCGAGCGTGGCCACGACCGCCAGCTGGGTGCCCGCGATGGCCCCGAGCCGTCCCAGGAGCGCCCGTGGCCCCCGTCCGGCGCACCGGGGCCAGAGCCAGAGGGTGAGCCCCATACAGGCCACGGCGAGTGCACCCATGGCGTACAACAGCGGCCGGCTGGTCAGCCCCATGACGTTCGTCCTCAGATTTCGCCTGCCGTGTCCCCGGCACGTGCCCTCGTGTCCGTGTCACCACGTGAAGGGCACGCCTGGCGTGCACGACGTCGTTCCGCAGGCCCCCGGATGCCCCGGAAAACCTCATTCCGCCAGGTTTGATGACCGCCGGGCCGCCGGCGTTGCCGTGCGCGCGAGGTGTTCGGCCAGACGACGGCGCGGGGTCGCCGCCGGTTCACCGGATGTCTGCCGGGGAGTCATTCCGCAGGCCGCAGCGGCCGCGGCCACCCGGTCCGGGCCGCCCGGTGGACCCGCAGTGGCATCCTGGACCCACCGGGCCGGGACCGGCCGGGACGAGGGAGGACGGCGATGGGGACCGAGACGGCGGGCGCGCGCCCGATGCGGGCGGATGCGCGCCGTAATTACGAACGACTGCTGACCCAGGCCCGTACGGCTTTCACGGAGCACGGCACGGACACCTCGCTGGAGGACATCGCGCGCCGCGCCGGCGTCGGCATCGGCACCCTCTACCGCCACTTCCCCAGCCGTACGGCCCTGATGGGCGCCGTCTTCCAGGGCGAGGTGGACGCGCTGCTGACGTACGCCAGGGAGCTGGCCGATGCGCCGCAGCCGTGCCGCGCGCTGGTCGACTGGCTGCGCGCGGTCATCACCCATGCCAGCACCTACCGCGGGCTGTCCCGCGCCCTGATGGCGGCGTCGGCGGACGACAGCTCGGCGATGGCGCGGTGCTGTGTGCCGATGCGCGAGGCCGGCGAGGCCCTGCTCGGCCGGGCGCAGCGGGCCGGCGCCGTCCGCCCCGATGTGGCCATCGGCGACCTGCTCCAGCTGACCAACGGCATCGCCCTGGCCGTCGAGGAGTCCCCCGACGACCCGGGCCTGGCCGACCGCCTGCTCACGCTCACCCTCAGCGGGCTCACGGCGGGGCGCTGAGGGGCGGTCCGGCCGTACGGGACCACCGCCACCACAGCCGGCACAGCCGGCACAGCCGGCACAGCCGGCACAGCCGGCACAGCCGGCACAGCCGGCACAGCCGGCACAGCCGGCACAGCCGGCACAGCCGGCACAGCCGGCACAGCCGGCACAGCCGGCACAGCCGGCACAGCCGGCACAGCAACCGACAACGGCTCCGGCCCCGACCCACCACGGCGTACGTGATCAGCGGCGTCTCGGCGCCAGGTCCGCGACCCGGCCGCCCGGCCCCTCCGCCAGCGACGGCGCCGGGCGCAGGGGGGAACCGCCGTTGCCCGGGGGGAGGTTGCGGCGCTGGCCGGGCAGCGGCACGTCCCGCCGGGAGGCCCTGCGCTCCCCGACCGCGCCGTCCGGGCCGCCGGTCCGGTCCGGTCCCTGCCCGGCGCCCGGACCGCTCGCGACCGCGATCTGCACGCCCTGATCAGCCAGGGCCTGGAGTTCGGTGGCGGCGCGGTCGTCGTGGCCCGGCGGCTCGTCGGTGACCAGCCGGGTGATCACGTCCGTGGGCACGGTCTGGAACATCGTGTCGGAGCCGAGCTTGGTGTGGTCGGCGAGCACCACCACCTCCCCCGCCGCCTGTACCAGCGCCCGGTCGACGCTGGCGGAGAGCATGTTGGAGGTGGACAGGCCCCGCTCGGCGGTCAGACCGCTGCCCGAGAGGAAGGCGCGGGAGACCCGCAGCCCCTGGAGGGACTGTTCGGCACCGCTGCCGACCAGCGCGTAGTTGGAACCGCGCAGGGTGCCTCCGGTCATGACGACCTCGACGCGGTTGGCATGGGCCAGGGCCTGGGCGACCAGCAGCGAGTTGGTGACCACGGTCAGACCGGGCACCCGGGCCAGCCGACGGGCCAGCTCCTGGGTGGTGGTCCCGGCGCCGACGACGATGGCCTCGCCCTCGTCGACGAAACCCGCGGCGAGATCTGCGATGGCCGTTTTCTCGGCGGTCGCTAGATGGGATTTCTGCGGGAATCCGGACTCCCGGGTAAAACCTCCCGGCAAGACCGCCCCGCCGTGGCGGCGGTCGAGCAGCCCTTCCGCCTCCAGCGCCCGCACATCCCGCCGTACGGTCACTTCGGAGGTCTGGACGACACGGGCGAGCTCCCGGAGCGACACCGCTCCGTTGGCACGCACCATTTCAAGGATCAATTGGCGACGTTCTGCAGCGAACACGAAACTGACAGTAACGCCAACGACCGTCTGTTTTCAGCAGGTTGCACCAAATACCGGAAGTTGCGCACGGCGCATGCGCTGCCGTGATATACGGCGTGCGCCGCGCACGAACTCATGGGTGCGCAATACGGTTTGACTGCTGGTCAGGTAAATCACCCGTGCGCCCGGAGCGCGCCCGACGGCCCGCCGGGCGCACGCGCCGGACCGTCTACTCGCTGGCCGCCTTGCGGGTGTGCAGCTGGCGCGCGACCTCGGCGAGGGAGCCGGAGAGTGACGGGTAGACCGTGAAGGCGCTGGCGATCTGCTCGACGGTCAGGTTGTTGTCGACCGCGAGCGATATCGGGTGGATCAGCTCGCTGGCGCGCGGGGAGACCACCACGCCGCCGACCACGATGCCCGTACCGGGGCGGCAGAAGAGCTTGACGAAGCCGTCGCGGATGCCCTGCATCTTGGCGCGCGGGTTGCGCAGCAGCGGCAGCTTGACCACCCGGGCGTCGATCTTGCCGTTGTCGACATCGGCCTGGGAGTAGCCGACGGTGGCGATCTCCGGGTCGGTGAAGACGTTCGCGGAGACGGTCTTGAGATTGAGCGGCGTCACCGCGTCGCCCAGGAAGTGGTACATCGCGATCCGGCCCTGCATGGCGGCGACGGAGGCGAGCGCGAAGACGCCCGTGCAGTCGCCGGCCGCGTAGACGCCGGGGGCGCTGGTGCGCGAGACCTTGTCGGTCCAGATGTGGCCGGAGTCCTTGAGCTTGACGCCGGCCTCCTCCAGACCGATGCCCGCGGTGTTGGGGATGGAGCCGACGGCCACCAGGCAGTGCGTACCGGAGATCGTCCGGCCGTCGGCCAGGGTGACCTCGACGCGGTCGCCGACGCGCTTGACGGCGGCGGCGCGCGAGCGGGCCATGACGTTCATCCCGCGGCGGCGGAAGACGTCCTCCAGGACGGCGGCGGCGTCGGGGTCCTCGCCGGGCAGGACGCGGTCGCGGGAGGAGACGAGGGTGACGCGGGAGCCGAGCGCCTGGTAGGCGCCGGCGAACTCGGCGCCGGTGACACCGGAGCCGACCACGATGAGCTCCTCGGGGAGCTCGGTCAGGTCGTAGAGCTGCGTCCAGTTCAGGATCCGCTCGCCGTCGGGCAGCGCGTCGGGGATCTCGCGGGGGTGGGCGCCGGTCGCGATCAGCACCGCGTCGGCGACGAGGGTCTCCTCGGTGCCGTCGGCGGCGGTCACCGTCACCCGGCGCGCACCGTCGGGCGACTGACCCGGCTCCAGGCGGCCGCGGCCGCGCATCACCCGGCCGCCGGCGCGGGTCACGGAGGCGGTGATGTCATGCGACTGGGCGAGCGCGAGGCGCTTGACGCGGCGGTTGACCTTGCCGAGGTCGACGCCGACGACGCGCGCCGGGCGGTCCACGTACGGCGTGTCGTCCTCGACGATGATGCCCAGTTCCTCGTAGGAGGAGTCGAAGGTGGTCATCACCTCGGCCGTCGCGATCAAAGTCTTCGACGGTACGCAGTCGGTGAGCACCGACGCCCCGCCCAGACCGTCGCAGTCGACGACGGTCACCTCCGCGCCGAGAGAGGCGCCCACCAGGGCCGCCTCGTATCCGCCGGGTCCGCCACCGATGATCACGATCCGAGTCACGCCCTCCATTGTCCCGCACGGCCCGCCGGCGCTCTCCCCGGGGGCACTCTGCGCGCGTAGCGACCGGGCGGACGCGGGCGGTCCCGCCGCTTTGTACGAATCTCCGGTAGCAATCCGGTATCAAGAGCCGACCCGGCAACCTCCCGTACCCTCGGAACCATGTCGCTCTACGCCGCGTACGCCGGCAACCTCGACGCGCGGCTGATGTCCCGCCGCGCACCGCACTCACCGCTGCGCGGCACGGGCTGGCTGAACGGCTGGCGGCTGACCTTCGGCGGCGAGCAGATGGGCTGGGAAGGCGCCCTGGCGACGATCGTCGAGGCCCCCCGCTCGCAGGTCTTCGTCGCGCTCTACGACATCGCCCCGATGGACGAGGAGTCCATGGACCGGTGGGAGGGCGTGGGCCTGGACATCTACCGCCGGATGCGGGTGCGGGTGCACACGCTGGACGGCGACGAACCGGCCTGGGTCTATGTCCTCAACGGCTACGAGGGCGGCCTCCCCTCCGCCCGCTACCTGGGCGAGATCGCCGACGCGGCGGAATCGGCGGGCGCGCCGCACGACTATGTGATGGAGCTGCGCAAGCGCCCCTGCTGAGAGCGGGGGCCGGGAGGTGCGGCTTGCCGCCCGCGCCGGGGCGGGTCGTGCGCCACGCCCGGCCCGCCGGTTCGTGGGAAGGTACGAGCGATTGGTCCCAGCCGTGTGGGCAGCGACATCTACGCGCGTAGGAGATTTCCGGCTACCCTCGTCCGCGTGAACGCATCTGTTACTCCCGACATCGCCCGCGACCCGCAGGCCGCCGCCGACGCCGCCGCCTCGCGACTGCGCGAACTCACCGGCGCCGAGACCCACGACGTCGCCCTGGTCATGGGCTCGGGCTGGGCCCCGGCCGCCGAGGCCCTGGGCGCGCCCGAGCACGAGTTCCCGGTCACCGAGCTGCCCGGCTTCCCGCCGCCCGCCGTGGCCGGTCACGGCGGCAAGGTCCGCTCGTACCGCGTCGGCGAGAAGCGCGCGCTGGTCTTCCTGGGCCGTACCCACTACTACGAGGGCCGCGGGGTCGCCGCGGTCGCGCACGGCGTCCGTACCGCCGTCGCGGCCGGCTGCAAGACCGTGGTGCTCACCAACGGGTGCGGCGGTCTGCGCGACGGCATGCGCCCGGGCCAGCCGGTCCTGATCAGCGACCACCTCAACCTCACCGCCACCTCCCCGATCATCGGCGCGAACTTCGTCGACCTGACGGACCTGTACTCGCCGCGGCTGCGCACGCTGTGCAAGGAGATCGACCCGAGCCTGGAGGAGGGCGTCTACGCCCAGTTCCCCGGCCCGCACTACGAGACCCCCGCCGAGATCCGGATGATCCGCACCCTGGGCGCCGACCTGGTCGGTATGTCCACGGTCCTGGAGGCCATCGCCGCCCGTGAGGCGGGCGCCGAGGTGCTCGGGCTGTCCCTGGTGACCAACCTCGCCGCGGGCATGACGGGCGAGCCGCTCAACCACGAGGAGGTGCTCCAGGCGGGCCGCGACTCGGCGATCCAGATGGGGGCCCTGCTCGGACAGGTCCTCAGCAAGATCTAGCCGCGGCGCAAGCCGGGCGAGGCCGAGGCCCTGCCCGCGGCGCGGTCCCTGGGTCCCGTCCGGCCCAGGGACCGGGCCGGGGGCAGGGCCGTACTGCGCCTCCCACCACACCCACCCACCCCGCACCCACAGGCAGGAGCATCACGTGGCTTCCGATCGCACGGAGCTGATCACCCGGGCCGAGGCATGGCTGGCCGAGGACCCCGACCCCGAGACGCGCACCGAGCTGACCGGGCTCCTGGCCGACGGGGACACCGACGAGCTGGCCGCCCGGTTCGCCGGCACGCTCCAGTTCGGCACCGCCGGGCTGCGCGGTGAGCTGGGCGCGGGCCCGATGCGGATGAACCGCTCGGTGGTCATCCGGGCCGCGGCCGGGCTCGCCGGGTACCTCAAGGCGAAGGGCGAGGGCTCGGGGCTGGTCGTCATCGGCTACGACGCGCGCCACAAGAGCGCGGACTTCGCCCGTGACACGGCGGCGGTGATGGTCGGCGCGGGCCTGCGCGCCGCGCTGCTGCCGCGTCCGCTGCCCACCCCCGTGCTGGCCTTCGCGATCCGCCACCTGGGTGCGGTGGCCGGCGTCGAGGTCACCGCCAGCCACAACCCGCCGCGCGACAACGGCTACAAGGTCTATCTGGGCGACGGCTCGCAGATCGTGCCGCCCGCGGACGGCGAGATCGCCGACGAGATCGCCGCCGTGCGCTCGCTGGCCGACGTACCGCGTCCCGAGTCCGGCTGGGAAACCCTCGATGACGAGGTCCTGCGGGCGTATCTGGCACGTACGGACGCCGTGCTGACCCCCGGCTCCCCGCGCGACCTCCAGGTCGTCTACACGCCCCTGCACGGCGTCGGGCGGGACACCCTCGTCGCCGCCTTCGCGCGGGCCGGTTTCCCCGCCCCGACGGTCGTCGCCGAGCAGGCCGAGCCGGATCCCGACTTCCCCACCGTCGCCTTCCCCAACCCGGAAGAGCCCGGCGCGATGGACCTCGCCTTCGCCACCGCGCAGTCCGTCGGGCCGGACATCGTCATCGCCAACGACCCGGACGCGGACCGCTGCGCCGTCGCCGTACCGGCCCCGGGCACAAAGGACGGCTGGCGGATGCTGCGCGGCGACGAGGTCGGCGCGCTGCTCGCCGCCCATCTGGTCAGCAAGCAGGCGTCCGGCACCTTCGCGACCACCATCGTCTCCTCCTCCCTCATGTCCCGGATCGCCGCTGCCTCCTCCCTCCCCTACGAGGAGACGCTGACCGGCTTCAAGTGGCTGGCGCGGGTGGACGGCCTGCGGTACGCCTTCGAGGAGGCGCTGGGCTACTGCGTCGACCCGGAGGGCGTACGCGACAAGGACGGCATCACCGCCGCCCTGCTGATCGCCGAACTGGCCGCCGAACTGAAGCACGCGGGCCGCACCCTGAGCGACCTCCTGGACGACCTCGCCCTGGAATTCGGCCTGCACGCCACCGACCAGCTCTCGGTCCGCGTCGAGGACCTGTCCCTGATCGCCGCCGCGATGCAGAGGCTCCGCGAGACCCCGCCCACCACGCTGGCGGGCCTGACGGTGACGTCCTCGGACGACCTGACCAAGGGCACCGACTCCCTCCCGCCGACCGACGGGCTGCGCTACTACCTGTCGGGCTCCCCGGAGGCCGGCATCGAAGCGGCCCGCATCGTGGTCCGCCCCAGCGGCACCGAGCCGAAGCTGAAGTGCTACCTGGAGGTCGTGGTCCCGGTTTCCGACGCGGCGGCGCTCCCTGCGGCCCGCGAGAAGGCGACGGCGACGCTGGCCGCCGTCAAGCGGGATCTGTCGGCGGTTGCCGGAATCTGACGAGACGTCAATTCCATGCATTGAGGGCCGGGCTCATCGGAGCCCGGCCCTTGAAGTTGCGGAAGTGAAATGAGGCGGTGCCGCTGTAGCCGGGGGTGAGTCAGATGGCGAACGGCCCTCTCCGACGCTCGCCGCCTCCGCTATGCGTCGACGTCGTACAGCACCGGATGCGGAACCGGAGTGGGCCACAGATGACGGGTACGGGTACGTACCCGTACCCTATGGGGATGGGAAGGAGCATGACGATGCCCGATGCCAATATCCGCCTCCCTGAGGAGGCAAAGGAGCGGCTCGCCGCAATTGCCGCCGCCGAGGGCCTGTCCTTGCGCGCTTACCTGGCTCGCCTGGCCGAGACCCTGCTGACACCGGCTGAGCGTGCCGAGCGGGCGGAGAAGGCACGGATGCTGCTGGAGAAGTGGAACGGGTATGCCCCGACCGCTGCTGAGGAGCAGGACCTGGACAGTGAACTCGACCGGCGTCTGGCACGGGTGGCCGGCCGGTGAGCGACGCCATGCACATCGTCCTGGACGAGACCGCGATGGCTGCGGCCGGCCAGGGCAACGCCCTTGCCTCCCGTCTCATCCACCGGGCCCATGCCGAGGCGGACTGGTACCTGTATGCACCCACGTGCGCCCTGGTGGAAGCCGACCGCCGGCGGCCCGGTACGGCCGAGCACCTGGCCGCTCTGCCCGGCATCACCGTCCTGGACCTGGACCTGCCCGCCGCCCTTGCCGTGGCGCAGCGGGGGACGTGGGCCGCGGCCCACTGCCAGTACGCCGCGCAGCCCACGCCCGAGCGCCCCGACGGCGCGATCATTGCCACCACGGCACCGAAGCAATGGGACGGTGAGCCGGTCCGCGTCCTGGACCTCAACGCCTGACCCGTGAATGTGCCGGGGGCGTTGCCGACTACGGCAGGGCCCCTGGCACATGGGGTGCCCTCAGTACGTGACGCTGTCGAGGTCCTTGAAAACCGCGAGGACAAAGCCGATCAGCGGCCCATGTCGCTGCTCACCCGCGCGACCGTGTCCAGCGCGTCTCACCGCAATCGCCGTCAACCGCGAATGAATTTCCCCCACCTTTACGGGAGTCGGCGGAGGACCGCCATGCGCTGACCGAATGCGTTTCTTCGGGCCCGGATCATGTTGTGGGCAGGGAGCGGCGTCACCACAGGGATGTCGCGGAAAAACGCATACCCACCCGAGCGATCGCGTACGGGGCGGGATGCGACGCCGAGATCCTGCTCAGGCGGTCGACAAGGCTGCGAGCAGCGGCAGGCCGACCGTGCCGTGGGCGGGATCGGTCCGGTCCTCCAGCCCCCCCCCGCGTACGGATCACAGCCGCCCCCGCCCTTACAAGCCAAGCATCAAACCCAGCCCAACCGCCCCCACCACCACCGGCCCAACAACCTCATACGCCCACCGCACCGTCACCTCGCCCTGGGCCGTCGCGCGGGTGGCCGCGCGGGCCTTGAGGTCGCGGAGGTCGGCGAGGGTGCGGTCGGCAGTGGCGCGGGGGACGGGGCCGGGGTCGGCGGTCCGGGCGGAGCGGAGGCCGGCGGCGGCGCGGGCGGCCTGGCGGTCGGACTTCTTGCGTTCGCGGAGGGAGACCGGGATGGCCCACATCTGGTACTTCGCGGAGGCGGTGAGCACCTCGGCGGAGAAGGTCGCCCGCAGGTCCTCGACGGCCCCCCAGGGCAGCGTGATCGTACGGAAGGGGTTGCGCACCGTCAGCCGGTCCTCGCCCGCCCGCACCACGGGCCGCAGCGTGAAGGCGTACACCAGCGGAACGCCGAGCAGCAGGGCGAAGGCGGCCGTCAGCCTGGTGTGCCCGGTGCCGCGCAGCAGCGCATCGCCGGCGAGCCAGAAGCCGAGCAGGAGGAGCAGAGAGCCGCCCGCCAGGGCCGCGGGGGAGCGATAGCTGCGGTCGGCGTACTGCTGCTGTGGCGCGGTGGAGGGGTGCGGGCTCGTCATGTGCCGATTCTGCCCGACCGTCCGGATGCCGGACATTGCGTTACGGCATCATTCGCGCCTCGGCCCCCTTCCGGGGGCTGACATGTTGCTACGCGCGTAGATATGCTCCCCTCGTGACCATGCCCATCACTGTTCCCGCATACGGCAAGGAAGCCGCGGGGCGTCTGGCGTCAATGGCGGATGTCACCGCCGACGACGGAGCGCTGCGCCGCTTTCTGCACGGCCTCCCGGGCGTCGACGCGGTGGGGCTCCAGGCCCGCGCCGCCACTCTCGGCACCCGCTCGATCAAGACCACGGCGAAGGCGTACGCCATCGACCTCGCCATCTCCATGATCGACCTGACGACCCTCGAAGGCGCGGACACCCCGGGCAAGGTCCGGGCGCTGTGCGCCAAGGGGGTCCATCCCGATCCGACGGACCGCACCGCCCCCAAGGTCGCGGCCATCTGCGTCTACCCCGACATGGTGGCCACCGCCAAGGAGGCGCTGGCCGGATCCGGTATCCATGTCGCCTCCGTCGCCACCGCCTTCCCCGCGGGCCGCGCCGCGCTGCCGGTCAAGCTGGCCGACACCCGTGACGCGGTCGCGGCCGGTGCCGACGAGATCGACATGGTGATCGACCGGGGCGCCTTCCTCTCCGGGCGCTACCTGGCGGTCTTCGAGGAGATCAAGCAGGTGAAGGAGGCGTGCGTCCGGCCCGACGGCAGCGCCGCGCACCTCAAGGTGATCTTCGAGACCGGCGAGCTGGAGACGTACGACAACGTCCGCCGGGTCTCCTGGCTGGCGATGCTGGCCGGCGCCGACTTCATCAAGACCTCGACCGGCAAGGTGGCCGTCAACGCCACCCCGCCCGTCACGCTGCTGATGCTGGAGGCCGTACGGGACTTCCACGCCGCCACCGGCGTCCAGGTGGGCGTCAAGCCCGCCGGCGGGATCCGTACGACCAAGGACGCCATCAAGTACCTGGTGATGGTCAACGAGACGCTGGGCGAGCCCTGGCTGACCGCCGACTGGTTCCGCTTCGGCGCATCCAGCCTGCTGAACGACCTGCTGATGCAGCGTCAGAAGCTCGGCACCGGCCGGTACTCCGGCCCCGACTACGTCACGGTGGACTGAGGCAGTCATGACCTTCGATTACGCACCCGCACCCGAGTCCCGCGCGGTCGTCGACATCGCGCCGTCCTACGGGCTGTTCGTCGACGGCGAGTTCGCCCCCGCCTCCGACGGCAAGGTCTTCAAGACCGTCTCCCCGTCGTCCGAGGAGGTCCTCTCCGAGGTCGCCCAGGCGAGCGGCGACGACGTCGACCGCGCCGTCAAGGCCGCCCGCAAGGCGTTCGAGAAGTGGTCGGCGCTGCCGGGCGCCGAGCGCGCCAAGTACCTGTTCCGGATCGCCCGGATCATCCAGGAGCGCTCGCGCGAGCTGGCCGTCCTGGAGTCGCTGGACAACGGCAAGCCGATCCGCGAGTCCCGCGACGCCGACCTCCCCCTCGTCGCCGCGCACTTCTTCTACTACGCGGGCTGGGCCGACAAGCTCGACCACGCGGGCTACGGTCCGAACCCGCGGCCCCTGGGCGTCGCCGGCCAGGTCATCCCGTGGAACTTCCCGCTGCTGATGCTGGCGTGGAAGATCGCCCCGGCGCTGGCGACCGGCAACACGGTCGTGCTGAAGCCGGCCGAGACCACCCCGCTGTCCGCCCTGTTCTTCGCGGACATCTGCCGCCAGGCGGGGCTGCCCAAGGGCGTCGTCAACATCCTGACGGGCGACGGCTCCACGGGTGCCGCCCTGGTGGCCCACCCCGACGTCAACAAGGTGGCCTTCACCGGCTCCACCGAGGTCGGCAAGGCCATCGCCCGGACGGTCGCCGGCACCGACAAGAAGGTCACCCTGGAGCTTGGCGGCAAGGCGGCGAACATCGTCTTCGACGACGCGCCGATCGACCAGGCCGTCGAGGGCATCGTCAACGGGATCTTCTTCAACCAGGGACATGTGTGCTGCGCGGGCTCGCGCCTCCTCGTCCAGGAGTCGGTCCAGGACGAGCTGCTGGACGCGCTCAAGCGCCGGATGCAGACGCTGCGGGTGGGCGACCCCCTCGACAAGAACACCGACATCGGCGCGATCAACTCCGCCGAGCAGCTGGCCCGGATCACCGCGCTGGCCGACGCGGGCGAGGCCGAGGGCGCCGAGCGCTGGGCCCCGGCCTGCGAACTGCCCACCGCCGGCTACTGGTTCGCCCCGACCCTGTTCACCGGGGTCACCCAGGCGCACCGCATCGCCCGCGAGGAGATCTTCGGCCCGGTGCTGTCCGTGCTGACCTTCCGTACGCCGGAGGAGGCCGTCGCCAAGGCCAACAACACGCCCTACGGGCTGTCGGCGGGCATCTGGACGGAGAAGGGCTCGCGCATCCTGTGGATGGCGAACAAGCTCCGTGCGGGCGTCATCTGGTCCAACACGTTCAACAAGTTCGACCCCGCCTCGCCGTTCGGCGGCTACAAGGAGTCGGGCTACGGCCGCGAGGGCGGCCGCCACGGTCTGGAGGCGTACCTCAATGTCTGACCGACTCAGCGTCCTGAAGACCTACAAGCTGTACGTCGGGGGCAAGTTCCCCCGGTCCGAGAGCGGGCGGGTGTACGAGGTGACCGACGCAAAGGGCAACTGGCTGGCCAACGCCCCGCTGGCCTCGCGGAAGGACGCCCGGGACGCGGTGGTCGCCGCCCGTAAGGCGTTCGGCGGCTGGTCGGGGGCCACGGCCTACAACCGCGGCCAGATCCTCTATCGCATCGCGGAGATGCTGGAGGGCCAGCGCGACCAGTTCGTCGCCGAGGTGGCGGACGCCGAGGGGCTGTCGAAGGCCAAGGCCGCCGCCCAGGTGGACGCGGCGATCGACCGCTGGGTCTGGTACGCGGGCTGGTCCGACAAGATCGCCCAGATCGCCGGCGGCGCCAACCCGGTGGCGGGCCCGTACTTCAACCTCTCCTCCCCCGAGCCGACGGGCGTGGTCGCGGTCCTGGCGCCCCAGGAGTCGTCGTTCCTGGGCCTGGTGTCGGTGATCGCACCGGTGATCGTCTCGGGCAACACGGTGGTCGTGGTGGCGTCCCGGAACGCCCCGCTGCCCGCGCTGTCCCTGGCCGAGGTGCTGGCCACCTCCGACCTGCCGGGCGGCGTCGTCAATCTGCTCTCCGGCCGTACGGCGGAGATCGCGGCCCCGCTCGCCGCCCACCAGGACGTCAACGCCCTCGATCTCGCGGGCGCGGACGCCGATCTGGCCAAGGAGCTGGAGACGGCGGCGGCCGACAACCTCAAGCGCGTGGTGCGCCCGGGGGCGGCCGACTGGAGCGCCGATCCGGGCACGGAGCGGCTGCTCGCCTTCCTGGAGACGAAGACGGTGTGGCACCCGATGGGTGTCTGACGACCGGGAGTTGGCGGCGCGGGGCCTCGTCCGGGCGGACGGGGCCCCGCGCCGTTTCCGGTGCGCGGCCCGGCGGGTGCGCGGCCCGGCGGGTGCGCGGCCCGGCGGCTCAGCCCGGGAGGAAGCGCATCGCCCTGCCCACCAGCGGCAGGTCCTTGGGGGCGTCGCCGCGCGAGAGGGGGCCGGTCACGATCTTGGTGCTCACCGGCTTGAAGTCGCCGACCTGGGTGCCGACCGAGTTGTCCAGCGGGTCGACCCCGGTGTTGGCCAGGGGGTTGAGCTTGAGGTTCTTGAGCGCACCGGTGGCGCCGGCGACCGAATTCCGCACGCCGGAGGTCGCGCCCTTGGCGGTGGCGTCGGGCCTGCTCGCGGGGCGGTAGGGACGGATGACGAGATGGCCGGAGCCGGTCTCGACCTCTTCGGCGCCGGCTGCGGGGCGGTCGGCGCGGGTCGAGGCATGCTCGGACCCGGTTGCGGGGTGTTTGACGCGGATTACGGGGCGGTCGGCGCGGGCCGCGGGATGTTCGGACCCGGTTGCCGGGTGTCCGGGGCCCCGCTCGGGGGCGGACGCCGCGCTCGCCGCGGCCGAGCTGCCCGCCGCGAGGGCGGCACCGGCCGCGGAGACGGCGAACGCGGTACGCAGCAGGGTGCGGGAGATCCGGCGGGGCGTGGGGCGTGCGTGAGAGGCCATATGCGGTGCCACCTGACTGCGCGATCCTGCGGATGGCGCCTCGGAGTAGTCAATCGGCTACGTAGCGTAGGCGAGGGAGTGGCGACGGATCCAGCCGAGGATCCGTCTCATACGCCGGGGTACTCCCAACGGCCCAATGCCGGACAATGGGTGTCCGTGAGCTCCCAGTCCCCTTCCCGGCCACCCGCCGGCGTCGTCCTGCTGACCGGTCCCTCCGGCTCCGGCAAGACCTCGCTCGCCGCGCTGACCGGCCTGCCCGTCCTCAATCTCGACGACTTCTACAAGGAGGCGACGGATCCGACGCTGCCGCAGCTGCCCAACGGCGGCGGCGCCGACTGGGATTCGCCGCTGTCCTGGGACGCCGCGGCCGCGGTCGCCGCGATCGAGGCGCTGTGCCGTACGGGGACGACGGCCGTGCCCGTGTACGACATCGCGGCCAGCGCCCGGGTCGGCGCCTTGCGGCTGGATCTCGGCGGCGCGCCGCTGTTCATCGCGGAGGGCATCTTCGCCGCCGACGTCATAGCGCAGTGCCGCGCCGCGGGGCTGCTCGCCGATGCGCTGTGTCTGCGCGGCCGGCCCACCACCACCTTTCGCCGGCGGCTGGCCAGGGATCTGCGCGAGGGCCGTAAACCGCCGGTGTATCTGGTGCGCCGGGGGCTGCGGCTGCTGCGCCGGGAACGCTCGGTCGTCGCCCGGCACTGTGCGCTGGGCGCCCATCCGTGCGCGCAGCCGGAGGCGCTGGCCCGTATCGCGGCGGCGCGGGTGGGGGACGCGGTCGGGGCGGACGTCGTACGTTCCTGAGGCCGTGCGGGCCCGCGGGCCGCAGCCCCGTAGGCCCGCGCCCGAACGCACAACGCGGGAAGCGGGCTCGGACAGACCCCCCGGCCGTCCGAACCCGCTTCCCTTCCCCCGTATCCCCCGATACGTCCGGCCCGGCGGATCGCTCCGCCCCGTTCGACCGGTTTCCCCCGTACCCCGTTACCCCTCGGGCACGTCCCCCCGTTTTCCCCGTACTCCCCCGTGTCCCCCGGTTTTCCCCCGTCCTCAGGCAACCAGTTCGCCGAAGGACTCCTCCTCGTCACGGCCGAAGCTGAGGACCTCGTCCTCGCGCAGCCGGCGCAGGGAGCGCCAGATGCTCGACTTCACCGTGCCGACGCTGATGCCGAGGATGTCCGCGATCTCCGGGTCCGTGCGGCCCTCGTAGTAGCGCAGCACCAGCATGGTGCGCTGCGCCTCGGGCAGCCGGACCAGCGCCTGCCACAGGACGGCGCGCAGTTCCGTGCCGCGCATCGCGTCCGCGTCGGAGGCCGTCTCGGGCAGTTCCTCGGTCGGGTATTCGTTGAGCTTGCGGCGGCGCCAGGCGCTGATGTGCAGGTTCGTCATCGTGCGCCGCAGGTAGCCGCCGAGCGCGGCCTTGTCGCTGATCCGGTCCCAGGCCCGGTAGGTCGAGAACAGCGCGCTCTGGAGCAGGTCCTCGGCCTCGTAGCGGTCACCGGTCAGGTGGTAGGCGGTGGCGTACAGGGAGGCGCGGCGCTCCTGGACGTAGGCGGTGAAGGCCGCTTCGGCCTCGGCCGCCTCCGACGCGGAGCGCCGTTCCCCCGTGCCCTCCCTGTACTCCGTTCCCCCGTGGTTTCCCCCGTCTGTTCCCCCGTCGACTGCCCCGCGGCCCGCGTTTCCCCCGTTGGCCGCGGGGAGTCCCACCGATGTCGCGTCAATGGCCACCATGTACGGCGGCCGCTGACGCCCGGTGCCGCGAGCGCACCCCCGCCCGCTCACGGCACCGGACTTCTCCCCGGCCCGTACGACGTCGTGGAGTCGCGTGATCACTGCGCTGGAAGTGGTGCCGTGCAGCGTGTTCATCGTGCGCCCCCCGTCAAAGAGCCAGCTCGTTCGGTGTGTCCCGGGTGTTGATCTCTCCCCGGTGCCCAAAAGACTGCCAACCCAGTTTCATGACGTTGTCCGCCGACTGTCACAGCCCTGTCACAGGGGTTCGCGCGCCCCGGCGCGGGAACCCCACCCGCCCGCCCCACCTGTGAGAGGGGCCACCGGTCGATGCCCCGCCGTCCCATGGGCCAGAATGTCTGACGTGCCTTTCCTGTTGCTGATCGAGGACGACGACGCCATCCGCACGGCCCTCGAACTCTCGTTGTCGCGCCAAGGTCACCGTGTGGTGACCGCGGCGTCGGGCGAGGACGGCCTGAAGCTGCTGCGCGAGCAGCGGCCGGACCTGATCGTGCTGGATGTGATGCTGCCGGGCATCGACGGTTTCGAGGTGTGCCGGCGGATCAGGCGTACGGACCAGTTGCCCATCATTCTGCTCACCGCGCGCAACGACGACATCGACGTCGTGGTGGGGCTGGAGTCCGGTGCGGACGACTATGTCGTCAAGCCGGTCCAGGGGCGGGTGCTGGACGCCCGGATCCGGGCCGTACTGCGGCGCGGGGAGCGGGAGTCGAGCGATTCGGCGACGTTCGGTTCGCTGGTGATCGACCGGTCGGCGATGACGGTCACCAAGAACGGCGAGGATCTGCAACTGACGCCGACCGAGCTGCGGTTGCTGCTGGAGCTGAGCCGCCGGCCCGGGCAGGCGCTGTCGCGGCAGCAGCTGCTGCGGCTGGTGTGGGAGCACGACTATCTGGGCGACTCGCGCCTGGTGGACGCGTGCGTCCAGCGGCTGCGCGCGAAGGTGGAGGACGTGCCGTCCTCGCCGACCCTGATCCGTACGGTCCGTGGTGTCGGCTACCGGCTGGACTCCCCGCAGTGAGGGGACGGACCGAGGACGGCGGCGGCGAGGAGGCGATCGAGGACACCGCGGCTGCCGGACCCGGCAGCCGGCCCACCCGGCTGCTGCGGCGCGCCTCGGGGCTGCTGCGCTGGACGAGCCTGCGGCTGCGGCTGGTCGTGGTCTTCGCGCTGGTGGCGCTGACCGCGGCGGTCTCCGCGTCCGGGATCGCGTACTGGCTCAACCGCAACACGGTGCTCGACCGTACGCAGAACGCGGTGCTCAAGGACTTTCGCAAGTCGTTGGAGGACAGTACGCGCTCGCTGCCGCCGCGGCCGCGGTGCACCGAACTCCAGGACGCGGCACGGCAGATGGCGGGCGGTCCGCAGAACTACGCGGTGCTGCTGATCGCTACGGACCGCGAGGGCAAGCCCTGCGCGGCGACCACGGACAAGGACCTGCTGACGCTGGCCCGGGTGCCGACGGCGCTGCGCAAGGCCGTCAACGAGGTGCGTCCGGTCGACGAGTCCAACCCCTATGCGCACCATCTGTACTGGCAGCGCCAGGAGGTGGGGGACGTCCCCTATCTGGTCGCCGGGGCGAAGGTGATCGGCGGCGGGCCCACCGGCTACATGATCAAGTCGCTGGCCACCGAGCGGCAGGACCTCAATTCGCTGGCCTGGTCGCTGGGGATCGCCACCGCGCTGGCGCTGGTCGGCTCGGCGCTGCTGGCGCAGGCCGCGGCGACGACGGTGCTGCGGCCCGTACAGCGGCTGGGGTATGCGGCGCGGCAGCTGGGCGAGGGACGGCTGGACACCCGGCTGCGGGTGACCGGCACCGACGAACTGGCGGATCTGTCGCGGACGTTCAACCGTACGGCGGAGCGACTGGAGCAGCGGGTCGAGGAGCTGAGCGGCCGGGAGGCGGCCTCGCGGCGCTTCGTCGCCGATATGTCGCACGAACTGCGCACGCCGCTGACGGCGATCACCGCGGTCTCGGAGGTGCTGGAGGAGGAGGCCGACTCCCTCGACCCGATGATCGCGCCCGCCGTCCAGCTGGTCGTCAGCGAGACGCGGCGGCTGAACGACCTGGTGGAGAACCTGATGGAGGTCACCCGCTTCGATGCGGGGACGGCCCGGCTGGTGCTGGACGATGTGGACGTCGCCGACCAGGTGACGGCCTGTATCGACGCGCGGGCCTGGCTGGACGCGGTCGATCTGGACGCGGACCGGGGCATCGTGGCCCGGCTGGACCCGCGGCGCCTCGACGTCATCCTGGCGAATCTGATCGGCAACGCCCTCAAGCACGGCGGGTCCCCGGTACGGGTGTCCGTACGCACGGAGGAGCCGTCCGCGGAGGAGGCTGCCGTGGCGGAGGGGGCTGCGGAGGCGCAGGGGGCTTCGGAGGAGGCGGGGGCCAGGGCGGGTGAGCTGGTCATCCGTGTGCAGGACAACGGGCCCGGCATCCCCGAGGAGGTCCTCCCGCACGTCTTCGACCGCTTCTACAAAGCGAGCGCGTCGCGGCCGCGGTCGGAGGGCAGCGGGCTGGGCCTGTCGATCGCGATGGAGAACGCGCACATCCACGGCGGGCAGATCACCGCGGCCAACCTGCCCGAGGGCGGCGCGGTCTTCACGCTGCGACTGCCGAGGGACGCCTCGCGGCTGGCGGACGACGGACGGGCCGAGCGGCGCGAGGGCCGCACGGACGACGACGCGGCGGAGCAGGGCACGGAGGGGGAGCGATGACGCGGTCCGGGTGGTTGCCCCGGCTCGCCCTGGTGGCCGCGGGGGCGCTGGCCGCGGCGGGCTGCGGTATCCGGGGGACGTCGGTGCCGGTGGATGCGGGCGGTGCGCCCTCGCGGGTGAGCTGCAAGGTCCCGGCGCGGGATACGGAGACGGCCGCGCCCGGTGGCGTCCAGGTCTCCGTCTATCTGGTGTGCAGCTCCACGCTGGCGCAGGTGGAGCGGTCGGTGCCGCGGCCCGAGGGCACCTCGGCGGCCGCCGCCCGGCTGGCCGTCGCGCGGGCGCTGCTGGCGGAGCTGCGGCGGCAGCCCTCGCCCGCGGAGGACGGGGCCGGGTTCAGCAGCGCGGTCCCCGAGGACCTGCGGGTGAGCGGTCCGCGCTCCGGCGACCCGGCCGAGGCGCTGCGGCTGAGCATCCGGCCGGAGGACCTGCCGTCCTTCGCGCTGGCCCAGCTGGTGTGCACCTACGGCGCGGCCCCGGGGCTGGGCCGCACGCATGCGGCGGTCCTGGGCGGCCCCGGCAAGGACGCGCCGCACCGCTACGACTGCTCGGCCGATGTGCTCGCCAACCCGGACATCGCGCAGAACGCCGGGTGGGGCGATCCGCTGGCGGCGGAGGGCTAGGGCGCTTCCGCCCAGCGGACAGGCTGGGGTGGCGGGGCGGCCGTTCCCGTGGCGCGGCATCCGGCCAAGACGGGCGCAACAGGGCGGAACCGCGGCCCCCGCTACCGGCGTCCTGGCCTGTGTGCAGCGTCATGGTTCCGGCGACACCGCCGCCCTCCGTATGCGCGCCACCGGACTTCTGCTGCTGGTGGCGCATCTGCTGATCGTCGGCTGGCTGACGCTGCGTCCCCGTACGGTGCCGTGGGTGCCCGCGCCCAATCTCCGGCCGCTGGCGTCGATCAGCGCCGAGCTGGCCCAGGGGCCCTGGCACGCGGTGCAGAACCTGAGCGGCCAGGTGCTGCTGCTGGCGCCGCTGGGGGTGCTGCTGCCCATGGCGGCCGGGCGGCTGTATGTGTCGCCGCTGGTGTCCCTGACCCGTACGGTCTTCGCGGGCGCCATGATCGCGCTGGCCATCGAACTGCTCCAGACCGCGGTGCCGGGGCAGGTCCCCGATGTGGATTCGGTGCTGCTGGGCACGGCGGGGGTGGCGGTGGCCCACCTGGCCGTCGTCCCCGGGTACCGCTACCGGCTCCGCCGGCGGAGGGAGCGTCTCAGGGGTGCGACCCCGAGAATTCCCAGGGTCGGTCTGGCCCCACAGGCTGACGTGTTCTCCGGCAGCCGAACCTACCTTTGAGACATCGGGGCAACCGCCCCGCCGAGTCGCAAAGGAGCAGTTCCTCATGGCCGCCGCACTGGTCCGCCCCCGCAACAACCGAATGATCGCCGGAGTGTGCGCGGGCCTGGCCCGTCGCTTCGGTACGACCCCGGCGACGATGCGGGTGATCTTCCTGGTGTCGTGTCTGCTGCCGGGCCCGCAGTGCCTCGTCTATCTGGCGCTGTGGATACTCCTCCCTTCGGAGGACCGCGCCACCGGCGCCGCCGCCTGGTAGACCGGCCGGCAGCCGGGCCCCGCCGCGGCCGTGCGACGGACGAGCCGCGGGCGGGGCGCGGCGGGGGCTCGGGCAGAGCCGTGCCCCGGCGGCTGCGCACTGCGGCGCGGCTGCCGGGGCACGTCCGGGCCCGGAGGGCGGCGGCTGGGTCAGCCGTTGCTGTTCAGCGGGAGGGTGTGAAGCGCGCCGTCGAGCGGGACCGGGCCCAGCGAGTTGCCCCTGGTGGTGGAGTTCGTCGTGACGCCGGCCGGCTTGAGGGCGTGGGCGGTCCCCGCGACGGTGCGGGTGGCTCCCTGGAGCTTCTCGGCGGCCGTGTGAACCGGCAGCTTGTCGGTGGCCGACTTGACCAGGCCGTCGCCGCCCACGGGCACCGACGGGGCCACGGTCGCCGCGGAGGCCGCGCCCGCCGCGGTGACGACGAAAGCGGCACCCAGAGCGGCGGCACCGAGAGTCTTGATGGTTCCCTGCTTCATCGAAATACGTCCTTGTGATGGGGATGGTGATCGGGGCTCGACCGGCCAATCAACCTAGTGAGGCAATTACCGCCGCCGCAAACACCCAAGGACCGGCAAAAACGGCCGGTGGACAGGCACCGGCCGTTTTTGCTACGTCGCGCACCATCGCGCGGAACGCTCGTTACACAGCGTCAGAACCCCTGTTCACGCCGGGCTTTGTGTCAGCCTGACGGAAGAGCCATTCGGCCCGGAGTTCCGCGTAGCCGGGCTTGATGACGTCATTGATCATCGCCAGACGTTCATCGAAAGGAATGAATGCTGATTTCATCGCATTGACTGTAAACCACTGCATGTCATCGAGCGTGTATCGGAACGTCTTGACCAGGTGCTCGAATTCCCGGGACATGCTCGTGCCGCTCATCAGCCGGTTGTCGGTGTTGACGGTGAGGCGGAACTGGAGCCGGCGCAGCAGCCCGATGGGGTGCTCGGCGTAGGAGGAGGCGGCGCCGGTCTGGAGGTTGGAGGTGGGGCACATCTCCAGCGGGATGCGCTTGTCGCGCACGTACGAGGCGAGTCGGCCCAGCGTGACCGCGCCGTCGTCGTCGACCTCGATGTCGTCGATGATGCGCACGCCGTGGCCGAGCCGGTCGGCGCCGCACCACTGGAGCGCCTGCCAGATGGACGGCAGGCCGAAAGCCTCTCCGGCGTGGATGGTGAAGTGGTTGTTCTCGCGCTTGAGGTACTCGAACGCGTCGAGGTGCCGGGTGGGCGGGTAGCCGGCCTCGGCGCCCGCGATGTCGAAGCCAACGACGCCGGTATCGCGGTAGCGGTTGGCGAGTTCGGCGATCTCCAGGGCGCGGGCGGCGTGCCGCATGGCGGTCAGCAGGGCTCCGACGCGGATGCGCTGACCGTTCGCGCGGGCCCGTCGCTCGCCCTCGCGGAAGCCCTCGTTGACCGCCTCGACGACCTCTTCGAGGCTCAGCCCCTTCTCCAGGTGCTGCTCGGGCGCGTAGCGGATCTCGGCGTAGACCACACCGTCCGCGGCCAGGTCCTCGGCGCACTCGGCGGCGACCCGCACCAGTGCGTCGCGGGTCTGCATGACGGCGCAGGTGTGCGCGAAGGTCTCCAGATAGCGCTCCAGCGAACCGGAGTCGGCCGCCTCGCGGAACCAGATCCCCAGCTTGTCGGGATCGTTCTCGGGCAGGCCGTCGTAGCCGGTCTCGCGGGCCAGGTCGACGACGGTGCCGGGACGCAGCCCGCCGTCGAGGTGATCGTGCAACAGCACCTTGGGGGCGCGTCGGATCTGTTCACTGCTGGGGAGGGTGGTGGTCTCGCTCGTCATCTCGGCACTGTAGCCCCTACGCGCGTAGATATCACCGAACGATACGTAACAGTGACCCGTCCGCAGGGTGGCCATCGCGCTGCCTTCTGCCATCGTTCTGGTCATGGCTCAGCAAGCGCTGCCGGTGCGCGAGGCCCGGCTGGGAAGACCGCGCGGTACGGCGGGCGCGGACCGGACGGTGAACGGGGTCGCCCTGTTACTGCCGTCGGGGGGCGCGACCGGGGTGCGGCGGCCGTCGCCGCTGTCGGCCCTGGCGGCGCGCCCGCTCGCCGTACGCCTGGCGCGGGCGGGCCGTCCCGAGGGCCTGGCCGCCCATGTGCTGCGCTACCGCTGCCGGGGCTGGAACGGCGCATCCGCCCACCCGGGACGGGACGCCGCCTGGGCGCTGGACGAGATCGTCCGCCGCTACGGTGATGTGCCGGTCTGTCTGGTCGGCACGGGCATGGGCGGCCGCGCCGCCCTGCACGCCGCGGGCCATCCGGCCGTCCACTCCGTGCTCGCCCTCGCCCCCTGGTTCCCCGATCCCGCGCCCGAAGCGGCCCCCGATCCGGTGAAACAGCTCATCGGCCGCCAGGTCCTGCTCGTCCACGGCACCAACGACGAACGCACCGACCCCGACCTCTCCTACCGCTACGCCGAACGGGCCAAGAAGATCAACCGCGACGTCTGCCGCTTCGAGGTCCACTCCGACGGCCACTCCCTCCACCAGCACCGCCCCGAAGTCCACGCCCTGGCCGCTGACTTCCTGCTCGGGTCCCTGTTCACCCGCGACTACGCCCGCCCGGTACGGGACGCCCTGGCCGCGCCCCCGCCGCTGGGTCTGCGGATGCCGCTGGCGTCGGGGTTCGGGGCGTCGCTGCGGCATTGAACCGGCGGGGGGTGCCGCCCCGGCGGGCCGCCGTCGCCGAGGCACGTCATCGACGCACGTCACCGGGGCAACAGCACCCCCCGCCGGCTCAGCAGGAACTTCTTGAACGCGGCCACCGGCGGTGTGTCCTGGTGCCCGTCCACCCAGGCCACGCCGATCTCGCGGACCGCCCGCGGCGCGGTCACCGTCAGCTCCGCGACGCCGGGGCGCGGCACCGCGGGCGGCGGCAGCAGGGCCACGCCCAGCCCGGCCGCGACCAGGCCCCGCAGCGTTTCGGCCTCCTCCCCCTCGAAGGCGACCCGCGGCGTGAACCCGGCCTCGGCGCACAGCGCGTCGGTGATCCGGCGCAGCCCGAACCCCGGCTCCAGGGTCACGAACAGCTCGCCGGCCGCCTCCGCCAGCCGGATCCGCTTACGGCGGGCGAGCGGATGGTCGTCGGGGACGACGAGCCGCAGCTTCTGCTCGTCGAGGCGCCGGGCGACGAGATCCGGGTAGTCCGGCACTGGCGAGGTCAGGCACAGATCGAGGTCCCCGGCCCGCATCCGTTCGATCATCGCCTCGCCGTAGTTCTGCACGAGCTGGAAGCGGACCCGGGGGTGATCGGCGCGGAAGGTGCGGATGAGGCCGGGGACGGTCTCGGAGCCGAGGGTGTGCAGAAAGCCGAAGGCGACCTTGCCGGCGCTGGGGTCGGCATCGGCGCGCAGGGACTCGGCGGCCCGGTCGAGGTCCGTCAGCATCCGTTCGGCGCTCGCGCGGAAGGCGTGCCCGGCCGGGGTGAGCGAGAGGGTGCGGCCGTGCCGGGCGAAGAGGGCGACGCCCAGGTCCTCCTCCAGGCGGACGAGGGCGCGGCTGAGGGTCGGCTGGGGCATACCGAGTTCCTGTGCGGCGCGGGTGACATGCTCGTGCCGGGCCACCGCGGTGAACTGCGCCAGCCGCGGGGCGAGCGCCCAGGCCCAGGAATCCGCCCCAAGATCAGTGGCCTCCGCCACTTCCGGGCCGTCTTTTCTGTTGCGAGGTTGCGACAGAGGGGTTCGTGAACTGCGATCATGCTTCACAGCATCGATTATGCCGTTTCTATGCATTGGACGCATGAGGCTCCCACCTCTACCTTCGACGTATGCCTCCCGCTGATACCGGGGCGTCCGTCACCATCCGTGCGGCCGCCTCTCCCCAGTCGTCCACCGACACGTCTTCTCCCGCAGCCGCCCAGGACCCCGAGTCCGGCAAGCTGCACCCGGGCGGCCCCGGCTACCGCCGGATGAGCTTCGCCCTCTTCGCCGCCGGAGTCGCCACCTTCGCGCTCCTGTACTCCACCCAGGCCCTGCTGCCCGCGATCTCCAGCGACCTCGACGTCTCACCGGACCAGGCGAGTTGGACGGTTTCGGCGGCCACCCTCGGCCTGGCGCTCGGCGTGATCCCGCTCAGCGCGGTCTCCGAGCGTCTCGGCCGCCGCACCCTGATGACCGCCTCGCTGGCCGTCGCGTCCCTGATCGCGCTGCTGGTGCCGTTCGCCCCGTCCCTCGGCGTCCTGATCGCGCTGCGTACTGTCCAGGGCGTCGCGCTGGCGGGTCTGCCGGCCTCGGCGATGGCGTTCCTGGCCGAGGAGGTACGGGCCAGGGCCCTGGTGGCGGCCATCGGACTGTTCGTGGCGGGCAACAGCATCGGCGGGATGTCCGGCCGGATCGTGACCGGCTGGGTCGCCCAGGGCTGGGGCTGGCGGGCGGCGCTCGGCGCGGTCGGTCTGATGGCCGTGGTGTGCGCGGTGGCCTTCCGGCTGCTGGTCCCCAAGGCGCGCCATTTCGTACCCCGTTCGGTCGGCCCGCGGGCCCTCGCCCGCACCCTGGCCGGCCACCTCGGCAACCCGCTGCTGCGCCGTCTGTACGCCATCGGCGCCCTGTTCATGACGGTCTTCGGCGCGGTCTACACCGTCATCGGCTACCGCCTGGTTGCCGAGCCGTTCAACCTCCCGCAGGGCATCGTCGGCTCGATCTTCGTCGTCTATCTGGTCGGTACGGTCTCCTCGGCCGCGGCCGGCAAGCTGGTCGCCCGGATGGGCCGCCGCGGCGCGCTCTATCTGGCCGTCGGCGCCACCACGACCGGACTGCTGCTGTCGCTGACCGACACGGTCGCCGCGGTCCTGACGGGCCTGATCCTGATCACCGCCGGCTTCTTCGCCGGCCACGCGGTCGCCTCCTCCGCGGTCAGCCGCACCGCCACCACGGCCCGCGCCCAGGCGTCGGCCCTCTACCAGTGCGCCTACTACATCGGCAGCAGCCTGGGCGGCGCCCTCGGCGCGGCGGCCTTCCGCGCCTCCGGCTGGCCCGGCACCGTCGCCCTCGGCCTGGTGGCCCTGGCCGCCGCCGCGTCGATCACCCTGTACGCCACCCGCAAGGCGGTCGTCGAGCAGCGCCTGCTGCGCCTGGGGAAGGCGGCGTAGCCGCACCCCCCTCCCCTAAGCCGAAGGGGCCGTCCCGCCACCTGTCCTGGTGGGGCGGTCCCTTCGTCGTTGGGGGGCGTTCGTGCCGTATGCCGTCCCGCTACAGCACCCGGTCCGCCCGGGGCAGGGAACGTACGACGTACCCCACCGCCCAGCACAGCGGCAGTGCCAGGGCCGCGACCAGCGCGAACTTGGCGGCAGCCGGGGCGTGCAGCCAGCGGAAGGCGAAGCCGAGCGCGACGAGCACCGGCGGGTGGATGAGGTAGACGGCGAAGGCGTGCCGGGAGAGGAATCCGGCGGCGCGGCCCTGACGATTGAGGCGCTCGCGGAAGAAGACGGTCAGGCCGATGACCATGCCGACGGCGAACGTCGACTCCCAGGCCGCGTTGGCCAGCGACTGCCAGGTGCCGTGCCCGTCGACCGCGTCCGGCGAGGTGAGGAGCACCGGCAGGTACGCGAGCGTCGCCACGGCGGTGACGGTGAAGCCGACCCGGCCGGCGGTACGGGAGAGCGTCTGCGGCCAGCCGCGCCGGAAGGCGAGGACGCCGATGACGAAGAAACTCGCGTACTGCGGAAGGAAGTTGGGGGTCGGCAGGCCGACGACGGGGAAGTACGTGCCGGTCGGTACGAGCATGCGCCACAGGTACGTGGCGAGGGCGAGCGCGACGGTGAAGGCGATGATGGCGCCCGGCCGAAGGGGCTTGTGGTCCGGTGCGCGCCGCGGTCCGTACGCCGCCTGGTGGTCGGCCTCGGCGGCGAACGCACTGCCGTCCGCCTTGCCACCCGCCCGGCGGTCATCCCGGCGCCGTATCAGCACATACACCCCCGCGAGTACCAACAGCACCTCGACGAACCACATCGGCCCCGCGTCCCAGCTCACGAAGTAGTAGAGCCAGTAGGGCAGGCGGTCGCGGAACTGCTCGAACCCGACGAAGTTCACCATGGGCCGGATCAGCAGGATGAAGACGAGCAGCGGGATGCCGAGGCGCTTGAGCCGGTCGCGGTAGAAGAGGCGCCCGCCCTTGCGGTCGTACGAGGGCGGGGTGAAGTACCCGGCAATCATGAAGAAGAACCCCATGAAGAACGCCTGGTTGAACATGACGAAGACGTCCAGGAGCAGCCCGGAGCCGTCCTTGGCGGGCTCGGTGTAGTACCAGGCCGGGATGTTGCCGTAGGTGACGGCGGTGTGGTGCAGCACCACCAGGGCCGTCAGTGCGATGCGCAGATTGTCGATGTACAGCAGCCGCGCCCGCTGAGGGGGCGCGGCGGCCGGTGGGGCCGCCTCGTTCTCCGAGGCCGCCTGCCTCAATCCATCCATCGTCATGGCTCGTTCATTCCCCCGTTCGTTTCGTCGGCTGTGCTCAGCCGTGGCTCGTCGGCTGTGCTCGGCCGTGGCTAAGTGATCAGTGCTCTCCCGGCCGGTGGTCCGCGGCGGGACGACCCTCGGCGCGGGTGGCGTGCTCGAAGAGGTCGGCGAGTTCGCGGGCGTGCGCGGCCAGGTCGTGCTCGGGATAGGCGCTCCAGTACGCGAACATCGCGTCGATCCCGGACTGGAGGCTGACGGCCATCGTCCGGACGTCGAACGGGCGGAAGTCGCCGCGCTCCTGGCCCTCGCGAAACCCCTCCTCCAGCGCGACATACAGCGATTCGCTGGTGACGACGTCGTAGCGCGGAGCCCCGTCCCCCTTGCGGAAGTTGCCGAAGATCTCGGCGAGCGCGGTGAGCTGGGTGCGATGCCCCGCCATGTACTCGGCGACGGACTGGATGTAGACGCGCAGCCAGCCGCCCCCGCCCTCCCGTTCCTTCTGCTCCTCCATCCGGGGGCCCACGAACGCGCCGATGCGCTCGTAGACCTGCTCGACGACCAGCTCGATCAGCTCGTCCTTTCCGGCGAAGTGGTACGAGATCACGCCCTTGCTGATCCCGGCCCGCTCGGCGATCTGAGCCAGCGAAGCCTTTGCGAACCCCCGTGCCGCAATGGTCTCGACAGCCGCATCAACGATCTGCGCGCGCCGTGCCTTCTCGATGAACGAGCGCTCGGGCTGCTCCGCCACGTTCCGCTCCACCTTTCTCCCCTTGGACCGGGCCCAGACTGGCCACCCGGGCCGTTTTCTGACCGGTCGGCCAAAATCTTAGACGCACGGCCAGACGGAGTACAACTCGGAGCGCGAGAACGGACATCGGCGGGCGGCCAGGAGGACGGGCCGGGCATCCGCGCCAACGAGAAGGGCCCGCCCGGTCAGCCGTCCTGACGGGGCGGGCCCTCGGCGATCGTTCGACGTCAGTCGACGGGGAAGAGGCCGGTGTCCAGGGCGAGTTCGAAGGGCGCGGGAAGCACCAGTTCGTCGCCGAACTTCACGGTCTGAAGGACGCGGTAGACGTCGCCGGTCGGCTCGCCGTAGAGGGTGATGGTCGGCCCGGCGGGGGCCCAGCGGTCGACGAGCAGATAGAGCGGGACGCCGGCTCGGGCGTATCCTGCGGCCTTGGCGATCCGGTCGTTGCTTGCATTGGACTTCGATGTGACCTCGACGACCAGCTTGGCCGCAGCCGCCGGGACGTATTCGCCGGTTTTGTCGAGGACGACATCGTCTGGGACCACTGCAAGGTCCGGGATGTAGCAGCCCTTGCGTACGGGGACTGCCGTCCCGAGGGTCTGGTAGATATCCCAGTCCTCCGGGAGCACGGAGTACAGGCGGCGCTGAACCTTCACAGCGATGAAGTTGTGGATGCTGTCGGGCGGCGGCGACATGGTGACGATCCCCTCGATGATCTCCACCTTCCAGCCCTCGGGCGCGTCCGCCTGCTCCCAGATACGGACGAGGTCGTCCCACTCGGGGCTGTTGCCCGCGGTGTGGTCGACGGTGAGTGCGCTCATGGCGGTCTCCTCTATCGGTACGTCACCGATCCCAGCATGCCGAACAGGACCCGAACCGGTCCACCGATCCCGTTCACCCGGACGAGAAACCCCAGCTCAGCCGATACGTTCCAGCACCACCGGCGAGGCGCTGAAGGCCGTACCCGAGGGGGCGACCGTGTAAGCCCCCTCCAGGGCCTCCGTCGCGTACGGGAGCTTCTCCGGGGTGTCGGTGTGGAGGGTGAGGAGGGGCTGGCCCGCCACGACCGCATCCCCCGGCTTAGCGTGGAGTTCTACGCCCGCGCCCGCCTGGACCGGGTCCTCCTTGCGGGCGCGGCCGGCGCCGAGGCGCCAGGCGGTGAGGCCGATGGCGTAGGCGTCGAGGGTGGTGAGGACGCCGGAGGACGGGGCGGTGATGACGTGCTGCTCGCGGGCCGACGGGAGGGGGGCGTCGGGGTCGCCGCCCTGGGCGGTGATCATGCGGCGCCAGTGGTCCATGGCGGTGCCGTCGGCGAGGGCCTTGGCGGGGTTGGCGTCCTTCAGGCCCGCCGCGTCGAGCATCTCGCGGGCGAGGGCGAGGGTCAGTTCCACCACGTCGGCGGGACCGCCGCCGGCCAGGACCTCGACGGATTCGCGGACTTCGAGGGCGTTGCCGACGGTCCGGCCGAGCGGGGTGGCCATGTCGGTGAGCAGGGCCGTGGTCCGTACGCCGTGGTCGGTGCCCAACTCGACCATGGTGGCGGCGAGTTCGCGGGCGTCGTCGAGGTGCTTCATGAAGGCGCCGGAGCCGACCTTGACGTCCAGGACGAGCGCGCCGGTGCCCTCGGCGATCTTCTTGGACATGATCGAGGAGGCGATGAGGGGGATGGACTCGACGGTGCCGGTGACGTCGCGGAGGGCGTAGAGCTTCTTGTCGGCGGGGGCGAGGCCGTCGCCGGCGGCGCAGATGACGGAGCCGGCGGCGCTCAGGACGTCCAGCATCTCGGTGTTGGAGAGGTGGGCGCGCCAGCCGGGGATGGATTCGAGCTTGTCGAGGGTGCCGCCGGTGTGGCCCAGGCCGCGGCCGGAGAGTTGGGGGACGGCGGCGCCGCAGGCGGCGACGAGGGGGGCGAGCGGGAGGGTGATCTTGTCGCCGACGCCGCCGGTGGAGTGCTTGTCGGTGGTGGGGCGGGTGAGGGCGGAGAAGTCCATGCGCTCGCCGGAGGCGATCATGGCGGCGGTCCAGCGGGCGATCTCCGTGCGGTTCATCCCGTTGAGGAAGATGGCCATGGCCAGCGACGACATCTGTTCGTGGGCGACCTCGCCGCGGGTGTAGGCGTCGATGACCCAGTCGATCTGATCGCCGGTCAGCTCGCCGCGGTCGCGCTTGGTGCGGATGACGGAGATGACGTCCATGGACCGTTCCTTTCGCACGGGTGGCTCCCGTTCTCTACGCCTACGTTCTACACGCATAGACACGAGGGTGGCCAGACCGGACGGGATCCGGCCACCCTCGTGCGTCAGGGGGCCAGGTGGCCGGGCCCGAACGCGTCGGGCAGCAGGTCCGACAACGGCCGGATGCCGGCGGCCGTATCGACCAGGAGGTCCGGGCCGCCGTGCTCGTACAGCAGCTGGCGGCAGCGGCCGCACGGGACGAGGAGTTCGCCCTCGCCGTCGACGCAGGTGAAGGCGGTCAGGCGGCCGCCGCCCCCGGCGAACAGCGCCGACACCAGGCCGCATTCGGCGCACAGAGCGAGGCCGTACGAGGCGTTCTCGACATTGCAGCCGGTGACCGTGCGGCCGTCGTCCACCAGGGCGGCGGCGCCGACGGGATAGCCGGAATACGGGGCGTAGGCCCGGGACATCGCGTCCCGGGCCTGCGTCCGCAGTGACTCCCAGTCGGGAGCTGTGATCACTTGCCCTGGCCTCTCCGGTAGATCTTGCCGATGGCCTTCGGCGGCCGCAGCCGCTGCGCGGCCAGCGAGAGCACCAGCAGCGTAGCGATGTACGGGGCGACGCCGACGATCTCCAGCGGGACCGTGTCGCTGGTGGCGTACCAGACGGCGAGCAGTGCGGCGGCGGCCAGGCTGGTCGCGGCCTGGATGCGCTGCCCGCCGCGCAGCTTCCATACCGCCAGGCCGACCAGCAGCACGGCCAGCAGGAGCAGCAGCGCGTGGACGGTGGGGCCGCCGCCGCGCAGCTGGAGCGCGTCCATGAAGCCGAACAGGCCGGCGCCCATGGCGACGCCGCCCGGCCGCCAGTTGCCGAAGATCATGGTGGCGAGGCCGATGTAGCCGCGGCCGCCGGTCTGGCCGTCCTGGTAGATGTGCACGTAGATCGCCAGGAACGCGCCGCCGAGACCGGCCAGCGCACCGGAGACGGTCACCGCCGCGTACTTGTAGCGGTAGACGTTGACGCCCAGCGACTCGGCCGCGATCGGGCCCTCGCCGCAGGAGCGCAGCCGCAGACCGAAGGCGGAACGCCACAGGACGAAGGCGCTGAGCACGAAGAGGACGACGGTGAGCAGGGTCAGCCAGGAGACGTTGGTGACCAGGGAGCCGAGGATGCCGGCCACGTCGGAGACCAGGAACCAGTGGTGCTGCTCGATGGAGTGGAGCCAGCCGGACAGGCCGGGGACGGTGAACGTCGGCATGTCGGGCATCGGTGGCGACTGCTTGTCGTTGCCGCCGGCGGCCGCCGCCGCGCTGCCGTCCGCGCCGAACCACAGCTTGGCGAGGAACTGGGTCACGCCGAGCGCCATGATGTTGATGGCGACGCCGGAGATGATGTGGTCGACGCCGAAGGTGACGGTGACGACGGCGTGCAGCAGTCCGCCTAGCGCGCCGCCGACGATGCCGGCCGCCGCCGCGGCCCAGGGTCCGTGCTCCCAGCCGACCGCGCCGGCGGAGAAGGCCCCGAGCATCATCATGCCTTCGAGGCCGATGTTGATGACGCCGGAGCGCTCGGCCCACAGACCGCCGAGACCGGCCAGGCCGATCGGCACGGCGGCGTTGAGCGCGGCGGTGTACTGGCCGGATTCGGTCAGGTTGGTGGCGCCGGTGATCACCCGCAGCAGGGACAGCAGGATCAGGCCGCCCGAGACGATCAGCAGGACCTTGGGGTAGCTGAGCTTGGCCCGGGGGGACTTGGGCTTGGATTCGGGCTTGCTGCCGGGGCTCTGCTCGACCGCAGCCGTGAGGTTCGTACTCATGCGGACACCTCCGCCTTCTCGGTCTTACGGGCCTGGGCGGCGAGCTCCGCGCCGACCTGCCGCTGCTGGAGTCTGAGGCCGTAGCGCCGCACGAGTTCGTAGGCGACGACGACGCACAGCACAATGACGCCCTGCATCACGCCGACGATCTCCTGCTGGTAGTTCTCGAATTCCAGCTGGGTGCCGGTCCGTTCGAGGAAGCCCCACAGCAGCGCGGCGGCGGCCATGCCGACCGGGTGGTTGCGGCCCAGCAGCGCGATGGCGATGCCGGTGAAGCCGATGCCGATGGGGAAGTCGGTGCCGTAGTTGTACGACTCGCCGAGCAGCGTCGGCATGCCGATCAGGCCCGCCGCGGCGCCGGACAGCAGCATGGAAGTGACGATCATCCGCTTGACGCTGACGCCGCCCGCCTCGGCCGCGGACTCGGACTGGCCGACCGTCCGCAGGTCGAAGCCGAAGCGGGTGCGGTTGAGCACGAACCAGTACGCGAAGCCGATGACGACGGCGACGACGAGGAAGCCGTCGAGGGGGGCGGGCTGGGTGGGGATGGTGAAGAAGTGGCTGGAGGCCGGGAGGTTCGGCGTGTGGAAGAGGTTGCCGTCCTTGACCGCGAGCCGGCCGTCCTGGAGGAAGTAGCCGATGACCGCGGCCGCGATGGCGTTCAGCATGATCGTGGTGATCACCTCGCTGACGCCGCGGGTGGTCTTCAGCAGGCCCGCGATACCCGCCCAGACCGAGCCGACCAGCATCGCGACGATGATGATCAGCGGGATCTGGAGGAAGCCGGGCAGCGTCAGCGCACCGCCGACCACCGCGGCGAAGAACGCCGCGATGCGGTACTGGCCGTCGACGCCGATGTTGAAGAGGTTCATCCGGAAGCCGATGGCGACGGCCAGCGCGGACAGGTAGTACGGGACCGCCTTGTTGATGATCCAGACCTGGCTGTCGCTCTTGGAGCCGAAGTCGAGCATCACCAGGTAGGCGTGGATCGGGTCCTTGCCGGTGGCCAGGATGATCACCGAGGTGATGGCCAGTGCCGCGACGATCGCCAGGACGGGCGCGGCGAGGCCCAGGATCAGCTTGTTCTTGTCGAGCTTCTTCACTCGGACTCCCCCTCCTGGGACGAGCGCGGCTCCTGCTCCGCGGCGGAGTCGTTGCCGGAATGGGTGAGATGGCCGCTGGCGGCGCCGGTCATGGCCGAGCCCAGCTCCTCCGGGGTGATGGTGGCGGGGTCCGCGTCCGCGACGAGCCGGCCGCGGTACATCACCCGCAGGCCGTCGGACAGGCCGATCAGCTCGTCCAGGTCGGCGGAGATCAGCAGTACGGCGAGACCTTCGTGCCGGGCGGTGCGTATCTGGTCCCAGATCTGCGCCTGGGCTCCGACGTCCACACCCCGGGTGGGGTGCGCGGCGATCAGCAGCTTGGGGTGGTGGCTCATCTCCCGGCCGAAGATCAGCTTCTGCTGGTTGCCGCCGGAGAGCGAGGCCGCGGTGACCTCGATTCCGGGGGTACGGACGTCGTACTCGGCGACGATCCGCTCGGTGTCCGCGCGGGCGGCCTTCAGGTCGAGCAGCCGGCCCTTCGCGTTGGGCTTCTGCGTGACATGGCCCAGGATGCGGTTCTCCCACAGGGGGGCCTCCAGCAGCAGGCCGTGCCGGTGGCGGTCCTCGGGGATGTAGCCGATGCCGTCCTCGCGCCGGGTGCGGGTGGGCAGATGGCTGATATCGGTACCGTCCAGCGTGATGGTGCCGCCGTCGGGGTCGCGCATGCCCATGATCGCCTCGACCAGTTCGGCCTGGCCGTTGCCCTCCACACCGGCGATGCCCAGGACCTCGCCCTTGTGGATGGTCAGCGACACATCGTCCAGGACGGTGCGCTCCACGCCCTCCGCGTCGGCGGTGGTCAGCCGCAGCCCCTCGACCTTCAGCATCTCCACGTCCGTGACGGTGGACTCGCGGGTCTGCGGCGAGGGCAGTTCGCTGCCGACCATCAGCTCGGCGAGCTGCTTGGGCGTGGTCTCGCCGGGGACGACCGAGGCCACGGTGGTGCCGCGCCGGATGACGGTGATGTCGTCGGCGACCGAGAGCACCTCGCCCAGCTTGTGCGAGATGAAGATGACGGTCAGGCCCTCGGCCTTGAGCTCGCGCAGGTTGTCGAAGAGCGCGTCGACCTCCTGCGGGACCAGCACCGCGGTCGGCTCGTCGAGGATGAGCGTACGGGCGCCGCGGTAGAGGACCTTGAGGATCTCCACGCGCTGGCGGTCGGCGACGCCGAGGTCCTCGACGAGGACGTCGGGGCGGACGCCGAGGCCGTAGCGGTCGGAGATCTTGAGGATCTCGGCGCGCGCCTTGGCTCCGATGCCATGCAGTCTCTCACCGCCGAGAACGACGTTCTCCAGGACGGTGAGGTTGTCGGCGAGCATGAAGTGCTGGTGCACCATGCCGATGCCGCGGGCGATGGCGTCGGCCGGGCTGTGGAAGCTGACCTGGTCGCCGTCGATGCCGATGGTGCCCTCGTCCGGCTTCTGCATGCCGTAGAGGATCTTCATCAGCGTGGACTTGCCCGCGCCGTTCTCGCCGACCAGCGCGTGCACGGTGCCGCGGTGGATGGTGATGTCGATGTCGTGGTTGGCGACGACTCCTGGGAACCGCTTGGTGATCCCGCGGAGTTCCACCGCCGGTGCCGCGGCGGGGGCGCTGTCTGCCTGGGGGCTGCTGGACGCTTTGATGGCGCACTCTCCTCGGGGGACAGGGAGTGGTAAGGAGGAGCGGAGAGGTGAAGATATCGCGCCAACTCCGCGCTACGCGCGTAGTGTTGACGCCGAAAAAAGCCGAAATACCTGCCGGGTCGCTCCGGCGAACGGCCCGGCGCGGCGGCCGGTGGCCGTCGCGCCGGGCTCGGGAGACCCTACTGCTTGGGAGTGTCGCTGACCTTCACCTGGCCCGACGCGATCTTCTGCTTCGCCGCGTCGATCTTGGCCTGGATGTCGTTGATGAAACCGCCCGAGGTGGACAGCCGCACGCCGTTGTCCTTGAGCGTGTAGCTCTTGTTACCGGTCAGCGGCTTCTTGTCGTGCACGCTCTTGACCAGGTCGTACACCGCCACGTCGACGTTCTTCATGACCGACGTGAGGATCGAGTTCTTGTACTGGGCCAGGCCCGGCTGGAGGTACTGGTCGGAGTCGACGCCGATCGCCCAGGTGCCCTTCTTGCCGGCGACCGTCTCGATCGAACCGTTGCCGGACTGGCCGGCCGCGGTGTAGATCACGTCGATACCGGCGTCGAGCATGCCGTTGGCCTTGCCCTTCGCGGCGGCCGGGTCGTTGAAGCCCTTGTCGTCGTTGGCGTAGAGGTACTCGGAGGTGACCTTCGCCTTGGGGTCGGTGTCCTTGACGCCCTGCTCGTAGCCCGCCTGGAACTTCTGGATCAGCGCGTTGTTCACACCGCCGATGAAGCCGACCTTGTGGGTCTTGCTCTTCAGCGCGGCGGCGACACCGGCGAGGTAGGAAGCCTCGTTCTCGGCGAAGACCATGCCGTAGACGTTCTTGGCCTGGGAGGGGGAGTCGACGACGCCGAAGGTGGTCTTCGGGAACTGCTTGGCGACCTTGTTCACGGACTTGCCGTAGTTGAAGCCGACGCCGATGACGGGGTTGTAACCCGCCTCGGCCAGCGAGGACAGGCGCTGCTCGCGGTCCGCCTCGGTCTCGCCGTTCTTGGCGGTCATCATCTTGGACTTCACACCGAAGTCCTTCTGGGCCTTGTCCAGGCCACGAGCCGCCGCCTCGTTGAACGAGTGGTCGTCCCGGCCGCCGACGTCGAAGGCGAGCCCGACGCCCTTGTCCTTGCCACCGGCCTCGGTGGACGACTCGCCGCAGGCGCTCAGAGAAAGCGTGAGGGCCGCGGTGGCAATGCCCGCGGCAACGATCTTGGATACCCGGTGCACGAGGGCCCCTTCGACTCGTAGCGCCTCCCTTGGCGCCGACTGTCGGGAGATTAACGCGCGTAGACCTGGCGCAAAACCCTCCGCTGTGCGGACGTTATCGATTCGACGCGAAGGGACGCGACGTGACCGGATGGCGACGTTCGGTGAGGTGGCGGTGGATGGCCGGTCGGGGTGGTGGCCGACCGGCTCGCGTTCAAGATCGCATCGAGCGGGCCGGGCGGTCAGTCCTCGAGCGCCCCGTCGAGCAGCGCCGCCGCCGTGAAGAGCTCGATGCCCACGCGGATGGCTTCCTCGTCCACATCGAAGTCGCCGCGGTGCAGGTCGTACTGGTGGTGGGCGCCGGGCGGGCGGACGCCGAGGCGGGCCATGGCGCCGGGGACGTGTTCGAGGTACCAGGAGAAGTCCTCGCCGCCGAGGGACTGTTCGGTGCTCTCGACGGAGTGCAGACCGCGGCGGACGGTCATGGCGTCCTGGAGCAGCTGGGCACTGGTGGACTCGTTGACGACGGGCGGGACGCCGCGCACGTAGGTGATCTGGGACTTGGCGCCGTACAGCGTCGCGACCTCGTCGATGGCGGCGTGGACGAGGTCGGCGGCCTGGTGCCAGGCGTCGAGGTCGAGGCAGCGGACCGTGCCGGAGAGACCGGCGCGCTGGGGGATCACATTGGCGGCATGGCCGGATTCCAGGCGGCCCCAGGTGATGGCCAGACCCGCCCGGGAGTCGACCCGGCGGGCGAGCAGGGCCGGCACGTCGAGGGCGATACGGGCGGCGGCGGTGACCATGTCGGTGGTCAGGTGGGGGCGGGCGGTGTGGCCGCCGGGGCCTTCGAGATCGATTTCGAGGCGGTCGCAGGCCGAGGTGATCGCTCCGGTGCGCAGGCCGATCCGCCCGGCGTCGACGCGCGGATCGCAGTGGACGGCCAGGATGCGGGCGACGCCCTCCAGGGCGCCGGACTCGATGGCGTCGGAGGCGCCGCCCGGCAGGACCTCCTCGGCGGGCTGGAACAGCAGGCGTACGGGGCGCGGCAGCCGTCCCTCGCGGGCCAGATCGGCCAGCACCAGGCCGGTGCCGAGGACCACGGTGGTGTGCACGTCGTGGCCGCAGGCGTGGGCGCGGCCGGGAACCGTGGAGGCGTAGGGGACGGTCTTGGTGTCGGGGATGGGCAGGGCGTCGATGTCCGCACGGAGGGCCAGGAGCCCGGGGCCGTCGGCGCCGTCGGCCGTACCGGTGGCGGCGGCCTTGCCCGTGGCGGCGTCCGTACCGAAGTCCGTACCGATGTCGCAGATGAGGCCGGTGCCGGTGGCCAGGACCTGCGGGCGCAGACCGGCCTGCTCCAAGCGCTCCTTGATCGCCGCGGTGGTACGGAGCTCCTGGTTGCCGAGCTCGGGGTGCATGTGCAAGTCGCGGCGGAAGTCGATGAGTTCGGGCAGGAGGGCCTCGGGGAGGGTACCGGGGAGCGACATCAGTTCGTTCACCCGTTGAAGGTTACGGGCCTCAGGGGGGCAACTGTCCCTCGATCAACAAAAGTTCAGCCCGTTAGGGGAAGAAAATCAGCCTGGGCGGTGCATGGATGGAGGGCACGACGGGTATGAAAGTGAGTTTCTCCCAGGGGGCGCGACACAGGGCCCCGGGCGCCCCGGGGCCCCTCGGCCGCACCGTGTCACCCCGTGGCCAGTCCCTTGGGTTCGGCCGTGCCAGGGAGGCGTCGTACCTCGCGGGCCGTGCCGGTGACCCCGTCGAGGAAGCCCTGGGCGCGCGGTGAGGCGTGCTCCGTCAGCCAGGCGGGGTCGATATCGCAGACGGCGACCTCCACTTCGGTGCCGCGCAGGGCGAGCGGCAGGGTGTGCACGACGGTGGAGGGGAAGCTGAGGATGAGGCGCCCTATGGGGCCGCGGCGGGCGATGAGCTCCAGGGGGAGGTCGGGGCGGACGATCTCCAGGCCGGTCTCGGCGGCCAGGCGGCGGAGCTTGTCGGTGCTCTCGCGGCGGTGGGCGAAGTAGCGGGTGGCGCCGTGGGCGCGGGCGAGGGACCGTACGGCTTCCAGATAGCGGTCGGCGTCGACCACGCCGGTCTCCACGAGCGAGGTACCGACGATATCGGTGCTGCGGGTCAGCAGGGGCGGGCCGAAGCGGGCGCGGGTCCAGGCGAAGTCGTTGGTGGTGACCTGGACGCCGGGCGGGACCTCGACCGGCATGGAGCTGAAGAGGCCGATGGCGCGGGCGCGGCGGGCGCCCTCGGGGGCCGGGGTCAGGCGCCGGCGGGCGGTGTTCGCGAAGGGGGCGAAGAGCAGATCGCGGGGGCCGCGTCCGCTGCCGTGCCGGTGCCAGCGCACCAGCCGTTCGCCGCGGGCGAGTTGGCCGATGAACTCCATCGTGGCGGTGCCGTCGTCGACGACGACGAGGTCACGCGCCTTGGTGAGGGTGAGGAGGAGTTGCACGTAGCGGGAGAAGGGGTCGCCGAGGACGATGCGGTGGGCGCGGCGCAGGAGAGGGGTGAGGCCGCCGACGGTGCGCAGGGGTGCCGTCGGGCCGCCGCGGGCCTCCTCCCAGCGGACCGTATGGCCCTCGTCGCGGGCGAGTTCGGCCATCCGGCGCAGCTGACCGCGGGTCATCGGGTCGTGCGGGGAGAGGACGACGACGGTGAGGGCGCCGGCCTCGGCGGTGTGTGCCCATTCGAGGACGTTCAGCAGCTGGACCGGGCTCTCGACGAAGGCGAGGGTACCGGTGGGCGGGTCCACGGAGGCCGTGCTCATGTCGTCACCGCTGGATTCGGTCCGGTTGCGCTGCCGGGGCACCCCAAGGAGACGACGGGCGGGACCCGTCGTCTCCTGGGGCGGGACGCCGGCACCGGGTGCGCGGGTCCCTTCGGGTGAGCTCACTCGCGGAACTCCTGTCTGCCGGGCGGTCAGACGGCGGCCGGCTCGCGGTCGGCGGCCTCGGACTCGGCCACCACACCGGCGACGCGGCGCAGCTTCTTCATCGGGCCGAGCTCGGACTCGTAGACCTTCTTGACGCCGTCGCCGAGGGACTCCTCGATGGTGCGGATGTCGCGGACCAGGCGGGTCAGACCGCCGGGCTCGACGGAGGCGGCCTGGTCGGAGCCCCACATGGCGCGGTCGAGGGTGATGTGGCGCTCGACGAAGGTGGCGCCGAGGGCGACCGCGGCCAGGGTGGTCTGGAGGCCGGTCTCGTGGCCGCTGTAGCCGATCGGGACGTTGGGGTACTCCTCCTGCAGCGTGTTGATCATGCGCAGGTTGAGCTCCTCGGCCTTGGCCGGGTAGGTGCTGGTGGCGTGGCAGAGCAGGATGTTGTCGCTGCCCAGGACCTCGACCGCGTGGCGGATCTGCTTCGGGGTGGACATGCCGGTGGAGAGGATGACGGTGCGGCCGGTGGCGCGCATGGCGCGCAGCAGGTCGTCGTCGGTCAGGGAGGCGGAGGCGACCTTGTAGCAGGGCACCTCGAACTTCTCCAGGAAGGCGACGGACTCGACGTCCCAGGGGGAGGCGAACCACGCGATGCCGCGCTTCTTGCAGTACTCGTCGATGGCGCGGTAGCCGTCCTCGTCGAACTCCACGCGGTGGCGGTAGTCGATGTAGGTCATCCGGCCCCAGGGGGTGTCGCGCTCGATGTCCCACTGGTCGCGCGGGGTGCAGATCTCCGGGGTCCGCTTCTGGAACTTGACGGCGTCGCAGCCGGCGTCGGCGGCGGCGTCGATCAGGGCGAAGGCGTTCTCCAGGTCGCCGTTGTGGTTGATGCCGATCTCGCCGGTGATGTAGACGGGGCGGCCGGGACCGGCCTCGCGGGTGCCGAGGGTGCGGAGGCGGGAGGTGCTGCTCATGGGGAGGATTCCTTCGTGTGGATAAGGGGTGTGTGGGGGTGGATCTGGGGGCGGGACGGGGTTCGGGGACGGGTTCGGGGCCGTGTAACGGGGTTACAGGGACGGGCCCAGGAGCCAGCCGGCGATCTCGCGGATCGCGCCGCTGCCTCCGGGGTTCGCGGTGACCGCGCGGGCCGCGCCGCGCACCACGTCGTGTGCCGAGGCGACCGCCACCGGCCAGCCGACGAGGTCGAAGCACGGCAGGTCGTTGACGTCGTTGCCGACGTAGAGCACCCGCTCGGGGTCGGTGCCGGTCTCCTCGCACCACTGCTTGAGGGCCAGGTCCTTGCGGTCGATGCCGTGCAGGACGGGCACCTTGAGCTTGCGGGCGCGGGCGGCGACCACCGGGTTCTGTTCGGTGGACAGGATCAGCAGTTTCAGCTCCGCCTTGCGCAGCGCGGCGATGCCCAGTCCGTCGCCGCGGTGGACGGCGACGATCTCCCGGCCGTCGGCGTCGATCAGCACCCGGTCGTCGGTCTGGGTGCCGTCGAAGTCCAGGACGACCGCGTCGATGTCCTCGGTGGTCGGCAGCGCGCCGGGGCGCTCCGCGTCGAAGAGCGGCGCGAGGGCGCGGGCGCGGGCCAGGTCGTGCGGATCGTCGATCTCCAGCACCCGGGCGGGGTCGGTGCGGATGAGTTCGGTACGGCCGAAGAAGCGGTGGCCGGCGGCGCGGAAGCCGGCCGCGTCCATGGCGTAGGCGGCGCCGGTCTCCAGCAGGTCCTGGGGGCGGTCCTGGCGGCGCGGCCGGAAGGACTTGTCGTGGTTGACGCCGTAGCCGCCGTCGGTCGTGTGGGCCTCCGGTTCGGCGTCGCGCCAGACGAAGCCGTGGAAGGGCGCGACGGTCAGCGCGCTGTCGGCGCCGCCCTCGACGACCGCCGCGGCGACCCCGTCGATGTCCTCGCGGACGATGAACGGGCTGGTGCACTGGACCAGGAGCACCGCATCGACCCGGGAGCCGTGCTCCGCCTCGTAGGCGTCCATGGCGTGCAGCACCGCGGCCTCACTCGTGGCGGTGTCGCCCGCGATCGCGCCGGGGCGCCGTACGACGACCGCTCCGGCGCTGCGGGCGGCGGCCGCGATCCCGGCGTCGTCGGTGGAGACGACGACATCGGTCACCAGGCGCGCGGCGCGGCATTCGCGGATCGCACGGGCGACCAGCGGCACTCCCCCGACGGCGGCGAGGTTCTTGGCGGGGACGCCCTTGGATCCGCCGCGGGCGGGGATGACGACCACAACAGTCGGTGGCATTGCGGGCTCCTTGGCGGGTGGGGTGTCGGGGGCGCTCACAGCTGGCCCCAGCGGCGGATGGCGGGGGCGACGCGCTGGACGCCGTGGCGGTAGGCGCCGCGGGCGGCCTCACGGACCGTCTCGCGGGCGATCCGGCGCAGCCCGCCGGTCTCCTCGGGGGCCTCCGCATGGCCGGCCAGCGGCTCGCCTTGGGGGTCCAGGCCGTGCCGGGCGAGGATGCCGGGGAGGTAGCCGGGGGCGGTGCGCGGTGTGTAGTACGCAGCCAGGGGCGGCAGCCGGTCGGCCTCGCGCAGTGCGGTGACGCGGTCGCGGGCGGCGTCGAATGCCTTCTCATAGGGGACGTCGGAGGCGACGCCCTGGCGGGCCAGCCAGTCCGGGTCGGGCTCCGGGCGGTGCCCGGCGTCCAGCTCGTCCCAGGAGGCAAGGCAGCCGGAGCCGAGGAAGTGGTGGTTGCCGAGGACTTCCCGTACGCCGAGGTCGGTGAGGACGGCGGTGGGGATGCCGCGGTGCAGCGACTCCAGGGCGGCGGTGGAGCTGACGGTGACCAGCAGGTCGGTGCGGTCGAGGACCTCGCCCATGTTCCCGTACACCAGGCGGCAGTTGGCGGGCAGTCCGCCGGGGGCCTTGGCGGCGAGCTTCTGGTACGGGAGTTCCTCGATGTGCGTGGTGTGCTCGCCGGGCTTGCTGCGCAGCTTGATCAGCACCTCGCGCTCGGGGTGCTTGCGGGCGTGTTCCACGGCGCGGCGCAGCAGATACGTCCGGTCGGCGCGGCTATCCGGGACGGAGGGCTGGGCGGCGAACACCACGGTGTAGGGGTCGTGTTCGCCGGTGTAGCGGTCGCCGCCGAGGAAGGGGAGGGCGCATTCGACGACGCTGGAGTCGTCGGCGCCGACGCCGCGGTAGACCGCGCGGAACCGGTCCGCGTCGTGGCGGGAGTTGGCGAGGACGACATCCGCGCCGTGCCGCAGCAGCAGCCCGTCGGCGAGCTTTTCGTAGACGACGCCGACATAGCCGGTGACGACGACGGGGCGCTGTGCGGCCCCCTGCCAGGCGCGGGCGAGGCCGTGCAGCATCGCTTGCACCGCTCCGCCTACACAGGCGAGCACCACCACGTCGTATCCACTACCGTCGGCGGCACGGTCGATCTTCCGTACGAAATCCATGCCGCGGATTTCGCGCAGCGAGTCCGCACGGGCGCCGACCTCGTCGAGCTGGCGGACCGTGGGCGTGGCGCGGCCGCGCAGCAAAAATCCGTCAAGCTGGATGTCCGATTGGATTCGGTACGCTGTCAAAGCGCCCCATTTCCACCGGGTGTCCGAGTCGGCGAGTACGGCGACGCGCGGCGTGGAAGCGGTACGTGATGGCACGTTGAAGACGCTAGGAAGGCATTCCGTTTGTCGGGCCAACTGGGCCGCAACAAAGGGTTAACAGCGGGTCGACGAATGGAGAACCCGGTCGATTATCGACCCGGTTAACCATCCCGACATTCTTCGTTCACCCTGGCGTCCGCACCGCGTAAAGACGAATGCCGGGCGGCCACCTAACGTCACCCGGGTGGTTAAGCTCTCCGTCATCGTGCCGTTCTACAACGTGCAGACATACGCGCCCGACACCCTGAAAAGCCTGGCGGCGAATGCCCGCGAGGACTTCGAATTCCTGCTCGTCGACGACTGTTCACGCGACGAGACCCCCGAGATCCTTGCGCGCGCCGAGCGCGAGCTCCCGGGCGCCAGAGTGCTGCGGCACGAAAAGAACGGCGGGCTGGCCACCGCCCGTAACACCGGCCTGGACGAGGCGCGGGGCGAATACGTCGCCTTCCTGGACGGCGACGACTGGCTGGCCCCCGGGTACTACCCCGAACTCCTCTCCACCATCGAGGAGTTGGGCTGCGACTTCCTGCGCACCGACCACGTCCAGTGCACCAACCGCGCCCGCGCCGTCCACCGCGTCCCGCACGGCCGGCGCGGCGTCGTCATGGACCCGCGCGCGCTGATCCTGCCCGCGGACCGCTCCACCTCCGTCGACTACGCCTACGCCTGGGCCGGTATCTATCACCGCAGGCTGCTGGACGACGGGGTGCTGCATTTCCGCGACGGGCTGCGCACCGCGGAGGACCGGCCGTGGATCTGGCGGCTGCACCGCGAGGCGAAATCCATGGCCGTGGTGGGCCTCCTCGGCGTTTTCTACCGGCGCGGCGTCGCCTCTTCGCTGACCCAGATCGGCGACGTACGACAATTGGACTTTATTCGCGCATTCGACCAGGTGATCGAGGAAACCGCGCAGGATCGCGATGCGGAGGCGCTGCTCCCGAAAGCGGTCCGCACCTATTGCGCGATCATTTCCCACCACCTCGGATCGATCGAACGTTTCGAACCGCAGGTCGCCCGTAAATTGCGATCCATGAGTGCCGCGGCCATGAAACGCATGCCGCAGGACGTACTGAAGGAAGCCCTGGAATCGATGGATGTACAGCGTGCGTCCCGGCTGCGGCGGCTGCGTCGCCGCCCCGTCCCGGCGGAGGTCGCCGCCTGATGCCGAACCGGCCCCGTACCCAGATCTTCATGGCGTCCACGCTCTACGGCGCGGCCACCCTCGCCGCCGCCCTGGACGCCGACCGCTTCGCGCCGGCCGACCGCCGTCTGCTGCTGCTCAGCAACAACGCCGCGACCCCGGAGACCACCGCGTCGCTGGACACCATGCCCGGCTTCGACCGGCTGAGCACCCGATTCGACCGCGTGCTGTCCTGGAACGAGACGATCAGCCCGTTCCACCCCGGCGGCTGGTCCCCGCGCGCCGACGACGCGCCGCTGTGGGAGCGGCATCTGCGGCTGCTGTGGGACCTGGGCGACTCCCCCGTCGAGCTGATCGTGGAGTCCATCCAGGTCAACCCGGCCCTCGCGCTGGCCCAGGTCTTCCCGGGCGCGCCCCTCGACGTCTACGCCGACGGCCTGATGAGCTACGGCCCCACCCGTAACAAGCTCGACCCGCTGATCGGCACCCGGATCGGCCGGCTGCTGCATCTGGACCTGGTGCCGGGGCTGACGCCGCTGCTGCTCACCGAGTTCGGGGTGCCGGCCGAGACCGTACCGACCGATGCCTTCCTGAAGGTGCTGACCGAACTGGCCGAGGCGGACGAACTCCCGCAGTCCGGCGGCGAGTTGGAGGTGCCCGAAGGGGCGGCGCTGCTGCTGGGCCAGTACCTCTCGGCCCTGGGGATCCTCACCCCCGAGGAAGAAGAGGAACTGCACGTCCAAATGCTGCGGGGCGCCGCCGAGCGCGGCCACCGGGAGATCGTCTTCAAACCGCATCCGTCCGCACCGGCCCGCTGGTCGCGGCTGCTGGAGCGGGAGGCCGAGAAGCGGGACCTCGCGCTGACCGTACTGGACCGCCCGGTCCTCGCCGAGGTCCTCTACCAGCGCATGCGCCCGGCCCTCGTCGTGGGCTGCTTCTCCACCGCGCTGCTGACGGCCTCGACCTTCTACGACCTGCCGACCGCGCGCACCGGCACCGGCCTGCTGCTGGAGCGGCTCGCCCCGTACCAGAACAGCAACCGCATCCCCGTCACGATCGTCGATGCGCTGGTCCCCGACCTCGCCGACCGCAGCGCGACGCCGCACACCGCCCCCGGGGACATCGCCGGCCTGGTCACCGCCGTCGGCTACGCCATGCAGCACCAGATCTACCCGAACCTCCGCCCGGCCACCGAGCGCTATCTGGCCACGCGCCTGGACCAGCACACCTGGCGCTACTTCAAACGCCGCCGCCTGACCGCACTGGCGCTGCCCGGCGCGATCCCCTCGCAGCTGGCGTTCATCCCGCGCAATGCCACCGTGCGCAGGGTCGCGCGGCGGGCGCGGGCCGTCCAGCGGCGACTGAAGAAGCGGGCCGTATTCGGATGACGACCACGGAGCTGACGTCGGACGCGCCTTCCGCGGCGCCGGTCCCCGCCCCCCGTTCCATACGGGTGCGCAGCCGGGAGGGCGGCTCCTCCAGGCTGCGCGCGCTGGACGGGCTGCGACTGCTGGCCGCGCTGATGGTCGCGGCGTACCACTACGGGGGGCGCAGCGGCGAGATATCCGCGGCCTGGGGCGGTTCGCCGGCCCACCAATTCCCCACCCTCGCCCCGTACTTCGCCTACGGCTGCCTAGGCGTCCAGATCTTTTTCATCATCAGCGGCTTCGTCATCTGCCTCAGCGGCTGGGGCCGCACCCTGCGGGCCTTCACCGCCTCCCGCATCTCGCGCCTCTATCCGGCGTACTGGGCCGCGATCCTGCTCATCACGCTCGTCTTCGCGCTCCCCTGGGTCGCCTACAAGGCCCTGACCCCCAGCGAGGTCCTCACCAATCTGACGATGCTTCAGCAGCCGCTCGGGGTGCACCGCGTGCTCGGCGTCTGCTGGACGCTGTGGGCCGAGATGCGCTTCTACGCCCTCTTCGCCCTGTGCATCGTCCTGCCCGGCGCCACCCGCGGCCGCGTCGTCCTCTTCTGCGCCGGCTGGACCTTGGCCGCGGCGCTGGCCCAGGCTGCCCACCAGCCGTTCCTGAACGTCGTCCTGATGCCCGAGTACGCCCCGTTCTTCATCGGCGGCGTAGGCCTGTACCTGCTGCACCGCTATGGCGCGCGCGACCCCATAGCCTGGGCGATCGTCGTGGTCAGCTGGCTGATAGGCCAGCACTACGCGGTCGCCGGACTCTGGCACGCCCCCACCGTCCATGCCTTCTCCTACCGCTCCGCGGCCGGCATCATCGCCGTCGTCACCCTCGGCTTCGTCCTGGTCGCGGCCGTGGCCCTGGGCGGCCTGCACCGCCTGAACTGGCGCTGGCTGACCGTGGCCGGCGCGCTCACCTACCCCTTCTACCTCGTCCACGAGCACCTGGGCTGGGTCGTGGTCCGCGTCCTGCACCGGGACCTCGGTCTCCCCGCGTACGCCACGCTGGGACTGACGGTGGGGCTGATGCTGGCACTGGCGTGGGCGCTGCACCGGTGGGTGGAGCGGCCGTTGACGCCGCGGTTGAAGGGATGGATCGCGGTTACGGGGGCGGGGGCGAGCGCCTGAGGGGGGCACGGGGGGAGGTGAGAGGGCGAGCGCCTGAGGGGGCTCCCCCTACCCCCTCCCCCGCGTCGCCTCGATCCCCGCGACGATGATCCGCAGCCCCGCCTCGAACGCCGCCTCCATATCGCCGAACATCTCCGGTCCCGCCGCGGCCGCCAGTGGATGGCTGTCCCCGAGGCGGCGTTGGCGTGCTTCGAGGTCGTAGGCCGGATCCCGGTGGGCCGGGTTCTCCGGATCCGGGTGGACCGACTGCTCCTCGATGACCAGGCCGATGGTGAAGTTGTACAGGGTGAACCAGGCCCGCACCGCCTCGCGCGGCGTGAAGCCCGCCGCGACGATCCGGCCCAGGTGGGTCTCCAGCGGCCCGGCGGCGCTCTCGTCGGTCATCCGCGTACCGCTGAAGACCTTGCCGCCGTCGCGGTAGCTGAGGAGTTCGCGGCGAAGCTCGCGGGCGGCGGTGAGCGCGGCGTCCTGCCAGGTGTAACCGGGGCCGTCGCCCCACGGGCCGGTCCCCGCCCTCAGCTGTACGGTCATCCGCCGGAATATCTCGGTGGCCATCTCGTCCAGCAGCTCCTGCTTGTTCTTGAAGTGCCAGTACAGGGCGGGCGCCTGGACGTTCAGCTCCTTCGCGATACGGCGCAGGGTCAGCCCGTCGAGCCCCACCTCGTTCAGCAGGCGCAGGGCGGTCTCCACCACTTGCTTCCGGTCGATGCGCGAAACCATGTTGACAACTTAACACCGTTAAGCGCATTCTCAGAAGCATGGAACTTAACAACGTTAAGGACGCCGGTGAGGAAGCTGCCATGGAATCCGTTACGACCGCTGTGAGCGCTACGAGTGCTGTGACTGCTACGGGCGCTACGAGCGCTACAGCCGCCACAGCCGGCGTGACTCCTCCGACCGTCGACGTCCTGATTTCGGGCGCCGGCCCCACCGGCCTCGCCCTCGCCATCGACCTCACCCGGCGCGGCGTCTCCGCCCTGGTCGTCGAGCGCCAGGAGCGCCTCTCCCCCGGCGGCCGCGGCACCGGCCTCCAGCCGCGTACGCAGGAGGTCTACGAGGACCTCGGAGTCCTGGAGGCCATACAGGCGGCCGGCGGCGACTACCCGCCCGTGGCCATGTGGGAGGACGGCCGAATCGCCTCCCGCCACCAGTTGATCGAACGCGTCGACCCCACACCGTCCGCGCCGTACTCCAACGTCCTGATGGTCCCCCAGTGGCGCAACGTCGAAGTCCTCCACGCGCGCCTCCAGAGCCTCGGCGGCAACGTCCTCTTCGGCACCGAACTGACCGCCTTCGACCAGGACTCGGAGACCGTACGGGCCCACCTCACCCTCCCCGACGGCGGCACCCGGACCGTCGTCTCCCGCTACCTGGTCGCCGCGGACGGCGGACGCAGCACCGTACGCCGGGGCCTCGGCATCGGGATGAGCGGTCCCGAACTGGAGGAAGGCGCCGCGGTGCTCGCCGACATCCGGGTCGACGGGCTCGACCGGGACCACTGGCACCGCTGGATGCCGCCCGGCGGCGGCTTCGCCATGATGCTGCCGCTGGCCCGCACGGACCTGTTCCAGTCCTTCATCGCGGTGCCCCCCGAGAGCACGCCGGAGACCTCACCCGACGCCGTCCGCGCCCTGATCGCCGCCCACACCCACCTGACCGCCGACCAGATCCGCGAGGTGCGCTGGTCCTCCGTCTTCCGCCCGCGCGTCGGCATGGTCGACCGCTTCCGCGTCGGCCGGATCTTCCTCGCCGGCGACGCGGCCCACGTCCACACCCCGGCCGGCGGCCAGGGCCTGAACACCAGCGTCCAGGACGCCTACAACCTCGGCTGGAAACTCGCCCAGGTCCTCCGCCACGGCGCCCCCGACACCCTCCTGGACACCTACGAATCCGAACGCCGCCCCATAGCCGCCCGCATCCTCGACACCAGCACGCGCCTCTTCCGCTCCCGCTCCATGCGCCGCGGACGGGATCTGCATCAGCTGGACATCGGCTATCGGGAGAGCCCGCTGACGCAGGAACTGCGGCCGGATGTTCCTGAGGACGAGTTGCGGGCGGGGGATCGGGCGCCGGATGCGCCGTGCACGACGACTGATGGGCGGCCGTTCCGGCTATTCGAGGCTTATCGGGGGGCGCATTTCACTGTTCTTGCGCTGGGCGCCTACGTCGAACTCGCACCTCTGGATGGTGAATTGGTGCGCGTGTACCGCGTGGGAGGCTCGAAGGCAGACCTGCTCGATTCGGAAGGGTACATCGGCGACGCGTATGGGTCCCATCCTGGAATATTCCTCATACGGCCGGACGGCTACGTGGCCGTCGCGACATCAGCCGAGAAGGCCACGGAGTGTGTAAACGAGGCGCTGAGCGCGTACTTCGGTACGGAGGCCACGCAGCTGGTGCACTAACCGCTCTGTCACACGCCGACAAGCAACCGCTGTGCGTCTTCCTGGGTCTGGTCCTGCTTCTCCCAGCCCCGGGAAGATGTCCATCGTTGAGCCACCAGCACCCCTTCGCGCGGCGGCATCAGCGGTCCGCCGCCACCTCAGTCTTTCCATCTCTTCATGCGGGTGAGGGCGTACTCTACGCGGACGCCGACCTCAGGCCAGGAGTCCCTACTAACCTCACTCATGGCGACATGGGACCAGGCTGGCGCTCGGCAGTCGCCGTCTCTCATGACCGCGATCTCTACATGCCCACGCTCGGGGAAGGCGCTGCACCAGCGCTAGCAATGAGTGCAACTGTTGGGTCATGGGATTCTCGGGCAGGCTAGATGCAATATTCCCCACAGCGGCCAAATCGTTTTCGATCAGATGGAGAATGAGAATCCCAGATTTAGGTACACTCCTCCATTGGGTCGCCTTATTTGCGATTTCTTCATACGCGCACGAAAGGATTTCAACCACTTGACGGCAAAGCGCATTCGGGGCAGCGCCGAAGATGCAGCTAACTACGGGCGACCCAGGAGCGAGAGTGCGATATCGATTATTTGATCCGTCGATTCCACCTCTTCCCTGTTTATGTCCGAGTCCGTGGATTCGATTCGATACCCACCACTACGCAGAGGGGTGATCCAGATTTCTCCAGCCGTCCTGTCGGAGTAATCCCTGGCGAGGCGAAGGGTGCCGTGACTAAAAAACGGAAAGAGCTTGCGCAATTGATCATCCGAATGGATCTGGCGCAGCAGCCCTCGGGCGGATGAGAACATCTCATCCGTGAGAAGATTTCCCCACTGAGTCGCGACAGGGTCGCCATTTTCGTACGACTGCGCCAATTCATCGTACTGCATAAAAGGGAAGTGAGCATTCAACTCCTTGAGCTTCACACCCTTCCGCCACGCCCCAATTACCCTGGCCACAGACAGGAGATCGGCGGTGCCACCGCTCGCCCATGGGTGAACGTCACCTTCGATACTGATGGAGAACCAACGTTTTTCCGCACCTAGGAGAATGGAAATGGGTCCCCTATTCGAGATAGCCTCGGCAGTGACGAGCTGAGATTCCTTAGATGATGACATAGGACGTATTACCCCCACCTCAATCCCACTCGCCTGGGACGTCTGAAGAATGGCAGATGCAAGTCCGCCCGACTGGACCAGATCCGGGTACAGGTCCGGATTCAGTACTTCTGAGACCTTCGGGTTCGACTCGTTTTCTGGTTCCACTTGAGTAACACCCTTCTACGGTTGGAGTCTGAGAAATCTCATAATAGCAGGAGGCGGTGGCCGCTGAGGCACGATTCCAAGGACTCAGTCAAAGAAAGGAATAACCCTCCCGAAAGTTGGCCAGTCGGGTTCGGGAACATGGACAATTTCTCCATCACGACCATAGAACTTGATACTGCCCCAGTCGCGATAGCCATGCCTCACGGCTCTGGCTATCCACCCCATCTCTTCTTCTGTCGCATGTGGGGCTATTCCCTTTTCGTGACCCAAACCCCTCTTTGCCATACCTTCAAACCCCCCCGAGAAACCCTTCATACTCACATGAATTTTTACCGATCCATCTTTGATGGCATCCAATACAGGGCCACGCCATTCATCAGCGGAAAGCCCCATGAAGTGATGAATCCCTCTTTCTTGCGCGAACGCCTCGATACCATGATTCTTGTACCCAAGGGCGACTTCGCAGGGCGATAGGCCGAGAGGGTCCGTCCATGCATTGGGATTGGTGACATACGACGCAGGGTTGGGGGTCGGGCTTAGCCCGAGGGGGTCAAGCGTGAGGTAGCGGGCTGTATCGGCATCGAAGATGCGGAAGTAGTTATAGTGGAGCTGCGTCTCTGAGTCGAAGTACTGTCCTGGAAACCTCAGCGGCGTGTATGCCGTGGCGTTGCCATTCCAGGTAGTTGAGCCCCATAGTGTCGCTCGGGTGCGCCAAGCGATATCGCCAGACTCAGATATGAGTTCGGTGGGAGTGCCAACCAGATCAGTGACGATAGAGAAGAAGCGCTGATCAATGGCCTGTTGGGAGGCTCGGGGCAGAACTGAGACTGCGGTTTTGCGCTCTGTCTGGGTTAGTGGTGCGAGGCCCTGGTGGTCCCATGTGAGGGTTACGGCCTCTTTAGCAGTGAGGGCCTGGGTGGTTTGTTCGGTGACGGTAGTTCCGTCCCAGGCGAAGTTTGTCTGCTCGGCGAACGTTTCGCCGTCGCTTGCCAAGCGGTGCTTGGCTATTCGGCGACCGAAGGGGTCATACTGGTAGCGCCAGGTGGTGCCGTCAGGAGTGACAACTGAAGTGAGTCGGTCCTCAGCATTCCACGTGTATTGCCAAGTATCTGGCTTGCGGGAGAGGCGGGTTTTTTGGCGGAGGGTTACGCGGCCCAGGACATCGTGTTCGTAGCGGATGGCACCGGCGCGTGTAATGCAGGTGCCTTCGTAGGACCGGTCGCCTCGGGCTGACGGATTGGGGTGCTGGGCGGGCCAATCGGCGTGGGTCTGGTTGCCTGCTGCATCGTAGGCATAGGTCTCGGTCCAGTTCGTGGCGTGGACTGCGGTGACTCGGCCTGCGCGGTCGAGGGCGAAGGTGCGGCGGCCGGTGTGAGAGTCATCGACGGCGGTGAGATAGCCGTCGGGGCGGTATGTGTACGAGCGGTGGAGCTGCGTTTGAGCAGCTCCCGCCGCGGTGGTGGTGAAGGATTGTGTGGCGAGGCGACCCGTGGGGTCCCAAGTGTGGGCCAACTGGAGGCTGTCACCGATGGTGCGGGTCAGTTCTTGGCCAGCGGCATCGTGGTCGAAGGTGAGGGTGTGGCCGGAGATGTCCATCGCCGTGCGATTGCCGGCGGCGTCGTAGGCGTAGGTAGTGGTGTGGCCGGTAGGCGTGGTGCGGGAGGTGCGCCGCCCCAGGGCGTCGTAGGTGAACGTCATGGTGCGGCCGTTCACCGACTCGGCGGTGACGCGGCCCAGGACGTCGCGGGTGTAGGTGACGGCGGCGTCGGGGTTGGTGGCCTGACGGAGGTTGCCAGCAACGTCGTGCTCGTAGGTGGTGAGCAGCCCGGCGGCGTCTTTGGAGGTGATCCGGCCCAGGACGTCGCGGGTGTAGGCGGTGACCTCGCCGAGGGCATTGGTGCGGGTGACAAGTTGGCCTGCGGCGTCGTGGGTGTAGGTGAGGGTCCGGTCGTCGAAGTCCGACTCGGAGATCAGGCGCCCGGCGCCATCGTAGGTGTAGTTCCAGGTCAGGCCCTGGGGATTGGCGACCTGAGTGAGGCGTAGTTCGGTGTCGTGGGTGAACTCGTGGCGAACGCCATCGGGGTCAGTGCGGGCCGTGGGTAGATCGAAGTGGCCAAATTCATAGTGAGTGGTCTGGCCGATGGCATTGGTGTGTGAAGTGCGGTTGCCTTCGCCGTCGTAGGTCCACTTCTCGGTAGCGCCGGTGGGGTCGAGACGGACCGCCAGTTTGCCTTCCACTGTCCACACCATGTGCGTGGTTTCGCCGAGGGGGTCAGTGACCGAGGTCGTGCGGCCGAAGGCGTCGCGGCGGTAGTGGGTGGTGGCGCCCAGGGGGTTAGTGATGCTGAGCGGTAGGCCGGCCTCGTTGCAGTAGAGGCGGGTGGTGTTGTCGAGGGCGTCGGTGACGGAAGCGAGGTGACCTCGTGTGTCGTGGGTGTAGGTGGTGGTGGCGCCGGTGGGATCCGTGGTGGAGGTGCGGTTGCCGTTGGCATCGTAGGTGTGGGTCCAGGTGGTGCCGTCCGGGCCGGTGATGCTTAGCGGGTGGCCGTCCTCGTTGTAGGTGGTGGAGGTAGCGGTGCCATCTGGGAGGGTGACGCTGGTGAGGCGACCCTCATCGTCGTAAGTGAAGCTGGTGGTGCGGCCCAGGGGGTCGGTGGTGGACAGGATGCGGTGCTTGGCGTCGCGGACGGTGCGGGTGGTGGCACCGGTGGGGTCGGTTTCCGCGACGATCTGGTGGTGATCGTTGACCTCGTAGCGGGTGACTCCGCCCTGGGAGTTGTAGAAGAGGTTGGTGCGCAGGCCCGTTACGGGGTCCGGGTCGCCCCAGGTGAAGTGGGCACGGAGGTGGCCTGCGATGCCGCCCTGTGAGGTGCAGCGGTCCTGGTCGTCGTAGACGTAGCTGTAGCTGCTGTTGTTGGTGTCCGTCCAGGACGTGATGCGGCCCAGGTCGTCGTAGGTGAAGCGGAGGGGCAGGCCGGAGGAGTTGGTGGTGGTGACGAGGTTTCCGGCTTCGTCGTAGCCGTACGTCATCAGGAGCTGGTCGCCGCCGTCGAGAGCCGCGCCCGCCAGGTGGAGGGCGGTGATGCGGCCGTTGTCGGTGGTGAGCAGGAGGCGGTAGCCGGCGCTGTGGGTGATGGCGGTGGGAGTGCCGTCTTCGGTGTAGTCGAAGGTGTGGTGGTTGCCGCGGCGGTCGGAGATCTCATCGAGGACGGCGAGATCTTCGGTGTAGGTGGTGAAGTAGCGGCGGGTGCCGGTGGAGGGGTTGGTGAGGAGGTAGTCGCCGTCGGGGGTGCGTTCGAGCGGATCGCCGTCGCCCTCGATGGGGAGGGTGGGGACGCCTACGGCCGGGTGGGGATAGGCGAGGAGGTTGCCCTGTTCACCGATAAGAATGACGCCTTCGGAGTCGATTTCCAGGCGTTGGTCGACGGTGCTCATCCAGGTCGGGCCGAACCAGCGACCGGTGCGGTACGAGGACTCGAAGGTGCGGGTGAAGGTGAGGGGGAGGCTGCCGGGAAGATCTATGTCGGTCTGCGGCAGGGCCATCCGGCCGGTGGCCATGTCGATGGGGTCGTTGCCGAAGGTCCTGCACCACCATTGGCGGGCGCGATCTTTGATGGCGACCTTGCCGCCGTCCTTGAGGGCGTCTCGCGCGGCACCCTTGGCTATGTCCCTCGCCCCCGCCCGCACAAGCCCCTTGCCGATGGCCCCGGCCCCCTTGCCCCCGATGATGTTGACGAAAAGAGCCCCGCCCGCATCTCCCGGGTCGCTCCCCCACCCCTCGCCGAGCATGCCCTTGGCCATGCGGCCGGGGTGGGCGGCGGCGCTGACCAGGCCGAGGCCGGTCTTGGAGACATTGGCCAAGTACATATAGGGGTGAGCCATGTTGTACGGCTCCATCGGGTTCACCGTGCGCAGCATGTTGACCGTTCCGACCACGGCCTTGGTCGCGCCGCCGACGACATGCATGAGGTTGAGGCCGCCACCCACCACACCGTCGGCGGCGTCCAAAGTCATCTCCGTCAGGAATTTGGGTTCCTTCGGAGCGTGTTCCAGCGCGCTCTGGAGGGCGCGGTGTGCCTTTTCGGCGGCTTCGTTGCGCTGGCTGCGGGCGTTCTGGAGGATTTCCTTGGCCTCCGCGCGGCCCGTTTCGCCGGGATTGACGAAGGCGCCCGGCTTTTGGGGCTTGGCACCCGGGTCGGAGCCGCTGTCCAGGGCGCTGTTGTATGCCTCCGCCTTCGCGTTGTACGTATCGACCTCGTGGCGGTAGGCGTCGACGGCCTTCTTGGTCTTGTCCTCGGCCTCCTGCCATTTGTCGATGGCCGTCTGGGCCTTCTTCTGGGCCCAGTTGACGGTGTCGGCGTACGCATCGAGGGCCTTCCACGCCGTCTCGCACGCGTCCGCGGCCCGCATCCACTCCTTGGGGTGGGCGTCGAACTTCTCGTGGAAGCTTTCGGCGGCCTTGCCCTTCCAGGACCCGGCGTCCAGTTTGCGGATGCCCTGGCCGACGCGGTCGAAGGCCGCGTAGAAGTTCTTCAGATGGCCGGCGGTCTCATTGATCTTGGAGACGTCGCCGTGGATCAGCTCCTTGGGGTCGTCGCTCTCCCCCAGCTGACGCTCGTCGACCTGCGCGCCCAGTGCGTCGGCAGCGTCCTCGCCGACCGAGCGGACCGCTTTGGCCGCGCCGTGCGCGCCGACGGTGTCAAGGACATCACCGGTTTTGTCCGTCGCGTACTCGATGCCCTCCCCGACCGCCTTTTCGGCGCCATCGACGGCATCGCCAATCTTGTCGGCGGCGGAATTGATCCCGTCCCCGATGTCCCCGAAAAGTCCCATGAGTTCTTACCCCCCGTTGTGCTGTGGAGCAGTGGATGCGCAGTCGTGGCTGTGCAGCGGTCAGCTGTGCGGTGCAGTGGCCGCCGGTGCGGTGCAGTGGCGGATGTGGTGCTGCGGTGGCTGGTGAAGCGGTGGCTTACGAACCGTCCTGGTCGTGACCGTGGCTGTTGGCCCGGTCCTGGAGATCACGGGCTTGCTCCTGGACATCGCGGGCCGGCCGCAGGGCCCAGTTGTGGTCCACGTCACCCATCCACTTGGACGTCGAGACGTCCTGCTTTGTTTGATCCCACGCCTCGCTGAGCCCACCCATTGCCTCTTGGGACTTGGCCGATGTCGGGTCGTAGTCCGCGCTGTCGAACTGGGTGACCGCGTTGTCCTCGCCGACCTGTTTCCACGTCCGATGCTTCAGCTGTTCCGCCGTCATCGTCGGGTCACCCATCAGCAAGGCATTCGCCCCGACCTTCATCGTGGTCGACACGTACTGCTCTTGCTCGTGATAAAGGCCGGCCGTCAAATCGAGACGACGCGCGAATTCATCGGCTTCATGGATGAGCTGACGGACCCCCCAGCCCCACCGCTCACAGAATGACTCGAATACGGAACTTACGTCGGCGTGGCCTGCCTCCATTCCGGAGAGTGCCAACTTGTCGAATCCCTGGCCGAGTTGGGCGTTGATATCGAAACCAAAATCCTTCAGCTCCGCGATCGCGTCGTGGATGCCTTTGGTGACCTGCTTCAGGGCATCCGGGTCGAGCTCGTAACCCTCGACGGAGGTCATGCCACACCCCCCGGAGCGGGCTGGACAGGCACGTCGCCTACGGGAGTCGGCTCGGCGAGGTCGACCGCGGCGGAGTCCGGGACGATGCCGCTGACCGGCGGAAACAGCATCGGCTGCTCGCTTCCCACGTTCACGGCCACGCCCATGGGGCCCTTGACCGCGGGGATGACCACGTCCAGGAGACGGGCACCGGCAGCACGGACGTACTCCACCTCGGTGCTGGTCTCGGCGCCCCGGGTCGCGGCGAAATGGGACAGTGCCTCTTCGTCCGTAAAGGCGTACAGCCAACGGATTCCGGACATCTCGGCCGACATGAGAGAATCATCCACGACCGGGACGAATACCGACGTGCGCCGGAATTCCCCCACCAATGCGGCCGGATTCAACTCCCCCTCATGGGCTGCCGCTATTTCGTCGGTCAAAGACATGGTGAACCCCCCAGTTCCCCTTGCTCGCTGACACCACCATGACACATGGCACTGACACTACGAGTCGAACACGCCAGCGACAAAACCGGCCCGATAGTTCTTTTGGGTTCAATTAAATTCGACTTACGGCGCGGCCAGGGAGCTCATCCGGCAGCCCATGAAGGCTTGTTGAGGCATTGAGGCCATTCGTCGGCCTTGCCGCTCCAAGGTAAGGACGACTGCGGCGACGGACGTCATTCGATTCGGGCTGCACCGCGCCCCGCGGAAGATGCGCCATGACTTCAGACGGGCGACTCCACCCTCAGCCAGGGCCCGCACCCTCGACAGCGCTCGGGCTCATGGTCTGTTGGACGACGTCAGTCCGCCCTCACAAGCCGTCCGACCGCGGCCTTCATCCGACTGTGTGGCGGCATTTCCCTCGGTCTCAGATCGGGACAGCGATGAACGGGACGCGCGGAGAGTTACGGAAGAGGGGCGCGGTGATGTGCTGCCCGCAGGCGTCGTAGGTGTCGCCTCCGTCGGGGGTAACGCGCCAGATGGCCTCGGCGCCGCAGTCATCGCCGTTTTGCTTGGGGGCGGTGCACTTGATGGCGGTGTCGCCGTCGGTCATGAGGCTTCTCCTTGCGCGGGTACAGGGAAGGCCCCCGCCGAAGCGGAGGCCATGGAGCTGGGTGGGGGTTACTTCCACCAGATGGCTACGCCTCGGTGATGGGAGCAGGTGCCGGAGGAGTGGCGGCTGTAGGAGTGGGTGTTGTCCCTGCACTTGGCGGTCTCGGTTTTGTTGATCGGCTTCTTGTGGTGGGTCCAGCCGCAGTAGGCGGTGGTGTGATGGACGCAGCGGTGGGCCGTGTTGTAGTACGGCAGGGCGGCGGAGGCGCTGGCAGCGCCGGCCGAGCCAAGGGCGAGCAAGATGCCGGCGACGCCGGCGGCAATGCGAGCCTTCAAGTTCGTTGTCTCCTTGGGCAGTTCAGCCGTGCCTGACTTTGAACAGCGCTCAACCTACACAGGGTTTTGGGGTTGGGTGCCTGGCTTTACGGGATGCGGGACGACACGCAGAAACCCCCGGCCGAGCCCTCGGGGACGGCGGAGGGTGGCGGGCAGTCACGCCGGGTTGAACTCGATGGTCCGAGCCGCCGGCCGAGTCACCGTCCGGACCGTCGGTCAGCGTGGCGGTGTGCCGAGCGACTCGGCCTTGATGTCCAGGATCAAGCCGCGCAACGCCCGCCGATCGGCCACGATCGTCTGAGCCGGGGTATCGCTCTCCCGGAGCGCGACCACATCGCCGGTCGCGGCGACCTCGACGCAGGCGTTGCCCGCAGCCTCAGAGAACGAGGACTTGAGCCATATCTCGCTGGCCAAGACGGCCCCCTCACAGACGCTTGACGATGCCGAGGATGTGGTCCCTGGACTGCGTTGGATTCAACGCCACCTGTTCGGCCAAGTCCAGTCGTCGCCGAAAGTTGGCCAGGTGGGTTGGCGAGTCAAAGAACACGGCACCCATCGGGGCATCCACTTCAACGGTGTCCAGATGAGGGTTGGTTGCCGAGGCGTACATCATCGTGTCTCCGGCCATAGGAAATCCGCCGGCTGCGAAGGGGATCACGAGAAGCCGTACGTTGGGCCGTTCGCTCTCTTCGAGAAGGCGGTTCAGCTGGACCCTGGAGACCTTTCCTCCGCCGATCTGGATCCGGAGGGCCGCCTCGTGAACCAGCCCCACATACGGCACATGCGGTGAATTCGTCACCACGCGGTGACGCGCGAGTCGATGAGCCACGCGCAGCTCGACCTCTAGCCGTGGCAGCGCCGGGACAAAGAGATCGAACAATGCACGGGCGTGGTCCTCCGTCTGGAACAAACCAGGGATGTGGGCCGTTTGGAGCGTCCGCAAGCTCGTGGCGTAGTGCTCCAGCTCTGCGACGTCCAGGAAGTCTGGCGGAATTCTTCCTCGGTACTCCTCCCACCAGCCCTTCTTTCGGCCTCCGGTCATCAAGGCGAGTGCATCTATCAACCCAGGATCATTGCACTCGTAGATGCTCGTCAAACGACGCAACCGCTCCTCGCTGATACCGAACCGGCCCGACTCGATGTTGGAGATCATCGTCCGGTCGGCGCCCAGCCGCTCTCCCGCTATCGGGGCAGACATGCCAACGGCTTCGCGCAGTCGGCGGAGCTCTGCACCGAAACGGCGCTGTCGGATGGTGGGTGCTGGACGCGGTGCCATGGGCTCAACTCCTCGTTCGCGTACACAGTTTGTCGATCCTGAACGTCGTGTGTCCATCAGAGAGTTGAGCAACACACGTTTGAGTGAGTTAGGTAGCACGCGTTGTATGCGTGGCGCTACGGTGTGGCCCACGCCACTCACTCACGAACGCCGTTTCTACGGAAGCGCACCGCATCTGACCGCGGCAATGCCACCGCACGGCACCAGGAGAGCGACTGGCCCGAAGGTCCGTACACCATCGCGCCGCACACGGAGGTGCCCGCGTGAACCTGAACCCGTACGCCCCGGAAGACCCCACTTCCCTCGCCTTCACCGAACCCTGGGAATACGAACTCGCCTTCCCCAGGGATCCCCGCGGCCCCGGCATCGCGCGAACCACCCTCCGGGCGGTGCTGGACGCGCACCATCTGCTCGAACTCGCCGACCGGGCCGAGCTGTTGACGTCCGAACTCGCCACCAACTCCGTGCGGCATTCCAAAGGGCCAGCCTCCGTACGCCTCCGCTGGACGCACCCCGTACTGCGGGTCAGCGTGACGGACACCTGCCCCTACCTGCCCCTCCCGTCGGCGCCGCCCTCCGCAGAAGCGGAAGACGGCCGGGGGCTGTTCATCCTCGATCTCGTCTCCGACGAGTGGGGCGGGTGTGCGCTTGGGGACTCGTTGCTCGGGCCGGGTGGAAAGACCGTGTGGTTCGAGCTGGTGCTGAAGCCCGCGACGCCCCCGCCACCGCCACCCGCCCTGGCGGCGTGAACGTGATGAATGGGCTGAGTGGGATGAATGGACCGCGCGCTCAGTAGCCCGCCATCGCCCTCCCGGCCATCTCCCCCCGCTCCCCGAACCAAGGAATGTTGAGCCATGGGCTGCCCGGATCCGACATCAACGTCCGATACACGTCCACCATGTCGGTGAACCAGCTGCCGAACCGCTCCTCGTCGAAATGCAGACATCGGCCGAGGACGAACCCGAGCCCGAAATCCGCCCAAGAGCTGTACGCCGCCCGGCTCAACTCCGCGGCCTGCACAAGCCTTTGTTCCGTCTCCGCGACATCACAGAACCGAGCGCCCAATCCCCATCGCGCCATATTCGATGCGCGCCCCAGGTACCAGGCCCGCACCGACGACACGCACTGATCCTCGGCCAATATCCCATCGGCCCGGAACCGCGCCTCGTACCGCAGGATCTTTCCGATGATTCCGCCGGCCTTCTTGATGCTCTTCCCGCTCTCCCCCTCCGCCCGCAGAATCTGCTCCGTCGCGGACCGCCATGTCATGGGATCCACGGGGCGCCCCGCAGCCTGAGTGATTCCCTTGCGCACCATGAGTACGAACTCCCAGTAAGAGTTCCCCACCTCGGGGCTGAGCAAGGTTTCCTGCTGCTCCAGCCAGCCCGCTCGGCTCTCGATGCCCCACCATTCCTTGAGCGTCCTCCGCTCGTTCTGATATCCCGCGCCATGCCAATTGACCATGTTCCACGGGAACCCGTTGTTGATGCACAACTGCGCACCGCAGGCGAGTCCTTGAGCCAGCAGTCCACGTGTCGGCCCCGTGCGGATTGCCCGCAGCCGCTTCGTCTGGTCGGGTGTCTTCACGCGCTGCTCATGCATACGCCACAGCTGCGGATTCGGCGGAAAGTACCCCTCGCACGGCGTGCCCGGATTGACCGCGAGCCACTGACCTCCCTCGGCGAGCAATTCCCCGACCTGATGCAGATACGGGCTGTGGAACACGACATCGGCACTCGGAACGGGCAGCATCCCTTCCGTCACCACGGTCAGACACCATTGCCCGATCGCCGGATTCCACCACGGCGCGCCTATCTCCGATTCCCCGTAGCCGGCGTCCACTTCACGCCGTCCGTCCGCCAAGAACACATGCGTGGCGGCCAGCACATCGAAATAGGTCGCCCAATCCCCCCTAGCCCGCGCCTCGCACAGCCCGACTTCCACATCCGTCGCCGGCACCCAGGCCGCCATGTCTGCCGACATGCCCCCTCATCCCCCTACTCTTCATCCCGCGCCTGCGGGAAAGATCATGTCGGTATTCAAACAAGCGGTGGCCGATGCCAGCCAGCGCCGGCCGGAGGCAGACGTGCCACGAGGCCGCACCGGCGGGGAAGTCCGCCTGTACGGCCTCGTGACGGGGACGGGCGCCGGAGGGGGTGAGGCGCCCGGGGCGGAATCCGCCCGGATGGCATACGGGGTGGGAGGAGTTGGGGGGCTACGGGAGCCATAGGAACCACAGGAGCCACGAGCCCCAGCCCCCTCCCCCCCCCAAGACCTAAACAACCACGGACAACCCCATCACGCACCCGATCCCCACCACCGAGATCAACGTCTCCATCACCGACCAGGTCTTGAGGGTCTGGCCGACGCTCATCCCGAAGTACTCCTTGACCATCCAGAAGCCGGCGTCGTTGACATGGCTGAAGAAGAGCGAGCCGCAGCCGATGGCCAGGACCAGCAGGGCGCCGTGGGTGGTGGACATGTCGGCCGCCAGCGGGGCGGCCAGCCCGGCGGCGGAGATGGTGGCGACGGTGGCGGAGCCGGTGGCCAGGCGGATGGTGACGGCGATCAGCCAGGCCAGCAGCAGGGCCGAGAGGTGCCAGCCCTTGGAGACGTCCAGGATCATCTGGCCGACGCCCGCGTCCACGAGTGTCTGCTTGAAGCCGCCGCCCGCGCCGACGATGAGCAGGACGCCGGCGATCGGGGCGAGGGACTTCTCGACGGTGGTGGCGATCCGGCCGCGGGTGAATCCGGCCGCGCGGCCCAGCGTGAACATCGCGACGAGGACGGCGGTGAGGAGCGCGATGAGCGGGGAGCCGATGACGTCGAGGGCGCGCTGGACGGCGTCCTGCGGGTTGTCGATGACGATGTCGGTCAGGGCCTTGGCCAGCATCATCGCGACGGGGAGGAGGACGGTGGCGACGGTGACGGCGAAGCCGGGGCGCTTTTCCGGGGCGTCGGAGGTGCGCTCGGGGACCATGGTCTCGGGCGGGCGGATGTCGACCCAGCGGGCCGCGTAACGGGAGAAGAGCGGGCCCGCGACGATCGCCGTGGGGACGGCCACCACGATGCCGAGGGCCAGCGTGATGCCGAGGTTCGCATGGACGGCGTCGATGGCGGCCAGCGGGCCGGGGTGCGGGGGAATCAGGCCGTGCATGACCGAGAGGCCGGCCAGCGCCGGGATACCGATGCGCATGAGCGAGAAGTTGCCGCGTTTGGCGACCAGCAACACGACCGGGATCAGCAGCACGATGCCGACCTCGAAGAAGATCGGCAGGCCGATGATCCCGGCGATCAGCACCATCGCCCAGGGCATGGCTTTCCCTCCCGCCTTCGCCAGGATCGTGTCGACGATCCGGTCCGCGCCCCCGGAGTCGGCGAGCAGCCTGCCCAGGACGGCGCCGAGCGCGATCAGGACGCCGGTGCCCGCGACCGTCGTGCCCAGCCCCGTCGAGAAGCTGGCGATGGCCTTGTCGAGCGGCGCACCGGCCACCGCGCCGAGCACCAGCGAGCCGATGATCAGCGACAGAAAGGCGTGCAGCTTGAACCGGGTGATGAGCAGGACGATGACGGCTATACCGGCCAGGACGGCGATGCCCAGCTGCGCGTGACCGGCCGAGGTGATCGGCTCGGTCGTCGCGTCCGCTGCGAGTATCTCGACGCTGAGATGTGTCACGGCGATTCCCTAGGGTCGGGGGATGCGGGATTCCCTTGCGGGGAGGGAAGAGGGGGACGGGGGTTGGCTCAGGCGACCGGTTCCAGGTGGTGCAGGGCTGCCACCGCGCGGTCGGCGATCTGCTCCGGCGTACCGGAGACATCGACCGCGACGCCCGCCTCGTCCGCGCCGAGCGGTTCGAGGGTGGCGAACTGGGAGTCCAGCAGGGCGGTGGGCATGAAGTGGCCGGTGCGCCCCGTCATCCGCGCCTCGATGAGCGCGCGGTCCCCGGTGAGGTGGAGGAAGACGATCCCGGGGGCGGCGGCGCGCAGCCGGTCGCGGTAGGCGCGTTTGAGGGCGGAGCTGCTGACCACCCCGCCGCGGCCGTCGCGGCCGTGGGCCCAGGCGCCGAGGGCGTCCAGCCACGGCCCGCGGTCGGCGTCGTCCAGCGGGACGCCGGCCGACATCTTGGCGATGTTGGCCGGCGGGTGGAAGTCGTCGCCCTCGGCGTACGGGACGCCCAGAGCGGCGGCCACCAGCGGCCCGATCGTCGTCTTGCCGGTGCCGGCGACGCCCATCACGACGATCACGTGGGGGGTGCTCATGCCGCTCTACCTCGCTGTTCGCACTGCTCGCGGCGCCTGCACGCGTGCGCTGTCCGCGCCGCTCGCACTGCTCGCGCCGTCCTCGTTGACCGGCCCCACTGAAACCCATTGGGTACGACGTATTCAAGACTCTGTGATGTAAAAGTCATACTTAATTGGCTGCCGAGGGGGACCGTAGGCTTGGGCCATGGAAAACGAGGGGCAGGGGAAGGGACCGCACGCCCGCGTGCTGGAGACCCTCGGGCCCGAGATCACCGCGGGCGACGTCCCTCCGGGCACGGTCCTGCGCACGGACGAACTGGCGGAGCGCTTCGACGTCTCCCGCACGGTCATCCGCGAGGTGATCCGCGTCCTGGAATCCATGCAGCTGGTGGTCTCCCGGCGGCGGGTGGGCGTGACCGTCCGGCCCACCGAGGAGTGGAACGTCTACGACCCCCGGGTCATCGGCTGGCGGCTGGCCGGCCGCGACCGCCCCCGGCAGCTGCGCTCGCTGACCGTGCTGCGCTCCGCCGTCGAACCGGTCGCCGCGGGCCTGGCCGCCGCCCACGCCACCCCGGACCAGTGCGCCGAGCTCACCGAGCATGCGATGGGCATGGTCGCCACCTCACGCGGCCAGCAGCTCGACGCCTACCTCGTGCACGACATGGCCTTCCACCGCGTCATCCTCACCGCCTCCGGCAACGAGATGTTCGCCCGTCTCGCCGATGTCGTGGCCGCGGTGCTGACCGGCCGCACCCACCATCACGTCATGTTCACCGACCCCGACCCGGCGGCCGTCACCCTGCACGTCCAGGTGGCGGAGGCGGTACGGGTGGGCGACGCGGCGCGGGCGGAGGCGCTGACGCGGCAGATCACGAGCGGTGCGATGGCCGAACTGGACGTCCTGGCACCGTAGTCGGGCCTTCCGATCGCCCACGCACCCCTCAGAACAGCGGCTGCTGGCCCGGCATCGGCGGCTCCTCCGGGTCGAACAGCTTCTCCGCCGGCGCCATCATCGGCGCCGTCCGCCGCGAGCCGGGGCAGGAGATCAGCTCGATGCCCGTACGGCGGCCCGGAGGGTCGTGACGGGCGTAGCGGCCGCCGACGACGGCGATCTCTCGGGTGCATACGGGGCACACGCGGCGGGGTGACGACATGCCACCAGTCTGACGGACCCGGTGCCGGTGCCTCTCGCTAGCCTCCGCCCCCACCCAGCGCAGCCTCAGGACGCGTCCGTAGACACACAGTCCCCCGCACACCCCGCACACCCCGCACCATCAGAACGCATCCGTAGGCACATACGTCCCCCACACTCCCCGCAGCGCCTCGCAGACCTCCCCCACCGTCGCCCGCGCCCGCAGCGCCTCCCGCATCGGATAGAGCACGTTCTCCGTTCCCTCGGCCGCCTTCCGCAGGTCGTCGAGGGCGGCGGTGACGGTACGGCGGTTGCGGCCGGCGCGCAGGGCGGCCAGGCGCTCCACCTGCTGGGCCTCGATCGCCGGGTCGAGGCGCAGCGGTTCGTACGGCTCCTCCTCGTCCAGCTGGAAGCGGTTGACGCCGACCACGATCCGGTCGCCGTCCTCCGTCTCCCGGGCGATGCGGTACGCGTTCCGCTCGATCTCCTCCTTCTGGAAGCCGCGTTCGATGGCGGCCACCGCGCCGCCCAGGTCCTCGATCCGCCGCATCAGGTCCACCGCCGCGGCCTCCACCTCGTCGGTCATCGACTCGATGGCGTAGGAACCGGCGAACGGGTCCACGGTGGCGGTGACATCGGTCTCGTGTGCCAGCACCTGTTGCGTCCGCAGGGCGAGCCGGGCCGCTTTGTCGGTGGGCAGGGCGATGGCCTCGTCGAAGGAGTTGGTGTGCAGGGACTGGGTGCCGCCGAGCACCGCGGCCAGGCCCTGGAGGGTGACGCGGGCGAGATTCACCTCGGGCTGCTGAGCGGTGAGCTGCACCCCGGCGGTCTGGGTGTGGAAGCGCAGCATGAGGGATTTGGGATTGCGGGCGCCGAATTCCTCGCGCATGACGCGGGCCCAGATGCGGCGTGCGGCACGGAATTTGGCGACCTCTTCGAGGAGCGTCGTACGGGAGACGAAGAAGAACGACAGCCGCGGGGCGAAGTCGTCGACGTCCATTCCGGCGGCGAGGGCGGTACGGACGTAGGCGATGCCGTTGGCGAGGGTGAAGGCGATCTCCTGGGCGGGCGAGGCGCCGGCCTCGGCCATGTGGTAGCCGGAGATGGAGATGGTGTTCCACCTGGGGATCTCGGCCCGGCAGTAGCGGAAGGTGTCGGCGACCAGCCGGAGCGAGGGCTGCGGCGGGAAGATGTACGTGCCCCGCGCGATGTACTCCTTGAGGATGTCGTTCTGGATGGTGCCGGTGAGGTGCTGGGGTTTCACGCCCTCCTCCTCACCGACGAGTTGGTAGGCCAGGAGCAGCAGGGCCGCGGGCGCGTTGATGGTCATCGACGTCGAGACCCGGTCGAGCGGAATGCCGCCGAACAGCACCCGCATGTCCTCGACGGAGTCGATGGCCACGCCGACCTTGCCGACCTCACCGGAGGCGATCGGCGTGTCGGAGTCGTGGCCCATCTGGGTCGGCAGGTCGAAGGCGACGGACAGTCCGGTCGTGCCGTGGGCGATCAGCTGCCGGTAGCGGGCGTTGGACTCGCGGGCGGTGCCGAATCCGGCGTACTGACGCATCGTCCAGGGCCGGCCGGTGTACATCGTCGGGTACACGCCACGGGTGTAGGGATAGGCACCGGGCGCACCGAGCCGCCGCTCGGGATCCCAGCCGTCCAGCGCCTCCGGCCCGTACACCGGCTCGATGGGAAGCCCGCTCTCACTGCGCCGGACACCACCCGATTCGCCCGCCATGACCGTCCGCCTCCCAAGGTCACCCGCACCCGGTTTACGCCTGTTTCCGGCTTCTGCCCAGGATGCCCGCCCCCACGCCGCACCGCAGCACGGCACGACGGGAGCACGGAAGCAGAGCGGTAGGCCAAGGGCGGTACGGCAGCACGCCACCCCGGCAAGGGGAAAAGCCGCCAACGATGCCCCCGCCCAGCACTCACGTCCGTGTAGTGACGGAAGCGATAATTGAGCAATCCCCACGAACAGCAACCACATCCGCGAGAGCGGCGCCGGTTTAGGCGCAAAGGGGGGCGCATAAAAGGCGCGGGCAGGGCCGGGGGAACGTGCCCCGCCCGCGCCGTTGGCGCGGTAGCCGTGGGTACGGGGGGGACCCCGGCTCGCGCGCAGCCGATGACCAGTCGGCTTCAATCAGTACTGCGTCACTGGCTCAAAAAACGTCACACCTGGCCGGTGGCCGTGGCGCTCGGGGTGGTGGAGGGGGTCGGGACGCCGGTGGTGGGCGTGGGCGCGGGGCTGGTGGCGCCGGTGGGCGTGGTGGCCGTCAACGAGGCGCGCGGACGGGCGTTGTCGCCCTGGCCGTTGCCGCCCTGTCCGTTGCCGTCCTTGCCGCCGCCGCTGTCCTCGCCGCCGGTGGCCCCGCCGCCGGCCCCGCCGTCGCTGACGCCGGCGACGGCGCCGCCGGTCCCGCCATCGTTGTCACCTTGGCCGCCGCCCCCGTCGGTGAGGTAGGGGCGGCAGAAGGAGTGCACCTTGGCGGCGCCGCCGGCGGTGTGCACCAGGCGGCGCTGGGCGGACGCGTCGAGCTCGCCTCGCTGGTAGGCGAGGCACAGCGTCAGGAGGAGCTTTTTGCGGCCGCCCTGGGTGGAGTGGCCGGTGCCGTCGTCGCCGTGACCCTTGCCGCCCTTGCCGCCGCCCGGCTTGCCGCGGCCGTGCGGGTCGCCCGGTGACGGGGTTTCGGCGGGGTTGCCGGAGCCGGGGCTGCCGGAGGGCGAGGAGGTGGTGGCGCCGTCGGTCTCCGAGCCGGGGCCGCGGGAGGTGAAGGTGCTGGGGGTCTCAGAGGTGGAGACGGTGGCGGCGGGCTCGGGGCCGCCGCCCTGGAAAGGGCTCGGCAGGACGCCCGTACCGGCCGCGACCGCGACGCCGCTGATCGCGCAGACCGCGAGGGCGACGGCGAAGCCGCGCCGGAAGGGACGCGCGAGGCGGGTGCGTTCGGCGAGGCCGCCGGAGCGGGTGGTGCGGGTGGGGCCCTGGCCGGCCGCGGCGCGGCGGCGCGGTCGCGCGCCGGAGCCGTGCTGCGCGCGGCGGAACGCGGCCACCGCGGCCGCCTCGCCGGGCAGCTCGGTGCCCTGGGCCGGGCTCGCGCCGAGGGCCGCGGCGGCCTTGAGCAGCTGCTGGAGTTCGCGGGCGCCGTCGCCGCCGGTGGCACCGACCGAATCGCCACGCAGCAATTGCTCCGCGGCGTCCTTGTCGAGCCAGTCGTACGGGTCGTCGGCCATCACATGTCCTTCTGCGTTTGTGCGGCCGATTCCGTCACACCTGGTACGGACGATTCCGTTGCGCCGTCGCTGCGGCATGGTCCTTGCGGGGGCACCTCCCCCGCGCTGCCGCCGCCCCTGCGCGCGCCCCGGGCGGGCGGGCCGGCGGATGCGTCTTCGCCCTGGTCGGCGGCCTCCCCGAAGGAGTCGCCCGGCGGGTCGCCGATCAGTTCGGCGAGTTTGCGGAGCCCGCGGTGTGCGGCGGTGCGCACCGCGCCGGGCCGCTTGCCGAGCACCTGTGCGGCGCTCTTGGCGTCGAGTCCGACCACCGCCCGCAGCACCACGGCCTCGGCCTGGTCCTGGGGCAGCCGGGCTATGAGCCGCATGGTGCGGCCGGTGCCCAGGGCTTCCAGTGCCTCGTTGGCGGTGTCGGACAGGGCGGGGGTGTCGGTCAGTTCGCTCTCGTCGCCGCCGATGGCCGGGCGGCGGCCGCGCATCCGTATGTGGTCCAGGGCGCGGTTACGGGCGATGCGGGCGGCCCAGCCGCGGAAGCGGTCCGCGTCGCCGCTGAAGCGGGCGAGGTCGCGGGTGATCTGGAGCCACGCCTCGGAGGCGACGTCCTCCGCGTCCGGTTCGCCCACCAAGGTCCGTACATATCCGAGAAGTCGGGGATGCACGGCGCGGTAGACGGTACGGAACGCCGTTTCGTCGCCGTCCTGTGCCGCCTGTACGGCAACCGTCAGCCGGCTGTCGTCCGGCTGAATGTCGTCCCCTCGCACGGGTCCATCCTGTCGCACGTGGAATGTCCGCCGCCCGGTCCTTGCTGCTTTGCGTTCTTTCAGCCGCGCCGGTCCGCCGAACCCCTTCGCCGACTCCGGGTAACCCGGCTGCTCCAGGAGACCGTAACGCGTTCAACCGCACGCTCCGAACCGGGGCCTGCGCACGGAGCGACGGAAACGGAGGCGGCGGGTCGGGCGCCGCGGCGCCCGAGGGGACCCGCGTCTGCCGCGGCGGCCGCCGTGTGCGGTGCGCACCGAACCATCTGGAACTCCCGGAAAAACGGCCGATCGCCGGCCGTGGGCGCCGGCCCCGGCCAGTGCGCCTTCCGGCGCGAAGCCGCACGTTACGGGCCCTGAGCGGCCCGCGTCCAGACCACTTGTACCCGCCCGATCCATACCGCGTGTGACTCCTGTGTGACGCTTTCGCGCCGCCTGGCGCTGTATCGATTAGAGGCCCGTGAGGGCCTCCCGAGAACGACGGCCGGGGCCTCTCCTGTGGGGGGTGGCGGCCCCGGCCGTCCCTCGATTTCATACGGAACTCATACCCGGCGCCCACCCGGCGGCGTGCGCCCCCGGAAGGCTCCGCCGGCTCAGATCCGGTTGGCCAGCGCCTTGAAGCTCTGCCAGGACATCGTGGGTGTCCCCGGGTTCCATGTCTTCTGCGCCAGCGCCGCCAGCGGCAGCCAGATCCCGGCCGCGATCTGCTGCGGCGTCTGGGCCTGGGACTGATCGGCCCAGATGGCGAAGCGGCCGCCGGGGATCCGCGCCGGCGTCGTCTGCTTCTGTGGCACGGCCACCGGCGCGGTGTCGCGCAGCACCGACGGGGTCCAGCTGCGGTAGATCCGCTCACCGGTCGGGTAGACGAAGCCGTTCGGCTCGCCGAGCACGTAGTAGAGGTACTCGTCGTTGACGTTCAGGACGTTGCGGCCCTCGTGCAGGAAGGCCGAGGGGTCGCGCTTGCCGATCTCCTTGCCGGTCCAGTAGGCGACCGTGCGGTCCTTGTCGGCGGCGACCTTCCCGTCGGAGAAGAAGCCGTCGTTCCATGCCTCGATGCGGTTCTTGCCCGCGGCTTTCACGGTCTTCTCGCGGTCGTTGAGCCAGCCGGTCGCCAGGTCCTGGATGGTGGCGCCGGACCCGTACTTCTGCCGCGCGGCCTGCGCCAGCTGCGGATAGGAGGACTCCGGGTTGCTCGCCATCAGTGCCTGGTACTCGTCGCCGCCCAGGTGCCAGTACGCATCGGAGCCCTTGGGGTTGGTGAACAGCGCCGCGTACTCGCGCAGCAGCGAGTCGATCAGCTGGGCGGACTTGGGGTTGGAGATGTCGATGGCGCCGTTGACCGTCCGGCCGTCGGCAGTGCGCAGGACGAGGTCGGGATGGTGGGCGAGGACGGCGCCCAGGTGGCCCGGCGAGTCGAGTTCCGGGATGAGGGAGACGTGCCGGCTCTGCGCGACCTTGATCAGATGCCGGACCTGGTCCTTGGTCAGATGGTCCGGGGAGACGACCTCGGGGTGGGTGTCGCTCTCGATACGGAAGCCCTGGTCGTCGGAGAAGTGCAGCTGGAGCTGGTTGAGCTTGAGGTCGCCCAGCTCCTTGATGCGGGCCTCGATCCAGTCCGCGCTGAAGGGCTTGCGGGCGTTGTCCAGGGACATGCCGCGCTGCGGGCGGTCAGGCCAGTCCTTGATGGTGCCCTCGGGCAGGCCCCCGGCGGTGCGCACGGCCTGTCTGACGGTGCGGGTGCCGTAGAAAATTCCGGCGTCGGTCGGGGCCGTCAGAGTGAGCCGGGTGCCGCGGGCGGTGAGGGTGTAGCCCTCGTCGGCGGTGCTGCGGGCGGCCGCGTCGTCGGGCCGGGACGCCCCCTGGGTACCGGCCAGCTTCAGCTCGATATCACCTGGACGTACGGTCTTGTCACCCCACACGACCGGCAGCCCGCCAAGATCTTGGGCCATGAGTTGCGCCTCGTCGGCGAGGGTGCTCTTCTCCCCGGCCGGCACCACGATCCGGGCCCCCTTCGACGGGCGCCAGCCGCGTCCACTGGCCGGCGTGAATGCTCGTACGGACGGGATCACGCGGGGGGTGCCGGTGACCGCGGCCCAGGTCGGCGTGGGTGCGGGGGCCGCCTGGGTGCCCGTACTGCCCGGGGGCCGGGAGTCCGCGGCGCCGGAGCAGGCGGTCAGCGCCAGCGCCATGACCAGGGCCGGGGCCAGGAGCCCGGCCGACCGGGCCACCGGGGTTGTGCGGGACCTCGGGTGGGTCGGGTTCGACATCGTGCAATCCTCACTTTTCGGGGCGAAGGCATTGCCAGGTGTGCGGGGTCGCCGTCCACTAAGTGCGCGAAAGCTCTCTCATCCGGGTGAAATTCGCGCATCCACCGGACAGCGGTCGACAAGCGTCGTTAGCGTGGCGACATCTAGTCCGTCGCCCCCGTCCCAGGGGTTGCGGACCGCCGGCCCTTCCGCCGGGGTGTCGTGTCGCCTCAGCTCCGCCACCACACCGCCTCCACTTCCGAACGTCGCCGGATCCCGTCCGGTTTCTCTCCAGCTTCCGTCAGCCGTCCCTTCCGCACCCGTCGAAAGATTCCGTATCGCACCCTCCGGAAGATCGCTGGGGACCGCGCAGGCCATCCGACCCGCTTGGCGCCCCCGCCGTCCAGCCCCCCGTAAAGTGCGTCCGCCATCCGTCCGAGGAGCCCACGCTGTCCGGTGACACATCGGCCGTCCGGCCGACGACGCTGCCCCCGTTCACCGCCCCGTGCGGCATACGTCCCGAGAGCCGGGCCGTGGTGCCGCAGGGCCGGACGGCCGGCGCCGGGCTCGACCGTTTCAACACCGCGGCCCGCGACGACGCCGAGGCCACGCTGCTGACGTGCTGCGGATGCACCCGGTGGGCCCAGCGGATCGCCGCGCACCGCCCGTACCCCGATCTCGAATCGCTGCTGGCCGCCTCCGACGAGGCCAGTTACGACCTGGCGCCGGCCGAGATCGACGAGGCGCTGGCCCGCGAGTCGGTCTCGCCGCATCCGCTCGCCGGCGCCCGCGGCCCCGGGACGCTCGCCGCGCACACCGCCCTGCGGGCCGCGCACGCCGAGTACGAGCGGCGCTTCCGCCATGTCTTCGTCATCTGCCTGGACGGCTTCCGCGAGGACGAGCAGCTCGACCAGGTGCTGGCCGCCATCCGCCAGCGGCTGGGCAACGACGTGGACGAGGAGCGCGTCGTCACCGCCGACGAACTGCGCCGGCTGACCCGCGGCAGGCTGGTGCGACTCGCCGCCACCCACCGGTGAATTACGACGCATCTCCCGTAACGTCCCGTTTGATGCCTGTGCGATAGCCCGTTGGTGGCTGTTTGATCACACCTAAGGACCCCGGCGCGAGGAACCGACAGCGCGTCGCTACGATGTCGAAGGCCGGTGGACCGTACCCGGCCGGGCCCGACCGACAGAGAAGCCGGCGCGGCCCCAATCCCCGCTCCCGGAGGGTTTTTCCGTGCCGGCTGGAACGCTGTACCGCGGCCGGGAAGGTATGTGGTCCTGGGTGGCTCACCGAGTCACCGGCGTCCTCATCTTCTTCTTCCTGTTCGTACACGTCCTCGACACCGCTCTTGTCCGGGTCTCCCCCGAGGCCTATGACAACGTCGTGGCGACCTACAAGACACCGATCGTCAATGTGATGGAGTACGGCCTGGTGGCCGCCATCCTCTTCCACGCGCTGAACGGCCTGCGGGTCATCGCGGTGGACTTCTGGTCCAAGGGCCCGAAGTACCAGAAGCAGATGCTGTGGACGGTCGTCGGGGTCTGGGTCGTACTGATGGCCGGTGCCTTCTACCCCGTGCTCCAGCACACGCTGCGCACGCTGTTCGGGAGCTGATGACGCGAGATGTCTGCTGAAACGACTCCGGTGAACGACGCGACGTCCCTGTACGACGCGGACAACCCGGCCCCGGTCATCGAGGCGCCGCGCAAGCGCACCGGCAAGACCCCCAAGACGACCCGGACCAACTTCGAGCTGTACGGCTGGCTGTTCATGCGGCTGTCCGGCATCGTGCTGGTCGTCCTGGTCCTCGGCCATCTGCTGATCCAGCTGATGCTGGACGGCGGTGTCTCCAAGATCGGCTTCGCGTTCGTCGCCGGCCGCTGGGCCTCGCCGTTCTGGCAGGCGTGGGACCTGATCATGCTGTGGCTGGCCATGCTGCACGGCGCCAACGGCCTGCGCACCGTCATCAACGACTACGCGCAGCGGGACAACACCCGCTTCTGGCTGAAGATGCTGCTGTACACCGCCACGGTGTTCACCGTCCTTCTGGGCACGCTGGTGATCTTCACCTTCGACCCGAACATCCGCTAGACGCCGGGGCTGAGGTAACCGACCCATGAAGATCCACAAGTACGACACCGTCATCGTCGGCGCCGGCGGCGCGGGCATGCGCGCCGCCATCGAGGCGACGAAGCGCAGCCGCACCGCGGTCCTGACCAAGCTCTACCCGACCCGCTCCCACACCGGCGCCGCCCAGGGCGGTATGGCCGCCGCCCTCGCGAACGTCGAGGAGGACAACTGGGAGTGGCACACCTTCGACACGATCAAGGGCGGCGACTACCTGGTCGACCAGGACGCCGCCGAGATCCTGGCGAAGGAGGCCATCGACGCGGTCCTCGACCTCGAGAAGATGGGCCTGCCGTTCAACCGCACCCCGGACGGCACCATCGACCAGCGCCGCTTCGGCGGCCACTCCCGTAACCACGGCGAGGCCCCGGTCCGCCGGTCCTGCTACGCCGCGGACCGCACCGGCCACATGATCCTCCAGACGCTGTACCAGAACTGCGTCAAGGAGGGCGTGGAGTTCTTCAACGAGTTCTACGTCCTCGACCAGCTGATCACCGAGGTCGACGGGGTCAAGAAGTCCGCCGGTGTGGTCGCCTACGAGCTGGCCACCGGCGAGATCCACGTCTTCCAGGCCAAGGCCGTCATCTACGCCTCCGGCGGCAACGGCAAGTTCTTCAAGGTGACCTCCAACGCGCACACCCTCACCGGTGACGGCCAGGCGGCCTGCTACCGGCGCGGGCTGCCGCTGGAGGACATGGAGTTCTTCCAGTTCCACCCGACCGGCATCTGGCGGATGGGCATCCTGCTGACGGAGGGCGCCCGCGGTGAGGGCGGCATCCTCCGCAACAAGGACGGCGAGCGCTTCATGGAGAAGTACGCGCCGGTCATGAAGGACCTCGCCTCCCGTGACGTCGTCTCGCGCTCCATCTACACGGAGATCCGCGAGGGCCGAGGCTGCGGTCCCGAGGGCGACCACGTCTACCTGGACCTGACCCACCTGCCGCCGGAGCAGCTGGACGCCAAGCTGCCCGACATCACCGAGTTCGCGCGGACCTACCTGGGCATCGAGCCGTACACGGACCCGATCCCGATCCAGCCGACCGCGCACTACGCGATGGGTGGCATCCCGACCAACGTCGAGGGTGAGGTCCTGTCGGACAACACCACCGTCGTCCCGGGTCTGTACGCGGCCGGCGAGGTCGCCTGTGTCTCCGTGCACGGCGCCAACCGCCTGGGCACCAACTCGCTGCTGGACATCAACGTCTTCGGGCGCCGGGCCGGCATCGCGGCGGCGGAGTACGCCGCCACCGCCGAGTTCGTCGAGCTGCCCGAGGACCCGGCGAAGCTGGTCGAGGAGCAGGTCGAGCGGCTGCGCGGCGCCACCGGCGGCGAGCGGGTCACCGAGATCCGCAAGGAGCTCCAGGAGACCATGGACAAGAACGTCATGGTCTTCCGTACCGAGCAGACCATCAAGGAGGCCGTCGAGAAGATCGGCGAGCTCCGCGAGCGGTACAAGAACGTCTCGGTGCAGGACAAGGGCCGACGCTTCAACACCGACCTGCTGGAGGCCATCGAGCTGGGCAACCTGCTCGACCTGGCCGAGGTCATGGCGGTCTCCGCGCTGGCCCGCAAGGAGTCCCGCGGCGGTCACTACCGCGAGGACTACCCCAACCGCGACGACGTCAACTTCATGCGGCACACCATGGCGTACCGCGAGGTGGGCGCAGACGGCGCCGAGTCGATCCGGCTCGACTACAAGCCGGTCGTGCAGACCCGCTACCAGCCGATGGAGCGTAAGTACTGATGAGCACCCCCACGCTTGACAAGCACTCCGCGGCCCTGGACGCCGCCGAGAACGACGCTTCGGAAACGATCACCGTCACCTTCCGGATCCGCCGGTTCAACCCGGAGGTCGCGGCCGAGGCGACCTGGGAGGACTTCCAGCTGGAGCTGGACCCCAAGGAGCGGGTGCTCGACGGTCTGCACAAGATCAAGTGGGAGCAGGACGGCACGCTGACCTTCCGCCGCTCCTGCGCGCACGGCATCTGCGGCTCGGACGCCATGCGGATCAACGGCAAGAACCGGCTCGCCTGCAAGACGCTGATCAAGGACATCAGCCCCGAGAAGCCGATCACGATCGAGGCCATCAAGGGCCTGACGGTCCTCAAGGACCTGGTCGTGGACATGGACCCGTTCTTCCAGGCCTACCGCGATGTGATGCCGTTCCTGATCACCAAGGGGAACGAGCCCACCCGCGAGCGGCTCCAGACGGCCGAGGACCGCGAGCGCTTCGACGACACCACCAAGTGCATCCTGTGCGCCGCCTGCACGTCCTCGTGCCCGGTGTTCTGGAACGACGGCCAGTACTTCGGCCCGGCGGCGATCGTCAACGCGCACCGCTTCATCTTCGACTCGCGCGACGAGGCCGGTGAGCAGCGGCTGGAAATCCTCAACGACAAGGACGGCGTCTGGCGCTGCCGGACGACCTTCAACTGCACGGACGCCTGCCCGCGCGGTATCGAGGTCACCAAGGCGATTCAGGAAGTGAAGCGGGCGCTGATCACCCGGCGCTTCTGATCACGCGCCGCTTCTGAGCCTCGCCCCGATGAGGGTGGGCACGTCCCTGAGGGCCCCGCTTCCGTACGTACGGAGGCGGGGCCCTTCGGCATCCCCCGGGGCCGTCGCGTCGTTCGCGGCTGCCGGGTAGACCAGGACCGGCGGCAGGGCGCCGTCGGCCAGCGCCACCGGGACGTCGCGGCAGAAGTACGACGGGACGAAGACCAGCCCCCGCCCCTGAAGGTGCAGCTCCCGCTCCACCGGATAGCCGACCTCCAGCACCGGCGGCCGCCATCGCATCGCCGGCCCGAACGTCCGCAGCATCGCCTCCGCGCCCGCCGCGCCCAGGGCGTGCCGCCGTAACGCCCGGTCCCTGCCGACCTGTTCGGCGATCCGCGGCCAGCCGGGGGCGATCGCGTGATGGTGGTAGGTGCGCAGGCTGCGGGCCAGGTGGCGCAGCGCGGCCGGGTCGCCCGCCGCGATGTCCGCCGTCCAGCCCGGCAGCGCCCGCTGCCCGGTGGTGTGGATGCCGTCCGCCAGTGCGGCGAGTTCGGCGCGCAGCCGGGTGCGCGGGGTGCTCATCACGGCCTCCAGCGCCGGTTCGACGCCGTTCGCGGCGGCGGGCGGGGTGAGGAAGTCGGGGAAGTAGCCGCGCGGCGGGACCAGCGGGAACAGGGTGCGCAGCGGTCCCGGGCCGTGCCACACGGCATGCCGCCGCCAGGCGGCCAGCGCCGGATCGGCCCGGCTCTCCCGCAAGGTGTGCAGGCTCAGGACGGTCTCCCACAGCGGGTCGGCCCCGTCGGCCACGGTCGTACGGGGCAGATCCTGCGGGGTGAAGTGGATACGCAGCACATCGTCTCCCGGGGTTCGGGAACCCCGGGGCACCGGGGACGCCGCTTTCCTGCGGGCGGGAGTGTGACGACAGGGCCTAGCGGCGTGCACACGAGGATCCGTCCGGCGGCCGGGCGTCGCAAGCCCAACACGCCGGTGGAAGCGTGGAGTTGGCGGGCGATCGGCGCGCGGCGCGTCAGGCCGACCGCAGGGCGCTCGCGGCCAGTGCCTCGTCCTGGGTTCCTCGTTCCCGCATGATCTGCGCATATGTGCCGAGCGCGGCCCGGCGTCGCTCCAACTCGGCTATCTCCTCGTCGAGTTGGACCATCTGACGCTCGATGGCACCCCAGGAGAGGGCACAGGGCATCAGGGCCGGGCCGCCCTGGGTGCAGGGCAGCAGCACGCGGATGTCGTCCGTGCCCAGGCCCGTGGCGAGGAGCTCCCGTATCCGGCCGACGGTCTCGACGCATTCGGCGTCATAGCGGCGATAGCCGTTGGTGTCCCGGTGGGCGCGGAGCAGGCCCCGCTGCTCGTAGTAGCGCAGCGAGCGCGTGCTGACCCCCGTGCGCCGCGCCAGCTCCCCGATCTGCATCCGGTCCCGCTCCCCCATCACGGCCCGTCCTCCCCTGTGACCCAGGTCTCCCGCGGGCGGCTTGACCTTCACACCGGCGTCAAGCTGCACGCTCTTCCTCATGACGAACATTCCCAACGCTCCCGCACCCGACCGCATTCCGGCCCAGACGCCCGGCTCCGGGCTTCCGCGTCTGTCGACCACCGTCGCCGGTGCGCCCGACGGGCCCGGCATCCTGCTGGCCCACGGGGCGACCGGCAGCGTCCGGAGCAACTACGAGGAGCTGATCCCCGTACTGGCCGCCTCCGGGCACCGCATCGTGGCCCCCGACTATCCCGGCTCGGGCGACACCCCGCGCGCCGACGGCCCCTTGACCCTGGACGCCCTCGCCGACGCCCTGGTCGCGGAGGCCGTCGCCGCCGGGCTCGACACCTTCACCCTGATCGGCTTCTCCATGGGGACGGCGGTCTCGGTACGGGCCGCCGCCCGCCACCCGGAGAGGGTCCGCGGCCTCGTCCTGACCGCCGGACTCGCCCGTGCCGACGCGCGGTCCACCCTCTGGGTGGACCTGTGGCTGCGCCTCCTGGAGCGCGGCGACTACGCGGGCTTCGCCCAGGTCCGGGCGCTCAGCGGACTCTCGACCGAGTACCTCAACGCCCTGTCCCCGGAGCAGCTGACGGCCGCGCTGGACCCCGACCCGTCCCTGCCGCCCCGCGGCTCCGCCGAACAGGCCGCGCTCGTCCAGACCCTGGACACCACCGCCGATCTGCCGGGCATAGCGGTCCCGACGCTGGTCATCGCCACGACGCTGGACCCGCTGCTGCACCCCCACCACTCGCGCTATCTGGCCGACCACATCCCCGGCGCCGCCTACGCGGAGATCGCGACCGGCCATCTGCCGATGCTGGAGCGCCCGGAGGAGTGGCGGGCGCTGGTGGGGGACTTCCTGGCCGAGCACGGGCTCTGACGCCCGGGCGCGCCGCCCGTCGCGGCCCCGCATAGGGTCGTCGGGTGGACGATGACGCGACCAGGGGCGGGGAGAGCATGCCTGAGGCGGGGGGCGGGTCCGGCGTGCCGACGGGCGGGGGCGGCAGGTCCGCGGACGAGGGCGGCAGGTCCGCGGGCGGGCGCGGCAAGCAGGTGGCGGGCGGGCGCGGCGGGAAGAGCGAGCAGACCCGACGGCTGATCCTGGAGACCGCGCTGCGCCTGTTCCGGGAGCGCGGCTACGACAAGACCACCATGCGGGCCATCGCCCAGGAAGCCGGGGTCTCCGTCGGCAACGCGTACTACTACTTCGCCTCCAAGGAGCATCTGGTCCAGGGCTTCTACGACCAGATGGCCGAGGAACACACGGCCGCCGTCCAGGTCGTTCTCGACACCGAGACCAAACTGGCGCGGCGGCTGCGCGGGGTACTGCTGGCATGGCTGGACATCGCCGAGCCGTACCACGAATTCGCCGCCCAGTTCTTCAAGAACGCCGCCGACCCGGCCAGCCCGCTCAGCCCGTTCTCCGACGAGTCCGAGGGCCCCCGCGAGGCGGTCATCGCCCTGCACCGCCGCCTCGTGGACGGCGCCGACATCACGGTGGACGCCGAACTCGCCGAGCTGCTGCCCCGGTTGCTCTGGCTCCAGCAGATGGGCCTGGTGCTGTACTGGGTCTACGACCGCTCAGAGAACTGCGCCCGCAGCCGCGCCCTGGTGGAACGCACCTCACCCCTGGTCGCCCGCGCCCTCGCCGCCTCGCGTTTTCGCGTACTGCGCCCGCTGGTGCGGGAAGTGACCGATGTCCTGGGCGAGTTCCTCCTCCCAGCGGCCGCGGCCCGCCGCGGCGCCGGCCCGGGGCGGCGCACCTCACCAACCACTCCGGAAACTGCCATCAATAACCCATGACATTCGTCGCTACCGTCGGCGATCGCTGACACATACGCTCGAATCATGAAAAGCATCCGTCGCAGTACAGCCGTTTTAGCCGCTCTCGCCCTGGCCCTCCCACTGCCACTCGCCGCGGCCGGCACGGCCCTCGCAACCCCTTCCGCCACCACCGCCGTCGCCGCTACCTCCACACCCTCTTCCCTGCACCTGAAGCTCCCTCGCCCCACCGGTCCGTACGCCATCGGGCGCGACACCCTGCATCTGGTCGACACCTCGCGGCGGGACCCGTGGGTGCCGTCCGCCGGTGCCCGTGAGCTGATGGTGTCGATGTTCTACCCGGCGCACGCCGGCAGCGGGGCCGCCACCGCGCCGTATATGACCACCAAGGAAGCCCAACTCCTCCTGGAAAAGCAGCAGCAGGGCAAGAACTTCCCGCCCGAGGTGCTCTCCGGCACCCGGACCCATGCACACACCGGAGCCCGCCCGCTGGCCGGCCGGCACCCCTTGGTGGTCCTCTCCCCCGGCTTCTCCCTCAACCGCGCCACCCTCACCCTCCTCTCGGAGGAGCTGACCTCGCGCGGCTATGTCGTGGCTCTGGTGGACCACGCCTACGAAACGTTCGGCACCACCTTCCCCGGCGGCCGCACGCTGACCTGCGTCGCCTGTGACACGGTGGAGCACGCCCCGTCGAAGGAAGCCGCGCAGAAGCTGATGACCAAGGTGGCCGAGGGGCGGGCGGCCGATGTCTCCTTCCTGCTTGACGCCTTGACGGGCCGTCACCACACTGAGGGTGCCGCCGCCGCACGGAAGTACGCGCGCCTCATCGACCCCCACCGGATCGGCATGGCCGGCCATTCCATCGGCGGCAACAGCGCGGCCACCGCCATGGCCGCCGACCGCCGCATCCGCGCCGGGGTGAACATGGACGGCTCCTTCTTCGCCCCCGTCCCCCGCTCCGGGCTGAACGGACGCCCGTTCCTGATGCTCGGCTCCAAGGCGGGCCACTCCCCCGCCTCCGAGGACACCACCTGGCCGAGGGACTGGCGCCGGCTGGACGGCTGGAAGCGCTGGCTGACCGTGGCCGATGCCGGTCACTTCACCTTCATCGACATACCGGTCCTGGCCGCCCAGGCCGGGATCGTCGACCCCTCGGCCCCACTGCCGGGCAAGCGCTCCGGCGAGATAACCCGGGATTACGTCGGCGCATTCTTCGACCAGCAACTACGCGGAATCCACCGGCCTTTGCTGGACGGACCGACGGCCGCGAATCCGGAGGTGAGCTTCCAGAACCCCTGACCAGAACCCCTCAGCCAAGGTGAGGAGAGATGAGGGGAAGGGAGGGGAGGACCCCGGACGGACCGGGCGCCCGGGGTCCTACGACAGGCCGAGTGCTTCTCGCGGCCTCAGGCGCCCGGCCGCATCATCACCGCGCGTTTCGTCCTGTCCATGAGCCTCGCCCGCTGTGCCCTTGCCCTGCGCTCGGCGTCGGCCTCCTCCCGTTTCCGGGCGGTCTTGTCCCAGTCCGCGGGCTTGAGGAACAACATCGCGTGAGTCCTCGGCAACACCATGACGCCACCGAAAGGCAGGTCACCCGCAACCCACGCGCCCTCTTCCACACCCTCCGGCCAACCCCGACGCCCGGCCGCAGGAACCGCCAGCATCAGCGGCGCCCCATGCTGCCCACGCGTCGTCACGCGGACCTCGAACACGTCGCCGTACCGGGTCCACCTCTCATGCTTCTTGAGCACCCGGGGGTGGAACTCCAGCGGATACTCACGGAGCACTCTCGCGCACTGGAGGACACGGAGACCGTAAAGGACGCGGTACATCGTGAAGATGAAGACGAACACCCCTGCAACAAGGGGAAGAACGAGAAGAAAAGAGGTATCCCCTGTCGCACGGGACACCACCACCGGGCCTGCCACAAGCAGCGCGGTGACCAGCACACGGATGGCAATGAGTCCGGCCAGGGCACGACGATTGGCGTTCAGTATCTGCGCCGTGTCGGGAGCCTTCGGTGAGGTCGGGGTAGGCGAGTCGTACGTCATGGCTGTCGCTTCAGGCCCGTGGCTGTCATCCGGTGTTCTTACGGCGGCGAGCCGACGCGACGAGGGCGACGACGCCTACGGCGACCAGTGCACCGACGCCGATGCCGCCGTAGAGGAGGGCCTTGTTCGTGCCGTTGTCCGACGACTGGCCGGCGTCTTCGCCCTGGGACGCGCCGGAGGATGCTCCGGCCTCGGCCGGATCGCCCTTGGGCATCGGCAGCGGGCCCTCCTTGGGGCCTGCCGCGAGGGTTTTGCGGAGGGCGGGGCCGGGCTGGAGGAAGCCGTAGCCGTAGTGGGGGTCGGGGAGGTTGAAGTGCTTGGCCTTTTGCGGCTGGGCCAACCCGGCGGTTTTTACCAGGCGGTTGGCGATCTGGCCGGGGGTGAGGTCGGGGAACTTCTGCTTGAGGAGGGCGGCAGCGGCGGAGACGTAGGCGGTCGCGTCGGAGCTGCCTTGTGCGGCGTGGTCGTAGCCGGTGTCGCTGGTGCCCGACGCGACCGTGATCTTCACGCCGGGGGCGAGCAGGTCCGTGTCGGAGTTGTAGTTGTTGAATTCGGCCGCCGCGCCGTACTGGTCGACCGCGCCGACGCCGATCGCCCCGGGGCAGCCCACCGGATAGGTCTTGCCCGTGGCGGCGTCGTTGCCCACCCCGGCCACGACGACGACGCCCTTCGAGAGGGCGTAGGCGATGGAGGCACACTCGTCGCCGGCCTGTCCGGCGCCGCCGTAGGACATGTTGATGACGTCGGCGCCGTGGTCCACGGCCCAGCGGGTGGCCTGGCCGCTGCTTCCGTATTCCGGGACGGGGAGGATCTTGGCGTCGGG